>NZ_CP041767.1:2202500-2536250 GCF_022026395.1 Brevibacillus brevis | reverse complement strand
GATTGGCCAAGCTTAACTCATAGCTGGGAGTCGAATACATCCCAATTGCCGCCACTGCCAAATACAAAATAACCTCAGGTGCAAGGAGTCCTACCTTGATCGCCACGTCCCCGACCAAAATCGCGGCCAATAAACCTACGGCAATCGAGAGCGGCGCAGGCGTATGAATGGCGGCCATTCGCATCAAGTCCAGACCGACCTCAGCGATCACAAATTGTGCCAAAATAGGAATGCTGCCCATCTTTTTAATCCCTAAGAAATGAAGCGGCTCCGGTATCATGGAAGGGTGCATGACCAACAGCAACCAGATCGGCAAAACAAAAACGGAAGCAAAGATTCCCAGAAAACGAACCCAGCGCAGATAAGCACCGATTACCGGTGTTTGTCGATACTCCTCCGCATGTTGTACATGATGAAAATAGGTGGCGGGTGTGATCATGACACTCGGTGAAGTATCCACATAAATCAGTACGTGACCTTCCAATAGATGTACAGCAGCCACATCGGGCCGCTCTGTATATCGGACTAACGGGAAGGGGTTCAACGTTTTTCCAATGATAAATTCCTCGACGGTTTTTTCTGCCATCGGTATCCCGTCAATCTGGATGTTTTGTAGACGCTCCTTCAATGTATGGACCAGCTCTTCATTTGCTACATCGTGCAAGTAGGCAACCGCAACATCTGTCTTAGTACGCTCCCCTATCTGCATGATTTCGAATCGGAGCCGTTCGTCACGAATCCGTCGGCGCGTAAGAACTGTATTGGTTACAAGCACTTCAGTAAAGCCGTCATGGGCGCCGCGGACGATTCTTTCCGTATCGGGCTCCTGCGGTGTGCGATTCGGCAGGATTTTGGCATCGAGGATAATGGCATGGGGAGATCGGTCAATGATCAGTCCTACTTGGCCAACGAGCAATTTATCCATAAACTCGTCAGTGGTTTCTACCTTGCTCAGTTGGTAGAAAGGGATGAATTTATGAAACAAATGGTCGAAAGCATTGTCACCCATATCCCGCTCACGTACATCGTTCAGCTCACGCATGATCTGCGAAATCAGTATGCTTTCTGCGAAGCCGTTTATGTAATACAACAACATTCGTGTATGACCCACATAAAAATCATGAACCCCAATGTCAAAACTCTTACCGACACCAAGTCTGTCGTTCAAATACCTCTGATTCTCTTCAAGATAAGTTGAAATGGGATGACGTTTTTCCGTGACCTGTGCCATGAGCGCCGCTCCTTTCCATTATCCATTGCACCGCTCTCGTTGTGATGGGACAACCGTTTTGCAAACTATCTCTACCTTCCATTTTGCCTATATCTCCAATACCGATGACATTAGGTACATGCAGGGAATTCAAAATATCTACGGTATCTCCATAAATGTGATGCTGAAGTTGCTCGTCTGCGTACCCGTCCTTGTCCACGGCTTCTTCTACAATTTGTCCTTGGTTGTTTACGGAATAAGCGACGGTCGCACCCTTGACCCAATGTGTATTCGAGGCTACTGCAATCGCACCGATTACTTCGATATCAGGATGCTTCACCACGTATTCGAGGGCTCGTTCCCCTCTACCCTTGCCGTAATCTCCATTGTCATCGAACATGACGATAACAGGATCGTATGGCGTCATTTTAATCAGTTCGACCATCTGATTCCCTCGCAGTGGAGTCGGATTCCCGGCAGACAGTGATATGCATCGACCACCAAATTGCTTGGCGACATTCTCGATTACTTTTTGGGCAATATGATCTCCGTCTGTCACCACTATGACTTTCCGGCGTACTGTGTCCATGCTGGGTCACCGCCTTTTCCTGCTTGGACTTACCCTTTGGGTTTAAAAATGAGTGAGGCCAAAAATCCGAATGCGATCGCAGCCGATATACCCGCACTCGTGACCTCAAAAATCCCCGTGGCGACACCAATCAACCCATGTTGTTCGGCCTCGCCGATGGCTCCATGATACAAAGAGTGACCAAAGCTCGTGATCGGTACAGTCGCACCTGCGCCTGCAAAATCGATAAATTTGTCATACACGCCGATAAAATCGAGAAAAACTCCTGCCACGACCAGCGTACTCATGACATGAGCAGGCGTTAGCTTGCCAACATCCAAAAGGAGCTGACCCACTACACAAACCAATCCCCCTACGACAAAAGCAATCAGGTATTCCATTAGCTGCCTCCTTCAAGCGCAACCGCGTGAGCGATGCACGGTATCGAATTTCCCTGCTGAGTGCTTACCGGGCTTAAGAGTGCTCCCGTGGCGCAAACCAACACGTTTTTCAGTAACCCACGGTTGAGCTGATCAATAATGTAGCTATACGTGACCACGGCACTGCTTGCGCAACCGCTTCCTCCTGAAAACACATCCTGATCAGGGGAGTATATCATCAGCCCACAATCATTGTAGACTTGATCCATGTCGTATCCTTCCGTCAACATGAGCTCCTTTAGAATCGGATAGCCGACACCAGCCAAGTCGCCAGTCACGATCAAATCATAGGATTGTGGGGAACGCCCTGTATCTTGAAAATGCGTTTGGATCGTCGATGCAGCTGCTGGCGCCATGGCCGTCCCCATGTCGAACGGGTCTTTAATCCCCATGTCCACTACTTTTCCCATCGTCGCATATGTAATGCGCGGACCATTCCCCCCGATTCCAACCAATCCTGCGCCAGCTCCTGTCACCGTCCACTGGGCACTTGGGGGCTTCTGTCCTCCGTATTCCGTGGGATAACGATACTGCCTCTCCGCTGTGGCATTGTGGCTACTGCAAGCAGCGATCGCCTTGCTCGCATAGCCTGCGTTTACCAGAGCCGCCGCATTTGCCAGTGTGAGCATCGAGGTTGAGCATGCTCCGTACATGCCGAGCAGAGGCATGGCCAGCTTTTCTGCTGTAAAGTTGGTCGTGATGTTCTGGTTCAACAGGTCGCCAGCGAGAATGAGATCCACATCCTTGCCGGTGATGCCCGCCTTTTGCAGCAATGTATTGACCGCATCCTCCATCAGCTGGCGTTCTGCGTCTTCCCACGTCTGTTGGCCTGCATACATATCGTCGTGGATTTTATCAAACAAGTGCGCCAGCGGTCCTTCGCCTTCTTTTGGTCCCACAGCAACTGCCGAGCTTTGCAGACGAACATTTTGATCGAAGTGCCAGGTTTGCCGATTGACTCGTTTCATTGGTTGATTGCTTGACACCGACAGCCCTCCCTTAGAAAAGCATGTTGATCAGGCTCTTTATTATTCCCGCAATGAAAGCAGCAACAACCCCAAATACAATGACCGAACCAGCGAGCTTAAACATATTTCCGCCAACGCCGAGCACTAACCCTTCGCTCCGATGTTCGATGGCAGCAGACGCTATCGAGTTGGCAAAGCCTGTAACAGGCACGGCTGATCCTGCTCCAGCATACTGCCCGATATTGTCATACACACCTAACCCTGTCAGCAAAACGGACAGAAAGATGAGCGTCGCAACAGTCGGATTGCTTGCCGTTTTCTCCGTAAATCCGAAGAAGGTAATATACATATTTTGAATGGCCTGACCCAACAAACATATGGTCCCTCCTACCCAGAAAGCACGAAACGAGTTAAGCAGAACGTTTCGTTTGGGCTGGAACTTCGAAGCCTGCTGTTGATACAGTTGTTTGGTCATCTGCATCGATCCGGGGTTTTTGGATTTTGTTTTGGTTGCCATGCCCTTTCACTCCCTTTGTAAGCTTTCTTCCTATATCCTTCCTTTTTCTAAAGATGCCTATGAATAGTGGTATTTACCATTTCACAGATGGAGCAGCCATTGCAGTAAGGAACCCGTCACTTTTCCCAAAACTACTGCCATCAACAGAAAGAGAAGACTGCCATCCATGTGGATTCGCTTCGCTAATATGGGGAAGACATTCAATACCTCCGTCAGGCCCGCGGCGAGTGTGCCCACAAATATCCCTGCAAATATCCCGTAAATCGAAGATACGAGAACGGGTAAATGAGCACCCCAGTGAAAAAAATCAATAAACGTAAAAAAAAGCGCTCCTGCCACCAAGGCCCATTCCAGGGAGCGGATATATCGATGAGCATTCGTTAATTGTGTCAACCTCGGAATGATGTCCAGAACGGTAATAAACGCGACCAGCCCGCTCCCTACAGCAAGACCTCCACCCAGTCCGATCAAAATAAGCAACAAGCACTTGATGACGCTCATTTCTTCGTCCGTTGGTTTTCCTTGTTTTCATTTTGTATGTAGTATTGATCCAGGCTTTGCTGATACATAAACAATTCCACTTCTAGCGGACTAGGTTCTTCGTTGATTTTTTTCTGGAAGATATGGTTGAAAAACAGAATCATCCCCAAACCGATTCCGATGGAGTAAGGAATTTGCATCCACAAGGGCTGATGGCTCTTTTCACCTGTAATCAAATAATAGATTCGTTCGTGAACCTGCATCATGCTGACATCGGTATGGAAATTCATGATCGCCAATCCAGAGCCAATGAACAGCAGAATCCACACCATCGCCACCAAAATCGGGTTCGATTTCTTTCGTGGATTAAGCACCTCCACAATGATTTGGGGAGCACCCTGGACGTCCAGTTCCACGTCAGGATAGACAGAACGCAGCCTTTTAATTACCTGCATAATATCGATGATGATCAAATTGCCATCCGTTGGCTTTGTCTGATAAATGGGCATCCGCCTTAACGCTTCCTCGCGCTCTCCATCCCAGTAAAGCTGGCAAATGTCTCCAAGTGTAATCATGGCTTGTGGCTGTACAGCCAATCGCTTTCTCAGGAGCAGAAACAACGCGTCTCTCATGGTACCTTCCCCTTCCCTCACATACCTGATTATTCGCTAGTATGTGCCGAGCCACAAAACCCATGCAATTAAACGGAAATGGCCGTTTTTTTCACAAAACAAAACACCCCAGCCACGTAGTGACCGGAGTGTTTGCATCTGTTAATGCTCAATTTGGTCTTTGATCGTTTGCAAAATGCGCTTCTCGAGGCGCGATACCTGGACTTGCGAGATTCCCAGCCTCTCCGCTACTTCCGATTGCGTCTGATCCTTGTAGTAGCGCAGGTAGACAATGAGTTGTTCCCGCTCGGTCAATCGACTGATCGCATCCTTAAGCGCAATCTTTTCAAACCATTTGTTGACTCCTTCATCCGCAATCTGATCGATCAGCGTAATGGGGTCCCCGTCATTTTCAAAAACCGTTTCATGGATGGAAGAAGGTGCCCGATTTGCTTCTTGCGCAAACACGACTTCCTCTGGTGTAATCCCCACCGCGTCCGCAACCTCAGCAATCGTGGGTGCGCGACCGAATTGCTTGTACAGCTCATCCTTTGTTCGTCGTACCTTGTTGGCTGTTTCTTTGAGTGATCGACTCACCTTGACTGTACCGTCATCGCGTAAGAAGCGTTGAATTTCCCCAATAATCATCGGCACAGCATAGGTTGAAAATCGAACATCATAGGAGAGATCAAACTTGTCTACGGCCTTCAAAAGGCCAATACAACCGATCTGAAACAAATCATCCGCTTCGTATCCACGGTTGATAAAGCGCTGAACGACGGACCAGACCAGCCGAATATTGCTGTTGACGAGAAGCTCTCGTGCCTCAGTATCGCCAGATTGGCTTTTGGCGATTAGCTCTTTTACTTGGTCATTGGTCAGAAATGGTTGACTCGCGTTTTTGATATCGGCACCCATAGGCACTACCCCTAATTTTGCAAGGCTTTGGCAAACGCCAGGCGTTTGGTGAGGCGCACAGTTGTTCCCTTACCTACAACCGTTGCCACTTCCAAAGAATCCATGAAATTCTCCATAATCGTAAAGCCCATTCCAGAGCGCTCCAGCTCCGGTTTCGTCGTATAGAGTGGCTGCATGGCCTGCTCTACATCCTCAATTCCTCTTCCATTGTCTTCCACAATCAGATCAATGCTGTCCTCTTGAATTCGCACAGAGATCTGTACCACACCCTCTGGATTTTCGTCATAACCATGAATAATGGCATTCGTAACAGCCTCGGATATTACGGTTTTGATTTCTTCCAGTTCGTCCATCGTAATATCGAGTTGCGAAATGAAGGCTGCAACTGCTACACGTGCGAATGCTTCATTTTGGCTCAATGCTGCAAACGACACTGACATAAAGTTACGCTGTACCATCATTACGCCACCCCCAGAACATGCAAAGCATCCGCTTCGTTTTCGCGAAACTTGATCACCTTGAATAACCCGGACATCTCAAATATTCGATAGATCGTAGGATTGATCGAGCAGACGTACATTTCTCCAGATCGGGCAGAGATCTGCTTGTATCTTCCCAAAATAACCCCGATACCAGAGCTGTCCATAAACGTCAAATCAGCCAGACTCAGCACAATATGACGTATAGTAGAGGTACGCAAAAGATCATCTGCCTTCTTGCGCAACTCCTCTGCCGTATGATGATCCAGCTCACCTTGCAAACGGATCACTAGCACGTCCTGCCGTGTCTCCATCGCAACTCGTAAACTCATAGCTGCCACACTCCTTCTCCCTTGATAGAAACTCTCTTTCTTCTTCAGCGAAACCAATTCCTGCCAGCCGACAAAAGAACAAAAAAATCGAGCAGCCGCGCCATTCCATTCGGGGCAACTCGATTCTTTTCGCGCTCATGCTGTCTGTTAGTAGCTAATCAAAATGCTCTTGGTGGTTCGCTTGAGAATCTCCCACATGTTGGCTTTATCTACCTGATCTTCCGGGAACAGATCGACTCGATTTACTTCCTTGCCATCTTTCGTCCGGATGAAAATGTGGCCGATTACTTGGTCCTTTGCTATCGGTGCGTGAACAGTCTCATTGATGACAATTTCCTTCTGGAATGTATCGGCCGATTCTCCTTTTTTCATCAACAAACTCACTGCATGTGGTGTTACCGCATTGATTTGCGGTTTCTGTCCTTTATCCACTACGAGTGCACGCACAGGTTCTCCCTTTTTGTACATCGGCGTCACCTGAAAGTGTGTGAATGCGTAATTGAACATAGTCGATACTTCATTATTGCGTGTCTTTACATCAGGCTCGCCCATGACGACTGCAATGACACGCATGTTGTTGCGTTTGGCAGTCGCTGTTAAACAGTATTTCGCTTCGCCTGTGTACCCAGTTTTCAAACCGTCCACCCCTTCATAAAAACGCACCAGCTTGTTCGTATTCACAAGCCAGAAGGGGGTCTCTGTATCTTTTCGCAAGTAGTCCTGGTACGTACCGGTGAACTTCGTGATGCCTTCGTGCTTTAAGAGCTCGCGTGACATGATCGCAATGTCCGCTGCCGAAGAGTAGTGATTCGCGGCAGGAAGTCCATTAGAGTTAACAAAATGCGTATTTTTCATGCCGAGCTGCTGAGCGCGTTCATTCATTCGCGCGACAAAACTCTCTTCTGTCCCAGCCAAGTGCTCAGCCATCGCTACAGAGGCATCATTCCCTGAGGCAATCGCAATCCCTTTCATCATGTCCTCTACCGTCATTTCTTCACCGGGCTGAAGAAAAATTTGCGACCCGCCCATTGATGCTGCTCTTTCACTTGTTCGAACCTTATCGGTAAGCTTAAGCTCTCCCCGCTCCACCGCTTCCATGATCAAAAGCATGGTCATAACTTTGGTGATACTGGCGGGTGGCATTTTTTCATTGGCGTTCTTTTCATACAAGACTGTTCCCGTATCCGCTTCAATCATCACTGCGGATGAAGCTTGTGGGGCAAAATGATTGTCACTCTTTTGCTGTCCAGCCTTTTCTTTGGCAATCGCCATCGGAGAAAAGATGGTAAAGCACATAACGAAGCATAGAGCGAGGTATCCATTCCGTTTCATAGCAGTCTCTTCCCTCCATTCATGGTTTTATTCTCACCATCATGAAAGGAAAATATTCACACAAAAACAGCAAGATTATCTTCTCGAAAGACCATCCGGTTTCACAAAAAAATCCCTTCCGCTACTAGCAGAAGGGATACTTTCTTAAATGACGAAGCGGCTCACATTTTGCGTTAACTCGTCCGCCATTTTTTTCAATTGCTCTACGTTTTCATTAATGCGTGCAATCGAATTCAATTGTTCATCCACTGTCTCTACCACACCTGAGATGGATTCACTAATTTCATCCGACATGGTGGCAAGGCGTTGCATGGAGTTCGTCACAACCTGATTACCCGCCGCCATTTCTTCTGAGGTCGCCGTCATCGATTCGCTCTGCTCTGCAGCCGATTGAATCTCTGCCACGATATTTTGGAAAGCAGTACCCACAGACTCTACAGACTGCAAGCCTCCACTCACCATGGTAACGATCTCGTCCATATGCTTGCTCATATCCATTGCCTCATCATTGATCGAATGGGCAATGGCAGCTATACGCTCAGAGAAGGAGCTGCTTTCCTCTGCAAGCTTGCGAACCTCGCTGGCGACAACCGAGAAGCCTCGTCCAGCATCTCCAGCACGTGCAGCCTCAATGGCGGCATTCAGCGCCAACAAATTCGTCTGCGACGCAATACTCGTAATCATTTCGACGATGCTCGTAATTTCACGAGCCCGCTCACGAAGACTGTGCATTTGCCCAGCAGTACGTTCTACTTCGCTAGTGGCACGTCTTACCGTATTGATTACGTTTTCTACTAACTCCATTCCGCCTTGCGCTCTCTCAAACGTACGAGTCGTGGCAACCGATGTAGATTCAGCAGCCACCGCCACTTGTTCAACGCCTTCCGATATTTCCGAGACGGTATTCGCCGTTGCTTGCACTTCATTCGTCTGCGTAGAAACGCGATGGGCAATCGTCGAAATATTATCCGTAATAACGTTAATGGCTCCTTTGTTTTCTTGCGCAAACAGAGTCAACTCATCTGTCGCTACGTTCAGTTGTGTTGCTTGTCCCTGTACAAGGGCAATCAGCTTGCGAAGTTCAGCTGCCATCTCATTCATTTTGCGGCCAACCATAGCCAGCTCGTCATTGCCATTTACTTTTACGTTGATATTAAAATGTCCGGCGCCGATCTGATCCATATCTCGGGCGATCGCGAACAGGGATAGTCGAATCCGCTTCGCAAACCACCAGATTGCCCAAACCGAGAGTCCGATGATTGGCAAGCTGAAGAGCACGAAGTACAGCCACATTCCGTCTACTTCACCATATACCTCGTCAGTTCCCGTTGATAAAACGACATTCCATTTCAACATGGGAATCGGTGCAAAAGCTGCAAATGAATCAATGCCATGGTCAGAGTACAGCAAGCTGTTGCTTGTCTCTTGCTTCATCAGGGAAAGCATCTCTTCGTAATCTTTGTCACCAGCCAACACGAGCTTGTTGTTGTTATTCGGATTTTGATGGGCGACAACCAAACCGTCTTGTCGAACGACGAAAGCGTAGCCATTCTCCATGAAAGAGATCTCAGGAATTTTTTGAATCATTTGGTCAATCGTAAAACCAACAACGAACAATCGGCTCGTATCATCGGCCTTTTCCCCTATGGGTGTCGCAATATAAAGAAAACTCTTGTTGCTGCCCTCAACGATTTCTTCATCAGAAATAACCAAGGATTTCGTAGTTAGTGCTCTCTGGAAGTATTGCTTTTGCTTGAAGTCAATCTCATTTGTACCTGTCAAGGAATACAGAGATTTTCCGCTAGCCGTGTCAATCAAATAGATTCGGGATACTTCTTTATGTGCCTGGCGCAATAGAGTAAACTGCTCCATGATAAGCGGCTGCAGCTCTGTCATCATCACACGCTTGCTTGCCGCCGATTTCGTCGAGTTCACAATCGCTTTCAGGTCATCTTCCATGCTATTCGCATGCTGGTCAGCCAGCATTTTTGCTTGATTAGAGGTAATGCTAAACAGCGTTGATTTCGAGAAGGAAAGGGCTATGTATTGCAAAGAACCGATAATAATAAGTACGAGAATTAGACCAAACACAATCATCTTTGTAGCAAGAGAGCCTTTTAGCTTTTCCGTTGCTACTTGGCTAGTCAGATTCACTTTTTTTAAGAGATTCGATATTCCCTCCTTCTTTTTCCATCGTGGCGACAAAAATTTGCTCATGCTACTTGCCCCCTTTATCACTGCTACCATTTTCCAGTGCAAGAATTCCGAAAAAATACCCCTGAAAAAACTGCCTCTGGGTACAATACCCATTTTTTTCAGAGGTAAAACCTCCCTTATGAAGGGAAACGAGTTCCGGGCTGCACGAGTAGCCTCGGAACTCGCTATTTGCAATTGATTTAGTTATACAGATGACAAGCCGCGAAATGTCCTGGCTCTACTTCTTTCCACACAGGTACGGATGCAGCGCATTCCGGCATTGCTTTCGGGCAACGGGTACGGAAATGGCAACCGCTTGGTGGGTTCATCGGGCTAGGTACATCGCCTTGCAATACAATGCGCTCACGGTTACGCTCAATCTCTGGGTCTGGGATCGGAATCGCAGACAACAGCGCTTGCGTATACGGATGGAGCGGCTTTTCATACAAAGCATCACTTTCTGCCAGCTCAACCATTTTACCCAAGTACATAACCGCTACTCGGTCGGAAATGTATTTTACCATGGACAAGTCATGGGCAATGAACATGTAGGTCAAACCCATTTTTTCTTGCAGCTGTTCGAGCAGGTTTACAACCTGTGCTTGTACGGATACGTCCAAAGCAGAGATCGGCTCGTCACACACGATGAATTTTGGCTCTACTGCCAATGCACGGGCAATTCCGATACGTTGGCGCTGACCACCTGAAAACTCGTGTGGGAAGCGGTTCATATGCTCAGGATTCAAGCTCACCAAGGAAAGGAGCTCCTGAATGCGCTCTTTGCGCTTCTGACCAGTCGCCAGACCATGAATATCCAACGCCTCGCCGATGATATCCCCGACTGTCATACGCGGATTCAAGGATGCGTAAGGATCTTGGAAAATCATTTGCATGTTACGGCGCATTGCCTTCATTTCCTGCTGGTTCAGGTTCATGATGCTCTTGCCTTCAAACAGGACGTCCCCTTCAGTCGCATCGTACAGTCTCAAGATGGTACGACCGGCAGTGGACTTCCCACAGCCTGACTCTCCTACTACGCCCAATGTTTCTCCACGTTTGATCTCAAACGAGATATCATTTACAGCTTTCAGAGTATTATCGCCAATGGAAAAGAATTTCTTTAGATTGCGTACTTCAATCAAATTTTCACGTTTATCCACTGATATCCCTCCTTCTACGCACGGTTCTGAGCAAGCGGATGCTGAAGCCAACAAGCTGCTCGCTGAGTTGTGCTGATGTCGTTCAGCTCAGGATCGATCTCTTGGCACACACGCATCGCTGATTCGCAACGCGCAGTGAATCCACAGCCAACTGGCGGACGCAGAAGGTCTGGCGGCGTACCAAAAATCGGTGTCAGTGGCTCGTCACGGTTCAAGTCAAGACGTGGTACCGAGCGAAGCAGGCCTTTGGTGTAAGGGTGTTGCGGATTGTAGAAAATATCGTCAACTGTTCCTGTCTCGATCACTTTTCCTGCGTACATAACGATTACGCGGTCACACATCTCAGCAACTACACCAAGGTCATGTGTGATCAAGATAATGGAAGTGCCTGTTTTCTTTTGCAATTCTTTCATCAGGTCCAAAATTTGCGCCTGAATCGTTACGTCCAAAGCTGTCGTCGGTTCATCCGCGATCAACAGCTTCGGTGAACAGGCGAGTGCGATTGCGATCATTGCACGTTGACGCATACCGCCGGAGAACTCGTGTGGATATTGCTCCACACGTTTCTCAGGTTGCGGAATACCAACCATGGTCAATAGCTCAATGGCACGATCACGTGCTGCTGCTTTCGACATGTTTTGGTGCTTGATCAAGCCCTCGGTAATTTGGCTGCCGATGGTCATTGTTGGGTTCAAGGAAGTCATTGGATCTTGGAAGATCATCCCGATATCTTTACCGCGGATCGATTCCATTTCTTTTTTGGACTTCTTGACGATATCCTCTCCATTGAAGAGAATTTGTCCCTTTTTAATTTCACCTGGAGGCATAGGAATCAGCTTCATGAGGGTTTGAGCGGTTACGGATTTACCGCAACCGGACTCCCCTACAATCGCTACAGCCTCTCCGCGGTTGACGTGAAAATTCACACCGCGGACTGCTTTTACTTCACCTGCATACGTATGGAAGGATACGTGCAGGTCTTTTACATCAAGAATGCGTTCCATAACGACTATCCCTCCTATTTACGCAGGCGTGGGTCTACTGCATCGCGCAGACCGTCACCGAACAAGTTAAATGCCAAGATGGTCACGGAAATGAAGATTGCCGGGAATGTCAAACGCCATGGATAGTACTTCATGGCCGGCAAGCCCTCATTGGACATCGTTCCCCACGATGCAATCGGTGCCGAAACCCCTAGTCCGATAAAGGACAAGAAGGATTCTGCGAAAATCGCGGACGGTACAGTCAAGCTCAGCGTTACGATGATTGGACCCAAAGCATTAGGAATCAAGTGTTTGAAGATCAGACGGTTGGCGTCAGCACCAAGGGAGCGTGCAGCAAGTACAAACTCTTGGTTTTTCAATTGAAGGATCTGACCACGCACAATCCGGGCCATACCGATCCATCCCGTTATCGTTAAGGCAATAATAATCGTTCCGACACCAGGCTCTAACACTACCATCAACAAAATAACAACCAGCAGGTAAGGAATCGCAAACAGGATGTCCGCAATACGCATCATCATTTCATCTACTCTACCGCCATAGAAACCTGCGATACCACCCCAGATCACACCAATGATCAGGTCAATGAACGCTGCCGCAAGACCTACTTGCAGAGAGATACGTGCACCGTACCAAATACGCTCAAATACGTCACGACCTAGGTCATCTGTGCCAAACCAGTGTTCAGCAGACGGCTTTTTGTTCTTGCCAGCCAGATCCGTCGTAAAATAATCTTGTGGAGTTAGCCATGGGACCACAATGGCACATACGATTAACGCAGCAATGAAGATCATAGAAATCATTGCGACTTTATTCATTTTCAAACGACGCCAAACGTCAGACCAAAAAGAGAGACTTGGGCGCTTAATTGCTTCAGCTTGACGAAGGTCAACGGAAATTGGCTCGAAATGTTCTTTAGTCAAGTTTTGCACGTGTCATTACTCCTTTCCTGCGTCCGAAAGTTTGATCCGTGGATCTACCAAGGTGTATGCGATGTCAACAATCAGAATCATCACAACCAGGATAATGGAGTAGAACACGGTCGTACCCATGATTACTGTATAGTCACGGTTTGTAATAGACAAAACGAATTCGCGACCAAGACCAGGAACACCGAAAATACGTTCAATAACGAATGCACCTGTCAAAATACCAGCAATCAGTGGACCCAGGTAAGTAACAACTGGCAAGAGCGCATTACGGATAGCGTGTTTTACTGTAATAGTAAAAGTGTGCAACCCTTTTGCTTTTGCTGTTTTAATGTAATCTTGACCCATAACTTCAATCATATTGGAACGCGTCAAACGCGCGATAAATGCCATCGGTGATGCGGCGAGTGCCAATGATGGAAGGATGGTGTATTCGAATCCTTCCCATTTCGCGATTGGAAACCAGCCCAAATTAATAGCGAAAATGTATTGGTAAAAGGACGCCAAAATAAAACTTGGTACCGATAATCCCAAAACGGCGATAACCATTGCAGAATAGTCTTGCCATCTATTGTGGTTTAACGCTGCGATAACCCCTAACGTAATTCCACCAAAGATAGCGAGCAATAAAGCTTGTGCTCCTAAGTGAGCAGAAACAGGGAAACCACGATTAATCATGTCGTTAACATTCGAAGATTTCTCCGTAAACGACGGACCGAGATCCCATGTGACTACACCTTTCAAATATTCAAAGTATTGTTCATGCAACGGCAGGTTCAGCTTGTACTTTGCCTCTAGTGCTGCCTTAATTTCCGGCGGGACCTGCTTCTCGGATGTAAATGGACCACCTGGTACTGCTTTCATGATGAAGAAGGTGGCCGTTACAATTAAGAAGAGCGAGATGAGCATAAAAATGATGCGCTTACCGAGATAACGGATCAACTAACTTACCCCCTTGGTAGATTTTTGATTGCTTTCACGTCCCATGTTTACACTGCGGAACGCTGCCGACACAGTGTAAAAATCGGCTGTGTAAATAACCCTTAGATCTCTTGCAGTAAAGCTTCTCTCTCTATTTTCTCTTTGCTGGCAATCATGTCAGCTGAAATTTATGGGAAGGGCTTGCATAGCAGAGGGTATATGTGCAACCATATACCCTCTGCTGCAAATCCCGTTTCCTTCGTTATGAAATTACTCGATGTATGCGCCTTTCCAATCCACGTCACCCAGACCCGTTTGGTGAACACCTTTCACCTCTGGTTTCTGAACCCAAGATTGTGTGTACCAGTAAATTGGCATGATTGGCATTTCATCCATCAGGATTTGCTCGGCATCTGCCAAAATTTTCTTACGTTTCTCGAGGTCGGATTCCTTTGCAGATTGGTTCAACAACTCTTTATATTTTGCATTTTCCCAACGCGTATCGTTGTTCCCACCCATTTTATCTTTGAAGAGTTCCAGGAAATTGATTGGGTCATTGAAGTCACCCAGCCAACCCATCCGTCCAATCTGGAATTTACCCTCATGCATATCTTCGAGGTAAACTTTCCATTCTTTATTCTCGAGTTTCACTTCTACGCCGAGATTTTTCTTCCATTGGTCTTGGATGGCCTCCGCAATCTTCTTGTGAGCCTCAGATGTATTGTAGGACAAGACAATCGGTGGAAGCTTGCTCATACCTGCTTCTTTCAGTCCCTCTTCCAAGAGCTTTTTCGCATTTTCTACATCATTGTCTTTGAAATAGCCATTTGGATTCAGCACCATGGATGGAGGAACAGCGCCAATTGCCGGGATTTGACCCGTTTGGAGAATGTTGTCGATCAAGGCTTGTCGATCGATCGAGTAGGCAAATGCTTTCCTTACTTTTATGTTATTAAATGGCGGCTTTTCGGTATTGAACTTGTACCAGTAAGTACCCGCGATTGGATTGGTTTGAATTTTTCCTTGCTCTTTCAATGCAGGAATCGCATCTGTTGGCAAAGCGCTCATAGGTGCGCCAGCCCAATCGATTTCGCCATTTTCGAACATGGAGAGCTCTGTATTTTCGTCTTCTACCATGGAGAATTCGATTTTCTCAAGCTTTACATTGTCTTTATCCCAGTAATTTTCGTTCTTCACGAGCACCATCTTGCTCTTGTGCTCCCAAGATTCGATTTTGAAAGGTCCATTCCCGACGTGCGAACTTGCTTCGCCTGCCCACTTCGGATTTGCTTCAATTACTTTTTTGTTAACTGGGAAGTAGGTACGGAATGCGAGCAGTTCCAGGAAGTAAGGAGTCGGATTCTCCAGCTTCACTTCCAGCGTCTTATCGTCTAGTGCCTTCACGCCTACTTCATCAAGCTTTGCTTCGCCCTTGTTTGCTTTTTCGCCATTCTTCACGTAGTACAGCTGATATGCGTAGTTGGAAGCTGTTTTTGGATCGAGAGCACGCTTCCAAGCATACTCAAAGTCATGTGCTGTTACTGGGTCACCATTGCTCCATTTCGCGTCTCTGATTTTAAATGTGTAAGTGAGCTTATCATCAGAGACGGTGTAGCTCTCAGCGGCAGCTTCATGCGGCTTATCGTCAGTCCCAATGCGGGTCAAACCATCAAAGGTTGCCAAGATAATCGCGCCTGAAGTCGTGTCCTCTGCGAGCCCAGGATCAGTTGTAGGTGGCTCCGAGTGCAGGTTCATCTTTAAAACTTGTGGCTTCTTCTCAGCAGCTGGTGTTGCAGGCTGTGAAGGTGCTGGTGTACCTCCTGCCGGTGGAGTGGCAGTTTGTTGTCCTCCTCCGCACCCTGCTAGGGCGGTTCCTAAAACAGCAATCGAGCTCACAAGTGCAAACACATTCTTTTTCAACGCAATAACCCCCAGTACGTTTTTCTTTTTTGTCTTTTTTCTGAAAATAAAGGACGAAAAAAAATGAAAACTACACGAAGCTGCTTGACTTCGGCTGGAAGGCATCAACCCCTTTCATTGCAGGGTCACCTCGTCGTCTTGAACGAAAGAGAAGGTGTCTTTGTACTGCTTCAGTTCCAGTGAAACGTCCGCAGCTGCTATGCCTTCAATTTGAGAGAGTCGTTCATTGACAAAGGTGATCAGCTCATCATTACTATGGAAACACGCTTGGATGATCAAGTCGTGCTTACCGCTATAAGCGCCTACAAAGCGTACTGCAGAAAATTTGCTCAATTTCTCTGCCACTTCTTTCTGCAAACCTAGCTTTGTGGTTAACCCGATGATAGCCTGCACATGTAATCCTAATTTCTCTGGATCGGGTTGTATTACGAATTGGAATACTCCGTCTTGCAAAAGTCGAGTGATGCGCGATCGAATCGTTCCTTCGCTCACGCCTAGTTGATGGGCGATTTCTGTATATGGGATACGCCCATCTTCATGGAGGATTTGCAGAATCTGTCTATCGACATGGTCCAGCTTTTTCATAAATACGATTTTCTGGGAACCTCCATCATTTTTTTACGAATTTCGCAATAATCTTTTACAAACAGTCTAATACAATAAAAGTAATCGGAAATGATAGCGGTGTCAACGAAATTTGACAAGTAGAATAATAAAACTTTATAAAGTCAATCCGAACAGTAAAATATATTTTATATAACAAAAAACGAGTTATATCTTTCTATTGAATATGAAAAACTAGATTTAATCAACAATATTTTTTCGAGAAACTGTATTTTTACTCATAAAACAAGGCGTGCTCAAGTGCTGTGCACGCCTTGTTTTATTTGATTGATCAACTAATACCTGGACATTCTATACTTCGATAATTTTATAAATCAACGGTTGTTCTCCATCGATTGCTGTCGAAATTTGGAAGGCGCCTTCCATCTCTTTTAACGCATTTTGCAAAAGATGGTCTTCGTTAGCATGGATGGTGGCCAAAACTTCTCCAGCCTTCACCTGATCCCCGCGTTTTTTGTGCAGGACAAGACCTACTGCCAAGTCAATTGGCATTTCTTTTGTCAATCTGCCAGCACCCAAGACAACAGAAGCATGACCGATCGCTTCCGCATCAATCGCGCTTACAAAGCCGTCCTGCTCGGCTGTTACCGTATGAATGATCTTTGCTTGCGGCAGACGAGACAAATCATAGACGTCCTGCTTATTGCCGCCTTGAGCCTCTACCATTTCCGCCAGTTTATCCACTGCTTTTCCGGAAGCCATCAGGTCTTCAAGCTTCTTGCGCCCTTCTTCCACATCAGTAACAAGGCCACCCATAACAAGCATGCGCGAACCAATAGCCAATACCAGCTCGGTCAAATCGCGTGGCCCTTTACCTGCAAGTGTCTCCACCGCTTCTTTCACTTCCAGTGCATTGCCCACAGCAAAGCCAAGCGGCTGGTTCATATCGCTGATAACCGCCACCGTTTTACGTCCTACTTGGCTGCCGATTGCAACCATCGCATTTGCTAATGTTTCTGCCTCTTCAATGCTTTTCATGAAAGCGCCCTTCCCTACTTTTACATCAAGCAGGATGGCATCTGCCCCAGCAGCAATCTTCTTGGACATAATGGAGCTTGCAATCAATGGCACAGCCTCTACAGTAGCTGTCACGTCACGCAGAGCATACAGCTTCTTATCTGCAGGTGTCAGGTTGCCGGACTGCCCGATTACAGACACGCCAATATCACGCACCTGCTGCAAAAATTGCTCGCGTGTGCGTTCTACTTCAAAACCTGCGAAGGATTCCAGCTTGTCAATGGTGCCTCCTGAGTATCCAAGGCCTCTTCCAGACATTTTTGCCACAGGAATACCTGCTGCCGCTACCAATGGCGCAACAACAAGAGTAGTCTTGTCCCCTACTCCGCCTGTACTGTGCTTGTCTACTTTAATTCCTTGCAGAGAAGACAGGTCAAGCTGTTCGCCTGACCCTGCCATTGCCAAGGTTAGATCTCCCGTCTCTCTCGCAGTCATGCCACGGAAAAAGACTGCCATTGCCCACGCGGACATTTGGTAGTCAGGAATACTTCCATCTGTATAGCCTGTCACCAGAAATTGAATCTCTTCTGTTGTCAGTTCTCCGCCATCACGTTTTTTGGCGATCATATCGACCATACGCATTGTTAATCCCTCCGAATCCGTTACTTACATTTTGGCTACGATACCGTTCACCAGAGCCAGGAATTGCGATTTTACCTTCTCTGTTGTTTCCATAACTTCATCATGGGACAGAGGTTGCTCCAAAATACCTGCAGCCATGTTGCTAATGCACGAAATACCGAGCACCTTCACACCCATGTGTCGTGCCACGATTACTTCTGGTACGGTTGACATCCCTACAGCATCCCCGCCCAACAGACGAAGCATACGGATTTCAGCAGGAGTTTCATAGGTTGGTCCTAGTAGACCTGCGTATACACCTTCACGAAGCTGGATTCCTTGCTCGGACGCAACTTCATGGGCGAGCTTGCGGAGCTGTTTGGAATAAGCCTCAGACATATCCGGGAAACGCGCTCCCAATTGTTCATCGTTTGCACCAATCAACGGATTGCGGAACGTCATGTTGATGTGATCGGAAATCAGCATGAGGTCGCCTGGATTGTAGCCTTCGTTAATTCCGCCAGCCGCATTGGTCACAATAATCGTTTCTACGCCGAGCAACTTCATGACACGGATTGGGAAAACAACGGCATCCAGACCATGTCCCTCATAAAAGTGGAAACGACCTTGCATCGCAACGACTTGTTTGCCTTGCAGCTTACCAATCACGAGTTGTCCTTTGTGCCCAACAACAGTGGACACTGTGAATCCAGGAATTTCATGATAAGGTATGATCACTGGATTTTCGATTTCATCTGCCAATACACCCAGCCCTGATCCAAGCACGAGACCAATGGTTGGTTTTTCTGTCAATTTCGGTTCGATATATGCTACTGCATCATGGAAATTTGCCAATTTAACTCTCTCCTTTTTTGTGTTTCTTCTATTATATAAATGTTTATTTTTACTTTACCTTTATAAATGATTAAGGAAGCTCTCCCCAATTGCCGGAGCAGTCACCCCAAAATTGTCTGCGATGGTCGCACCCAAGTCCGCAAATGTTTCGCGGATGCCCAAATGTTGGCCAGCTTGAATACCCTTGTGATAGACAAGCAACGGAACATATTCTCTGGTATGGTCGCTGCCATGATGTACTGGATCGTTTCCGTGATCTGCCGTGATTACCAACAAATCATTATCTTGTAGCGCTTCCAAAAGCTCTGGAATACGAGCGTCGAACTCCATCAGTGCCCGCCCATACCCTTCTGGATCACGGCGATGACCGAACTTCGCATCGAAGTCCACAAGATTGACAAAGGAAAGGCCCGTAAACGATTGTTTCATCGTACCCAGAATTTGATCCACACCATCCATGTTATCTTTGGTACGGATAGATTGAGTAACGCCTTCTTCCGCGTAAATGTCGCTGATTTTGCCAATGGCAATAGAAGCAAGGCCAGCATCTTGCAAACGATTCATGACTGTCGGAGCAAATGGCTTCACGGAATAATCGTGACGATTTGCTGTACGGCTAAAATTGCCTGGCTGTCCAACAAATGGACGCGCAATGACACGAGTTACGGCGAACTCATCACGAAGCGTCAACTCACGAGCTACCTCGCAAATATGGTACAGCTCTTCAAGCGGAACAATCTCTTCGTGTGCTGCCACCTGAAATACACTGTCCGCAGATGTATAGACAATCACTGCACCCGTATTCATATGCTCTTCGCCAAGCTCGTCGAGAATGTCTGTCCCAGAAGCGACTTTGTTCCCGAGTACCTTACGACCAATACGTTGCTCAAATTCCGAGATTAACTCTTGAGGAAATCCGTCTGGATACGTGTTAAACGGAGTGGACACATGCAGACCCATGATCTCCCAATGGCCCGTCGTCGTATCTTTCCCCATAGAGATTTCCTGCATTTTTCCATAATGGGCCATAGGAGTTGCAACTGGCGCAACGTTTTGGAGTGGTGCTATATTTCCCAAACCCAATTTTTGCAAGTTAGGCAATGAAAATCCCGCAACTCGTTCCGCAATATGGCCTAAGGTGTTCGCTCCTGCATCATTGAACTTAGGCGCATCAGGTTGTTCGCCAATCCCTACGCTGTCCATTACGATCAAAAAAACTCGTGAATACTGCATCTTAACGCCTCCTGTTTACCAGTCATTCATTTCTCTCATCAAGTCGTCAGACGTCTGACCTGATTCAGAAAATTTTTCTCCGCCCGACAATCAGGCGGAGACGATCGTTTTTTCATACTCATGCTCGCGGATGCGTCTTGGCATAGATGTCCTTAATCCGCGTTCTGGTCACATGTGTGTAAATCTGGGTGGTTGAAATATCAGCATGCCCAAGCATCTCTTGAACAGAGCGCAAATCGGCTCCATTTTCCAGTAAGTGAGTGGCAAAAGAGTGGCGAAGCGTATGGGGTGTAATCTCAGCACGGATGTTTGATTTTTGGGCATATCGTTTAATAATTTTCCAAAAACCTTGCCGTGTAATTTGTTTGCCCAAGTGATTCAGAAATAATGCAGTATCGCCAGTTCCTTTTACCAGCTTGGGGCGCCCTGCCTGCAAATAGTGGCGAACCATTTGAATGGCAACCGAGCCTAACGGAATGATTCGCTCTTTTGATCCTTTTCCCAAGCATTTGACAAAGCCCATATCCAGATTCACATCAGCACTATCCAGATTAACTAACTCCGAGACACGAATGCCTGTCGCGTATAAAAGCTCAAGCATCGCTTTGTCCCGCAGCCCGGCAGGATGATTGACAGGAGGACTTTCCAAAAGACGTTCCACTTCCTCAACAGAGAGCACTTTGGGTAAGCGTTTCTCGATCTTCGGTGTTTCTAGATGAATGGATGGATCTTTATCTATGTATTTATCCCGAATGAGAAACTGATAAAACGCTCGTATCGATGCCATATTGCGAGAAAGCGTTGCTGTAGCACGTCCTTTTTCCCGTAAAACAAGCAAGTACCCAATGATGTGCGTCCGAGTAGAATCCTCTATTCGAGCGACACCTTGCTCTTGTAAATACGAGGTAAAGGCCACCATATCCCGTTGATAGGATTCCAGGGTATTTCTCGCTAACCCTTTCTCCACAGTCAGGAAATGAATAAACTGATCAATCAGACTGTCCATGAAGCTGTCCCCTTCAGCTGATAAGTATCTTGTATTGCTTTCCACAAAGAAAAAGAAACTCCTGCTTCTCCAGATAAAAAACACAAACTTGCATTTACTCTCCCGTTAAAAAAAAGAGCTGAAGTCGTGCGACATATCCGTCAAAATCCTGTGCCTGAGAGGTATTGATGACTTTTACTACCTTCACCGCATTTCCATGTGGTTCATGATAAGGGTTTGCCGGGAGAAATTTGTCCGCCAGCAAGGTAATGATGCCGTAGGAGAGCAAGGTACAAGTAATGAATAGAAGCAAGAAACGCAGACCCTCCATCACGCGACGATAAGAGACTTTCATCCGTAAGCCTCCTTACAGACTTTCTTTCATCTATATGCACTTGTCCCTTGCTCCATTCGATTCATCCTCTCTTAGGATTCCACAGGAATAGGTCTGCCATTACAAAAGCTCCCAGGAAAAAAGAAAAACTTCTCCGTTCCCAGAGAAGTCGACTTTATTTGAAGTCCTCCACGTTCACTTTATCTACACAACGATTGCAGATCCCGTAGAAGGTCAATCGGTGGTCGGTAATATAAAAGTTGTAAACATTCTTGACTTTTTCTTCTGCTGTGACAAGCAGATCTTCAAAAATTTCATCCACCGTACCACAATTGAGGCAAATAAGGTGATGATGGTGATAGGCAGCATTATCATCACGGAGATCGTAACGAGCTACGCCATCGCCAAAATTCATTTTATGAAGGATCTTTAGTTCGCTCAACAGCTCTAATGTCCTGTATACGGTAGCAAGCCCGATTTCCGGTGCTTTATCCTTCACCAGCAAGTAAACATCTTCCGCACTCAAGTGATCTTCTTCATTCTCCAACAACACGCGAACAGTGGCTTCACGCTGTGGTGTCAGCTTGTAGTTCTGTGAATGCAACTGCTGCTTAATTTTCTCTAATTTTTCTTCCAACATTAATGCCCCTCCCCGCTCGCATGAAACCTGTTCCTATTATAGTAGAGGGGCATCGAATAAGTCAAATGCATAAGTTCTTACCTGAGAATTATTCTTAATTAAGTACGAGCTGCATTAACCTAGGGGAAATGAAGGTTTCAAACAAGGCTGCAATCGTCAATACCGCCAGCATGCTAAGCACGAGGACGGTATAGCCCATAAAGTGCGGCATGATAACATCTCTTTTGCTCAGCACTCTCGTACGTATGAGTCGAAGTGAAAACGATATTCCGCTGACGCCTACAATAAAAAGGGCAGGGACGACTAATAAATTTTGTGGGAGAACACCCACCATGGCAAATGTTACGCCTTGCCATTGGAGCTGGCTCACCAAAAAACCGACGGTGAAACCGACCACGACTCCTTTTAAGAAGAGCATCAACAAAATCATCGGCAACCCAATGATGGATAACCCTAGTACCCACATGATTGCAGTGGTCTTGGCATAATGACCAAATGCCTGCTGAAAATGGGCACTGGTCTCAGGGATTCCATCACTGCCAAGACTGTTGAAAAAATATTGCAGAAAACCGTATAGCTCCTGCTTCTGTGACAATGGCAGTGAATTGACGAGGACGGCTCCGAAAATAATGCCCATCGTAAACAGGACGATCGTGAACCAGTAGAGTGACTGATGTTCTCTCGCATAGGATTGGATAGTTTGTCCGACTCGTGAACGCACACTTCGTCGCCTCCCGCTTGGCTGATTACTGTACAGCTTATGCGGACGATTTCTCCCCTATGACAATCTACATCGGGACGATCTTTCCGTAGGTACCGGCGCCGCCCTTTTGGACAGAGAGTTTTCCCTCTCGTGCTTGTACAATAAGTGAAGCGATTTTCTCTCCGACAACATGGGAGAGCTCTTCTTCGTTCACGCGATGCAGCACGTTCATCTGTGTACCAAACGACCGATACAGCTTGTCCAATAATTTGGGACCAATTCCCGGAATGAATTCCAACGGGATTTGCTCGATATAAGGAGGACGAAACGCCGGATGCTGGCCGACCTCAACATCCGCTAGCTGATCAATGCGCGCTGCAACCCCTCGCACAATTCGTTGGAAGCCGCATTCCGGACATTTGCCTGAGGCATCCGCCGCGAGTAGAGACTGACAACCTTGGCACGCCGTCTGGTGATACTTGCCTAGCTCGGGATGCAGACCGTAATTCATATGAACCCCTCTTCCACCGATGCGCTTGATCGCTTTCACCCACTCTGCGAAGGAACGCTCTTGCATATATATCGCTTGATATTCCCGGCCTATCTTCGCCAGAGAATGGGCATCTGAGTTCGTGAGAAAGGTTTTGTCATGTAGCTCGGATATGCGGTCCGCCATATTGGTATTCGCACTCAAGCCCAGCTCAACCGCATAGATGAGCGAAGGATCAAACACTTCAGCCATTGAATCCGTACAGCTCCCGTACAACCCTTTATGCGGTGTAAAAATATGTGCCGGGATCAAAAGACCCTGTAATTGCTGGACACAAGCTTGCAATTCCTTAAGTGATGTGTAGATACGCTGAGAGCTCAATTGAACATTTTTGCAGCGTTCTGACAGCCATGCGGTAAATCGCTTCATTTCTTGCAGCTTCGGCAGATAAACGAGAAAGTGAGCTGCACCGCGTTCTGGCTCTTTGATTTCTACTTCGCACCCCAAGATTAACAACGTATCTTTGTAGGAAATTCCTCCATACTCCTGTTCAGTCGCTACTCCCTTTTCCAACAGATCTACCAGCTCATCCTGAACCTCAGGCGAATGTGCATCGATTATCCCGATGACATCCATCCCTTTTTTATCGGAGGCCTCCTCCAAAATTTTTGTGAGAGTCATTTGGCGTGAAGCCGTTATTTTCACAGGTTTACCTGTCCACGTACCACCGATGTGAATATGCATGTCGCAAAAATAGGTAGGAAGCATGGGTCTATCCACGCTCACGCAGCATTTTGTTTTCCCACGCAAACAATGCCACGACCGTCTTGGCATCTCGAATTTCTCCACTTTGATGCAGGGCATGCGCTTCTTCCAGTGTCACTTCCAGCACATCAACGAACTCATCCTCGTCCGGCTTGCTCTCTCCTTTTTTCAAACCAGTGGCTACAAAAACATGTAAAATTTCATCTGCAAAGCCCGGCGATGTGTAAAAAGAGCTAAGCGGTGTGTACTGACTCGCAACGTAACCCGTCTCTTCCTCCAGCTCACGCATTGCACATGCAAGCGGCTCTTCCCCTGGCTCCAGTTTTCCTGCTGGAATCTCCACGATCGTACGCTCCAACGGCTTGCGGAACTGTCGAACCACCACCATTTTGTTATCATCAGTGATCGGCAATACGGCAACCGCCCCTTGATGATTTACGATTTCTCGCTTGGCTGTGTTGCCATTGGGCAGAAGAACTTCATCTACCTTAACCTTGATAATTCTCCCGTCATAAATCGGCTGACTCGAAATGGTTTTTTCATATAAGTGTTCATATTTATTCACGGTCATCATCATCCTTTTTCCATGAAGTCGTTCTAAATCGTCGATTCCCTCCATAAGTTGGGAGCATAGAGCTTGTCCACCTTATTGTATCGGAGGAGATCATGAATGAAAACATATGTTAGCGAAAAGCAATTGCGTATGGTCGGGAAAGCTTGGCAGATCAAGGCCGCACTTCGTTCCTGGTCAAATAAAGACCTAACCCTTCAAGAGTACTTGATGAGGCGGGCGAATGCGGAGCGTCGTTAACGGTTTGGACGATGTACCCCAGACTGTTTCCTACAAAATCGGCTGCCATCCATGCCGTTTGAAAAGGCGCAGGATCCTCTTGCCAATTCCGCCCCATTGTAGAAAAGGACAAGCCATACCCCTTTTCCAGTGATGCCAGCTCTGACAGATCTGGGACTTTTCCCTTTATGAAAATATGCTTCCCCGCACCTTCTATTGTTTTCATCTGCCGTGAAAGGATTTCATCTCTTTCATCTCCGAAAATCGGGATTGTAACCAGAACAGGACAGAGAGTAAACCTGTTTACGATCGATATAGTATGGTGACTGATGCCGTAATGTCTGGCACGTTGATCCCCAAAGCTGATTCTGGGAATAAAAAAGGGTGTTCCGCCAAGAGTGGATACAGCATGAATGACTTCAGCCAACTGAACTCCCGAGAAACCATAAGATGTACCTGTACCTGCTACCCCAGGTCCCAACATGCATATAATGATATCGGCATGTTCTACATGGCGTGCAGCCAATAAGCCACTATGAATCGTCAACGACTCACGATCACCACCCCATGCATGACCTGTCGTCACTGTAGCAGCCAAGCTCCCGGTTGCTTTTAATTGTTGGACGTGCTGGCTCAAGGCAATCGGCAAGGATGCGCCATCTGGCATGACATATACGATACGGACATTTGGATTTTTTTTACGCAAAGTAAGGACAGCAACAGGTAGAAGACTGTGCAGCTCGCCGATCAAAACAGGGGTACCTTCCAAGGACAAGTCTTCTTGTACAAACAAATCGTGGTACGGGCTGGCCTGTTCTTCTACCGAATCAACCGCGAGCTGCCAAGGTGAATAGCGCATTTTCATGACATGGCCCCACTCATTCGGAAGGACATCGGTTTCCACGGGTTGGTTTACCTTCCCTACAACAAAGTGATACCCGCCTGTTCCCAATTCAAGGTGAACAGCGGTTGTATTGATCAAAAGTAAATCGCCACTTTTATAATCCTCCTGCAAAAAAGACAGTACTCTCTGCAGCTTGCATCCAGCAACTGACTCTGTCCGGACTTCGAGTATCTGCATACCCGCTTGCTTCTCCAGAACTTTTTGGACCGTCCCCACCGCCAAACGAAGCACTCAGCCTCCCCCTTTCATGCCTGCCTCGTCCCCGAGCTTTCTATTCAGTCTATGATGAACAGTGGTTGTCTCAATCATGCAAAACCAGATAGCAAGCGAATAAAAAAGCCGGAACCCCTCGCAAGGAGATTCCGACTTCTGTTGGTTACTCTTGTACTTCTGCAATAACAGCAAGCACCAGCTCAGCCGCTTTGTTCAGTTCAGCGATTGGCATGCGCTCATTTTTTGTATGGATTTCTTCATAGCCAATGGCAAAGTTTACGCTTGGTACGTTGTAGCCGTTAAATACGTTACCGTCGCTTCCACCGCCGCTTGCAACCAGTTCAGGATTGCGGTCTACACGTTTAACCGCTGCAATCGCTTTTTGTACAACTGGCGTTTCTTCGTTGAACTTGTAGCCATGGTACATAAAGATAACCTCATTTTCGCAAGTCGCACCCATCTCGGCTGCCACTTCTTCAAATGCTGTCGTCATTTTCTTCACTTGAGCTTCCAGCTTGTCCATTACCAAGCTGCGAGCCTCAGACCAAATTTCCACATAATCTGTTACGATATTGTACGCTTTTCCGCCTTCAAAACGACCGATGTTCGCAGTTGTGTCCGCATCGATACGGCCCAGTGGCATACGGGAAATTGCTTTACTAGCCACCGATATAGCACTGATGCCATCCTCTGGATTCACACCTGCATGCGCTGCTTTGCCGTGGATTTTGGTTACGATGCGGTATTGGCCAGCACCAGCTACTGTAATTTTTCCAACTGGACCTTCCGAATCAAGGATGAAGCCCATTTTTGCTTTCAGCAGGCTGGAATCCATTGCACGGGAGCCTACAAGTCCGGACTCTTCTCCTACCGTCAATACGACTTGGATCGTTGGATGTGGCAGGTTTTGCTCTTTCATGCTGCGAATGCCTTCAAAAATCGCTGCTATTCCTGCTTTGTCATCCGCACCGAGGATCGTCGTTCCATCAGAATAAATGTAGCCATCGCGAATCTGAGGCTTGATTCCGTTTCCTGGCACAACCGTATCCATATGGCTGCTAAATAGGATGGTTGGACCTTTTCCAGTGCCCTCCAAAGTTGCGATCAGATTGTTGGCACCATGTCCGGTTTTCGCTGCTGCGTCATCCTCTTCTACGGTAAAGCCCATCTCAATCAGTTTTTCTTTGAGCACCTTGTTGATCTCTGCTTCGTTCTTCGTTTCACTGTCAATCTGGACGAGCTCTAAAAATTCATTTAACAAACGCTCTTGGTTGATCGTACTCACACTCGTTACCTCCTGATCGTACTGCCCGATTTTGGTACATATTCACAAGTTCCAGTATACCGCAAAAAAATTTTTTCTACTACGTAAACGCCTATGATTCTTTCGGATATTGGCAGAGCTCATACAACACGCCATTCGCAGCCTTCGGATGCAAAAATCCAATCAACGCATCGTGCGCACCCGCTTTGGGGACCTCGTGGATTAGAGGTACACCTTGTTCTTTTAATGTAACTAGCCGACCCGCAACATCATCTACATCAAACGCAATGTGGTGAATGCCTTCTCCGCGTTTTTCCATAAACTTTGCTATCGGACTCTCATCACTCAACGGCTCTAGTAATTCAATATGACTTTCCCCGATCTTTAAAAATGCCACTTGTACTTGTTCGCTCTCTACGATTTCGGTTCCAACCAACTCCAATCCCAATTGCTCGGTATAAAAGGGAAGCGTCTTTTCCAAGCTTTTTACCGCAATGCCGATATGGGCAATTTTTTTCGGTGCGCTCACGAATCATCATCCTTTTGTAAGTGGTTGTCTCATTGGCTACATTTCGGTACAATTTCAGCATGGGCGAAAAAAGAAAGCCAATGATATCCTTTTCTTCATTCTAGCACAGCCACTTACAGAATCACCTGATAATTTCCTCTACCTTGAAAGGAGGTTTGATTAGAATGAGACACCAATCTCTTTTTGCCAAAATCCTGATCGGCATTCTAATACTTTCACTCATCGTTCCCACGTTTTTTTACTTTCAATAAACGAGTGATGACTCACAATGAAAACCCCTTTCCGACCAAAAAGCGGAAAGGGGTTTTTCGTTTGTCCCAGCTAATTTTTATTTGTATACGTATACGCTGGAAGTTTTCGCATCCCAGCCGACTTTGTAACCAAGATTATCCGTTACTGTACGGATCGGAATCATTGGCATGCCGTTTTTGAGGACAACAGGTGTAGGCAGTTGAATATCTGTTTTCCCTACTTTTGCTGTTTTCGATCCAACTGTAAACTTCACGACTTTAGTTCCACTGATAACAGCAACACTTGTATTGTTCCATTGCGTAGTCAGTGCCAGCGCTTCTTTAAAGAATTGGGCTGGAACCATAGTCGTATTTCCATCAATGTATGGAGCTGCAGACAGAGGATACGTTTTGCCATGCAGGGTGAAGTTTGCCGTATTTACTTTAAAGGAAGCCGAGTTCGCTGGAATAGCAGTCGATGGTTGTTGCGGCTGTTGTGGTGTTGGCGTTGCAGGCTTTGGTTGAGCCGGGGAAGGCATTCCTACACCAACAATACGAGAAAACAACAAACCTCTTTCTTCGGATGTAAATACGCTAATGCTATATGTGTTTTTCACAGCAGGATTTACGATGTTCGCAGCTGGATTGATCACGATATTAGCGTTTGTTGCCGCAGGAATATCCTGAGAAGGATAAATCAGAACGTTTTGTCCACGAACTGCAACGAAATTCGCACCTACACCATTCACAGAGATGTTAGCTGGTGCGATATAAGCCGGTACCTTGTAGCCTACCGGGAATACGATCTCGATGAAATCACGCTGCTTTTGCAGACCAACACCCAATCCTTTGATTGCTACATTTACACCTGTCTGCTTGCCAAGTGCATTTTGTGTCAATGCGATAGTTGCAGTGCTATTGTTAATACCTGTATTTGGTACAGGTACTGGATTTGTTGGGTTAGTTGGGTTGGTTGGCGTCGGGTTCACCGAAGAACCACCGATGCTGAAGGATTTGGATTCCAAAGTTCTTCCGGAAACAGTAGCCTTCAACGTGTAGTTGCCAGCCGTTTTTGGATTCGAAATCCACGCTCCGTAAGTAACTTCAACCTTCACTTTGCTAGTCGCTTTGAAGCCGGTTGGTGCAACCAGGGCAACTCTGTTCCCTACTGCAGTTGCTTTCTTCGCTGATTTCCCATTGAGCAAAAAGTCTGATGCTGTCAAAATGCCCGGTACCATATCAGAGGACGGGAACTCAAGAATCAATTCTCCATCTTCTTTTAGCTCTTTGCTGCCGAAGTCAGCATCAAACGTGTAGCTAGTGCGAGCTCCAGCACCTGGATCAGACAGATTAACCGTAAAGCTGTCGGAAGCGCTGCTTGAGCCGGAGCCGTTTTTCGTAATTTCAAATTCATCTGACTCATATGTCGTACCGTCGTATTTCACTTTGAAAACATATTTGTCACCGGAACTAGGATTCTCAATGCCAGCAGATTTGTCAAATTCCAACGTAATGTAATCATCTGAGTCTGCTCCACTCGGAATCTTGATATCTACCGAGCTACCACTGATGCTGACGGATTTCGCTTTCGTACCGTTTACCGTTACATCGTCTTCATCAATGCTCGAAGGCAACATGCCTTTCTCCGGGAAAGTGACAGTAATCGTGGAGTTCGTCTCCAGCTCATCGCTACCTTTCAGAGAAATTTTGCCGAGCTTGAGGCTTACTTTTTCGCCTGCTGCTTTGCTGCTCAACGTTACGCTGTAATCGTTTTTGGACTTGCTACTGCTGCTGGAGCTGCTTTTTTTGATCTCAACTTCGTCTGTGTCAGAGCTCTCATTTTCGGTTTCTACACTTACGTCATATGTACCCTTGTCATCGGGGTTTGTGATTCCCTTTTTAATGGTAAACGAGATTTTATCACCTTCATCAAAATCCTCATCCACCGTGATGGTCACTTCATTGTCATCCACTTCTACCCTTTTCACATCTATACCGGAAATATCTTTCTTACTGATACTATCATCCACATCGAAATCATCGTCGAAATCAACCGTGATGGTATCTCCACTCGCCAGGTCTTCTTCTAGCGTGAATTTAATATCATACTCACTTTCTTTCCCGGCACCATCGTTGTCAGCTGATACATCCAACTTTTCAATTGCATATGCTTGCGGTACTGCAACAAAAGGTGTAGCGGCCAGCGCTGATGCCAGCACTATTGGTAGTGCTTTTTTACTTTTCTCCATGTTTTTCCTCCCATATTTACCCTTAATCTGGAAAACCCTCTAGCAGGACGCTACCAGTCTACCACAAATGCTATCAGGTGGGAATGATTTCTATGTCATTTATGAGACTTACTGGCTCCAACTGTTATGACGAAGATGTCTCGGAAAAAGTTACATACGTAATGATCCATTTGGAAAAATTTTTTTGGCGATTCTTTTATCAAAAAAACCAGGTCTTTACTTGACCTGGTTTTTCGACACCCTAGTACAACTTGGTATCCGGTCCTACATTTTCAAGCTTTTGTTTCACACTTTGCAGGAATCGCCCGCATATCAGACCGTCCAGCACGCGATGATCCAAGGACATGCACAGATTGACCATAGAACGCACTGCGATCATATCGTTAATGACGACAGGGCGTTTCACAATGGACTCGACACTAAGAATCGCAGCTTGCGGAGCATTGATAATCGGCTGGGACAAAACAGAGCCGAAGGAGCCTGTATTGTTAACCGTAAAGGTCCCACCTGTCATATCATCCATCGTCAATTTCCCTGCACGGGTCCGCGCTGCCAGATCATCGACTGCCTTAGCAATGCCAAGAATTGATTTTTGGTCAGCATGCTTGATGACAGGAACATAGAGAGCATCTTCCGTAGCTACTGCGATGGAGATGTTGATGTCCTTTTTCACAATGATTTTGTCATGTGCCCATGTGGAATTGATCATTGGGTACTCTTTCAACGCTTCTACAACCGCTTTGATAAAGAACGGCAGGAACGTGAGGTTGAGCCCTTCTTTTTTCGCAAATTCGCCTTTTGCCTGATTGCGGAAGTTAACGAGATTTGTCACATCTACTTCGACCATCGTCCAAGCATGTGGAGCTTCATGCTTGCTCTGCACCATCCGGTTAGCAATCGTACGACGAATGGAGGTTACAGGTACAACTTGATCACCGCTTGCAACCGGAATATCTACGGAAACAGCAGGAGTAGAAGCTGGTGCTACCGGTGCGGGTGTTGAAACGACAGTAGTTTGTTCGACCGCTGCTACGGGTGCCTGCGCGACCGTTTCCTTTCCTGTCTCAGCTGGCTTTTGACCGCCCGCGTCGATAATCGCTTGGACATCTTTACGGGTAATGCGCCCGCCTGCTCCAGTCCCTGCAACGCGGGACAAATCAATGCCATGTTGTTGGGAGAGCATGACAACAGCAGGTGAATAACGTTGTTTTGATCCATCGACGACTGGTGCTTGTTCAATGGATACAGCCGGCGTTGCTGCCTTTGGCTGCTCGGTTACAGGCGCTTGGGGAGCCGTAGTTTCCGTCGTGCTAGCAGGCGCTGCAGTTCCACCTTCCGCACCACTTTCTTCTATATATAGGATCAATGTGCCGACAGCGACTGTCTCACCTTCTGGCACGACGATCTCAGTAACGCGTCCTGAAACGGTAGAAGGAACCTCTGCGTTTACTTTATCCGTCGTCACTTCAGCCAGCGAATCGTATTTCTTGACCGTGTCGCCTACATTGACCAACCATTTGCTGATGGTGCCCTCGGTCACGCTCTCTCCGAGCTGGGGCATAAGTACTTTCGTTGCCATGATCCTTGGTCCTCCTCGCCTTAAAAGTTGGCCAGCTCGCGCATTGCTTCCAATACTTTTTCCGGGTTCAGCATAAAATATTTTTCCATTGGCGGGCTGTATGGCATCGCTGGTACATCCGGACCACAAAGACGTTTAATCGGTGCATCCAAATCGAACAAGCAATGCTCCGCTATAATGGCAGCTACCTCACCGCCAACGCCGCCTTCTTTGTTGTCCTCGTGTACGATCAATACTTTGCCTGTCTTCGAAGCCGCTTCAACAATCGCTTCTTTGTCCAACGGATACAGTGTGCGCAAATCGAGAACATGCGCGCTGATGCCTTCTTGAGCGAGCTTTTCCGCAGCTTGCAGTGCGAAGTGGAGAGTCAAACCGTAGGAGATGACTGTGATGTCTGTCCCCTCTCGCTTGACGTCCGCTTTGCCAATCGGCAGTACATAGTCATCCTCAGGCACTTCGCCCTTGATCAAGCGATAGCAACGCTTGTGCTCGAAAAAGAGCACCGGATCTTCATCGCGGATAGCTGCTTTCAGAAGACCTTTAGCATCATAAGGTGTCGAAGGTGCTACTACTTTCAAGCCAGGAGTGTTGGTGAACATCGCTTCCACAGATTGCGAGTGGTACAATGCACCGTGAACCCCTCCGCCGAAAGGAGCACGAATCGTGATCGGGCAATGCCAGTCGTTGTTCGAACGATAGCGCATTTTCGCCGCCTCACTGACAATTTGGTTCACAGCTGGCATGATGAAGTCCGCAAACTGAATCTCTGCGATTGGACGCATACCGTAAGCTGCCGCACCAATCCCTACACCGACAATTGCGGATTCAGCCAGTGGCGTATCAATCACGCGTTCCTCGCCAAACTCTTCAATCAATCCGTTTGTCGCACGGAAAACTCCACCACGAACGCCAACGTCTTCTCCGAGAATGAACACATTGGAATCGCGACGCATTTCTTCACGCATCGCCATTGTAATTGCATCAATAAAAGAAATGACTGCCATAAAAGATCCCCCCTTATTCCCCGTATACGTACGTCATTGTCGATTCTGGTGTTGGATATGGCGCGTTTTCTGCATATTCAGTGGCTTCATCCACTTCCAGCTGTACGCGAGCAAGCATATCTGCTTCCTTGTGTTCGTCCAAGAGCCCGATCTCTCTTAAATACGTAGCGAAAACAATCAATGGGTCCTTCTTCTTCGCTTCTTCCACTTCTTCTCTCGTACGATACACACGATCGTCATCGTCACTGGAGTGCGGAACAAGGCGGTACATAACGGCTTCGATCAGCGTCGGCCCTTGACCACTGCGAGCACGTTCAACTGCTTCTTTCATGACACGATATACTTCAATCGGATCGTTTCCGTCCACACTGACTCCCGGAAAGCCGTAACCGATCGCACGGTCTGCTACACTTTCACAAGCCAACTGCTTTTTCAGTGGTACAGAGATCGCGTATTTATTGTTTTCGCAGAAAAAGATAACCGGGAGCTTGTGTACACCCGCAAAGTTCGCACCTTCGTGGAAGTCACCCTGGTTGCTGGATCCTTCACCGAACGATGCATACACAACAAAATCTTTTTGCTTCATTCTACCTGCCAAAGCCATACCGACTGCGTGTGGCACTTGGGTAGTCACAGGGCTTGAGCCAGTCAAAATATTGTACTTCTTGCCACCGAAGTGACCTGGCATCTGTCTTCCTCCGCTATTCGGATCTTCTGCTTTCGCAAAAGCGGACAGCATGCAATCACGGGCTGTTTGGCCAAAGACCAGCACCAAACCAAGATCGCGATAGTACGGGCACAAGAAATCTCTGTCTTTTTCCATCGCAAAAGCGGCTCCCACCTGAGCTGCTTCCTGACCCTGGCAGGAAATCACGAACGGTACTTTGCCCGCACGATTCAACAGCCATTGGCGCTCGTCAATTTTTCTGGCCAATAGCATGTAATAATACATGTCAAGGACTTGTGCATCGGTTAATCCCACTTGCTCATGTCGCTTGGTTGTCATCGTTACATTCCCTCCTTGCTAATTGTGTATCGCTTTTCCGTCGACAGCCTGAGCTGCCTCCATGATTGCTTCGGATAAGGATGGATGCGGGTGAATCGTCTGACCGATCTCCCACGGAGTCGCATCCAGCACACGGGCCAGGCCCGCTTCGGAAATCATATCTGTCACATGTGTACCGATCATGTGAACCCCTAACAAATCATTGGTCTTGGCATCAACGACCAACTTCACAAAGCCGTCATTCTCACCGTGGATTAGTGCTTTGCCTAGTGGCTTAAAGCTGAACTTGCCGATTTTCACATCGTAGCCTTGTTCTTTTGCTTCTTTTTCAGTGAGTCCGACATTTGCGACTTCAGGTCGGCTATACGTACATTTCGGAACCTTGGTGTAATCCATCGGGTGCGGGTTTTGTCCAGCCATGTGCTCTACCGCGAGTATTCCTTCATGCGAAGCAACATGCGCCAATTGCAGACCGCCAATAACGTCTCCAATCGCATAAATATGAGACTCTGCTGTCTGGAAGTATTCATTAACTACGACTACGCCGCGCTCGACTTTGATTTCTGTTGCTTCCAAACCGATGTTTTCTACGTTCGCTTGGCGTCCTACTGATACGAGTACCTTTTCGGCTTCAAAGGTTTGGACTCCATCCTTGACTTCCGCTTGAATAGAGACTTTGCCTTCCCCTTTTTCCAACGATTCAGGCAGTACCTTTGCTCCCGTCACGATGTTGACTTTCCGCTTTTTCAACAGGCGAGCCAATTCCTTGCTCACTTCTTCATCCTCAAACGGCAAAATACGGTCGGCGTACTCCACAACAGTTACTTCCACACCGAAATCATTGAGCATGGAAGCCCACTCAATCCCGATGACACCTCCACCCACGATGACAACAGAAGCAGGCAATTGCTCCCACTGCAATGCTTCATCGCTTGTTACCACATAGGATCCGTCGATGACCAAACCCGGGAGTGTGCGTGGACGGGAACCTGTTGCCAGCAAAAGGAATCGTGGAACGATCATTTCTTGGTCCCCGTTTTCCTTTTCAATGCGTACAGCACCTGCCTGCGGAGAAAAAATGGAAGGCCCCATGACTCTTCCAAAGCCTTCAAAGACAGTAATGCTGCCTTTTTTCATCAAGTATTGAATCCCTTTGTGAAGTTGGTCGATAATGCCTTGCTTTCGCTCTTGTATTTTGGTGAAGTCATAGCCTACAGCACCTGCCGAGACTCCGTATTTGTCAGCTTCCTTCAGGGTGGAGAATACTTCTGCACTGCGCAATAGCGCTTTGGATGGGATGCAACCACGGTGTAAGCAAGTACCACCGAGCTTTTCTTTTTCCACGATTGCTACCTTCATTCCCAATTGGGAAGCGCGGATTGCCGCTACATAACCGCCGGTACCTCCCCCGAGGACGACTAGATCAAACTCTTGAGACACCACGATCTCTCCTTTCATTCGGAAAGCTAACCTGCGTATTAACGAGAATATGAATATTCAAAGAAAATCGTTTATGTATTCCTGACCGCCCTCCTTAGAAGAGCGGACAGGAGTATGGACTTAATAGAAGATACGAGATTAGCGCTTGTAAACAGTCTTGCCGTTTTGCAGGAAAGTATTACGTGATCTGGCAACACTTGCAATGCGCTCTTCCGCCATGCGGTCAGCAGCTTTGTAGGAAGCCATGCCATCACGTTCAGCGATTTCGTAAATTTTCAGGATGCTGTCATAGATTGTTTCTACTTTTTTCAGTGCACGCTCGCGGTTGTAGCCTTGCAGCTCATCTGCCACGTTGATTACACCACCAGCATTGATCACGTAGTCAGGCGCGTAGATCAGACCCATTTCGTGAATTTGGTCGCCGTGTCTCTCTTCTTTCAGCTGGTTGTTAGCTGCCCCTGCAATCACTTTTGCTTTGAAGAGTGGAATGGTGTCATCGTTGATGATCGCACCCAATGCGCAAGGAGAAAAGATATCGCACTCTACGCCAAAGATCTCGTTAACACCAACAGCTTTCGCACCGAAATCATTCACTGCGCGATCTACGTTTTCTTGATTGATATCCGTTACGATCAAATGCGCGCCTTCTTCATGCAGATGGCGGCACAGATTGTACGCTACGTTTCCTACACCTTGTACAGCAATCACTCGTCCGGAGAGAGAGTCGGAACCAAACGCCAATTTTGCAGCAGCTTTCATTCCACGGTAGACACCGTAAGCTGTGACAGGGGATGGATTGCCACTGGAACCGAATGCAGGAGAAACACCTGTGACAAAGTCTGTTTCCAAGTGGATCATATCCATGTCTGCTACCGTTGTTCCTACATCCTCAGCTGTGATGTAACGGCCATTCAGCCCTTGAATATAGCGACCGAAAGCACGGAACAGCTCTTCGCTCTTATGCTCGCGCGGATCACCGATGATGACTGCTTTACCACCACCGATGTTCAGTCCTGCTGCTGCGTTTTTGTAAGTCATCCCACGACCGAGACGCAGTACGTCCACAATCGCCTCTTCTTCTGTTTTATACGGCCACATGCGCGTACCGCCGAGTGCTGGTCCTAATGTCGTATCATGAATGCAAATGATTGCTTTCAAACCGGAATTTTCGTCTTGGCAAAATACCAATTGCTCGTAATCGTACTTTTGCATGTAGTCAAAGATGTTCACTGAAGAAACCTCCCTAGTATCTTTCGTTTTCCGCTTAAGTAAGCTGGCGTAACAGTGGGCTCCATTTGGAGAATTTCCCGCCAAGAGGTATATGCAAAAGTCATGCCAATAAAACCAAACTTGTGAAAGCGCTTTATTTTAGAGAACGCGGGATGATTGTCCCTGCGTCAAGTCTGCATTTTTTTGCATATACGCGCAAAGATTTGCGTGCAATATTTTGCACACCCATTTCCTTACTCTTCCTGCACATCCATGATGCCCAATTTTTCCATCTTGTAGTACAAACTGCGAATCGCGATTCCGAGGCGCTTGGCTGCAAGAGTGCGATTGCCTTTGGCTGCCGCCAGTTCCCGCAATATGTGCTGACGTTCGGCCTTTTCCACCGCTTCTTTTAACGTAGTGCCAGTGGAACCCTCATGCTGGGCCTCTTCCTTTTTGGTCGAAACGATTCTTCTTTCCAATGGGGGTAAATGCTCCGGCATAATGATTCGCTCGTTGATCCGCATATGAATCATCGCTCTGCCCAGTACATTCTCTAGCTCGCGTACATTGCCTGGCCAGTGGTAGGACAGAAGCATCTGCCATGTTTCTTCATGCAGCTCTTCTACATTTCTTCCGTATTCCAGATTGGCTTTTCGTAGCAGGTGCATAGCAATCGGCTTAATATCTTCCAAGCGCTGTCTGAGTGGAGGGATATGAATCGGTACGACGTGGAGACGATAGTACAGGTCTTCACGGAAACGTCCCGCTCCGATCGCTGCCTCCAGATTCACATGGGTAGCCGCAATGACGCGAACATCGATGTTGATCGGCTTCGTTCCACCGACACGCACAACCTCTCGCTCCTGCAGGACGCGCAAAAGCATGACCTGCATGCTCATGGACAGCTCGCCGATCTCGTCCAAAAAGATGGTTCCACCGCTCGCTTCCTCAAAAAGCCCCCGCTTCCCTCCTCGACGCGCACCTGTAAACGCGCCTTCCTCATACCCGAAAAGCTCACTCTCCAAGAGGCTCTCTGAGATCGCTGCACAATTAACCCGGATGAATTGGTTGTATTTTCGTTCACTTGCATTATGTATGGCGTGGGCAAACAGTTCTTTCCCCGTTCCCGATTCCCCGCGGAGAAGGACAGTTGCTGGTGTTGACGCCGCTTTTTTGGCTTGCTCGATCGCCTGCTGCATGGACTCGCTATAGCCGATGATGTCTGCAAAGCTATATTTTGCCTCCAGATTGCGGATGATGCGACGAGCTTTCTCCAGCTCTTCTGACAGACGCTTGAATTCGGAGACATCGTGAATGACGCCTACGCTGCCTTTCAGCTCCCCATCGACCACAACCGGCGCAACATTGACCACGACGTCCTTGCGCTTTGGTCCCAGTTTCATAGGGACGCCTCTCACTGCCTTCTTCGTTTTCAGGACTTGCATGTGCATACTGTCGCCTTCGGAAATATCTACCGTCGCTGGTTTCCCGATAATGTCTTCTTGCGAAAAACCCGTAAGCCTTGTGTAGGCCGGGTTGATCAAAAGCCCATTCCCGTATTGGTCAACGACTGATATTGCTTCGTCCGATGATTGAATAATCGCTTGCAGCATGCTCTGCAAATCTTTCAAGTTCGTCACTTCTTCTGCCAACGCCATGATTTCTGTAATATCACGGAAAATGGCAACAGCTCCGACAACTTCTCCTCGATCATTGCGAACGGGCACGCGGTTTGTAATAATGCGCGTCTGATTCGGCAAGACTTGCTCCTGATTCAATTCGGGAGAGCCTGTCGTTAATACAATATGTAACCGAGTGTTCGGTATACGCTCTGAAACTTTTGTATCCAGCACTTCACTCGCCTCGATGCCCATCAATCGCTCTGCAGCTTTGTTGAACAATGTAATAATTCCTTGGCGATTGACCCCGATGATCGCGTCATGTGTAGAATTCAACATCGTTTCCCGCTCTCGCTGATTTTGCATCAAAACGGCAATCAGCTTATCGCGTTCGCGAATCAATTTCATGACGATTCTTGTAAACGTTCCTGGGATGAGCACTGTCTTGTCTTTTTTTAATTGCCTGAGGTGCTCATACTCCCCCAGGTCCCCTGTAGCTTCTAGAATGACATCCAGATCCTCATCCAAATAAGGCCGATAATCCTGATCGACGGGAATCCCCAATGATTGGGCAAGCAGTATGCCTGGGGCGTCCGGCCTTTGATCGACGACAGCAACAACTTGTAATCGGTCCATCTGATTTAGCATCCGCAGGAGTGCTGTTCCACCACGTCCCGCACCAACGATGAGCAGCTTGTGCATGCGAGAGACCCCTCACTTTTTGAACAACCTCTTTACGATCTTACTCGTAACCATTGTACTCCAACAAATCGTTGATGGACAGGCGTTCTTCCCTAACGTGCGCTCGTTCGTGTGCAACAGGTACGGTGGACAAGGCTGAACGCATCCGATATGATGAAAAGACCGTCCCGTAATTATTGTAGTCCTTTACGCATTCGAGAAAGGGGTGAAAACCCTTGGTTTTTCAGAAAATCATTGCACTCTTAATTATGGTAATTCCGGCGGCAATCGCCATGTACGGAATCAAATTAATCCGTGACGCATTCTTCTATTCTGCCTCTCCAGACGTTGGATTTTTATGGGGAAAACTCATTCTAGGTATACTGGCTTTCGCCATCCCTGTATGGTTTATTGCCGGATTTATTCTTCATCACGAACGCAAAAAAAATCGCGTACAGCCCCGTTTCATGGTTCCTGAACCTGATGACGAGGACTAGACCAAACCGGACGAGCCAGTCTGGTTTTCTTTATTTTCAGCTTCTGTAACTCTCCCCCATTGGTCGAGTCGACGAAGCCAACCAATCTGTTCAATAACGCGGGAAAACGAGCAAAATTCTGCCGCAATCTGAACACACAAGAAAAGCACGAGCATACTCGCCTGCACATAAATCGGTGTCCCGATGACAAAGAAAAAGCCTGCTGCAAAACCTAAGGCATTCGAGCCTGTATCTCCGAGCATGATTTTGCCGCCTACGTCGTGGGGAAATAGGAGGATGCTCGCAAGGAAGATAGGAATCAACAAAATCCAGTTGACCATTTCCGCACTGGCTCCTATTGTCAGTAGGCCAAAAGCTACAGCGAGTGCTATCAGGCACCAAAATACTTTAATCGCTCGTCCTGGCCGCAGATCAAACAAGTTAATGATATTGGGTGTGAGCGCAAGCAAACCAAAGGCCACAAACTCTGCCCAAATTGTGTTTGAAAGAGCCAGGGTGAGACAAAAGGCCGTGCTTGTCCCCCCAATTAACTTCCACATGCCGCTGGTTATTCGCCTTTCTCGCCATAACACACCGAAATGTCCACGAAAGCCTTTTACATGCCGATCTGATGCACAATCATCACGCCAGCCCCAAAAGGCCATCGTAATCAAACCTGTTAGAAATAAAATACCGTGCAGGAAAAGCTCGCGATCGACCCTTCTGAGCCAAAGTAATCCGATTAGAACTATCCCAGTTATAACGCTCGAACCTACGAGGATGAGCCCCCCTGCTGTCAATACCGGCTCTCCATCGTAATTGAATCGATTCATTCCAAGCGCTTTGAGCTTTTGTGTGCCGACTTTATACAGGGGACGGTCAAGCACCAGTGGAAAAACGACCGCGACGAGTATCATTATCATGATTTTCGTTTCCACTCTTGCCCCTCCCACCATTTCCAGCATAGCGTTCGGCTAATCGCGACAAACTCTTTCCCCCGATGACAGAAGCCTGCCCAATCGTTTTTCGTTTCACGATGCGAAAAAAAGACAGGGACCTCTGCTACACGATACCCTGCTCGCAAAGCATCGACAGTGAGCCCCACCTCTATGCCAAATCCTCTATCCTGGCTCCCTAATTGCTCAAGAAGCTCGCGACGTATTGCGCGTTGTCCCGATAAAGGGGCTTTTGTTTCAAAGCCTGTCAACATCCGAATGCCATGATGGGCCAAGCCTTTTGCTAATCCGAGACCTGCTTTCACTTTCGGAGGTGGCAGAACAGCTACCGCCATATCACAGACATCTTGTAGCACCGGTGTAAGCAACTGTGCAGCTTCTGCTGCGCTGTCTCGCAAATCACCGTCCAGAAGCATGACCACATCCCCACTGGCGTACTGCCAGCCCAATTGAACAGCTGCACCTTTCCCTTGATTGCGCGGCACTCGAATGACCCTATCCGCCCACTTGCTTGCGATGTGTGCCGTCTCATCTTTACTGCCATCATCAACGACGATCAGTTCATCACAAAAAAAGCGTTCACGGATGGCACGGAGAGTATCACCAATGGAAGCCTGTTCGTTGAACGCCGGGATGACGACACTAACTTTTTTCACGCGAGCCCTTCCTCTCAGTCAATCTCTTTTGCACTTGTTCTAAAAGTGCCCATTGTTTTGCAGGAGAGTCGGGCACTTCTACGACCTGTATCCAGGAATTCATCTGTTTTTCCCGTAGCCAAAGCGGGGCTTGCCTTGCTACCACCAAAAGCACCCCATCTTCCCAACTGTTTCCCTCGCGATAAGAAACCACATCCATGCCTACTGAATGCATCAGTTGCGTAAGCTGTTCAGAAACGTTGCCATCCTCCTGCCAAACATACACCTTGCTTCCTGCAAGTTCGTCCACATAGCGTATGCTCATGAGCTGGACAACTTCTTGGTTGCTGCGCGCAACTTCCTTGAGCAAACGATTCATTTGCTGCCTTAACTCATGGTTGCTTTTGAGAGCACGGTCGTACTTTGCTTCCATATTGGAAAGGATGCCTTTAGTTCCTTGTGTTATCCATGTATGGCCTGCCGTCCCTCCTAACAAGATCCCTACCCCAAGTGCGACAAATATGGCAGCCAGTGAAATCAAATGATAGCGGAAAGGTATCATGTATACCTCCATGAAAAGTGCGTTGTTCATAAAGTCCAAGTCCGCCATTGGGTCCAAATCATCTGTACAGCACTGCGGGCGATTGGATTAATAACGAGCGCGGCTGAAACAGGGAGAAGCATAGCGACTAGGCACCAACCCCACAGCTTCCATGACTCGCTCGGCCTATAGAGATGACTGACTCCTTTGGCATCAATTAGCTTTGTCCCGATCTTCGTGCGGACCAATAACGTGCTCGCCATACCTTTACGGCCTTTTTCCAGAAAATCAATCATATTGGTATGAGCACCGATCGTGACGATCAGTTCAGCCTCCTTTTCGTACGCTAACAGCATCGCCACATCTTCGCTCGTACCAGGCGCTGGCAAGACATGATAAGGCAAACCGAGAGCTTTTACGCGAGTCGTTCCAGGTGCTGTCCCATTCACAAAAGCATGTACGACAATCTCCGCTCCGCATTGGAGCGCTCTGTCCGAGATGCTGTCCATATCTCCCACAATCAGATCTGGACGATATCCTGCTTCCATGAGGGCATCTGCACCACCATCGACCCCGATCAAAACAGGTCGATATTCCCGAATGTAGGAAGATAGCGTCAGCAAGTCCTCTCTGTAATGTTTCCCGCGAACGACGACAACGACATGTCGCTGCTCCATTTTTGTATGTAATTGCACATGGCAAAGCGGTTTTAAAAATAGGTCTTTTTCCTTGCTGGCGTACAAAAGTGTATTGTCGATAAACGAAGAGAGTGTGTCATCCAACTTATCGTGCGCTTCATGCCATCGTTTTAAAATGGAGGGAACCGTCACCTGCTGCAGCCTGCATACATGGACCCACTTTTCTTCCAAAAGGATGTACAGATTTTCTTCACGGATTGTTGCATACTTGCCCTCGATCCACTCCATGAATGAATCCGACACATCTACATCCAGTACCTCATAGAGTGTGATCCCGTTTGTTAAAAGTTGGCGAGCCCCTTCAGCCGGGTATTGCCCCGTCATGAATGCCGATAGGTTGAGGACGACTTTTACCCCTCTTTCCAGCAAGGACTGTGCTGCTATCTCATCAACGTCCGGATGATCAATGATGGCGATATGATGGGAGTGGAGACGTTTGCACAACTGCTTCGTCTTCAGATCAGCCGCTACAACAGCCGTGTATGAATGTGCTGCAGAACCTTTTCGTTTGCCCACTTTTCCACCTCCGCCTTTAGTATGCTAAATATTTCCTTCTCACATGCAAAAAAAAAGAGACTGTGCACGAAATGCACAGCCTCTTTTAAGCGAAGCGTTTTCAGTTTCACCTACGCACCTTTGGCCAGGTAGTAAATGATCAAACCGTCTGCGAACAGGAAAACCACCAAAGATACAAAGCCAAATAAGATTGCAAATGTGTTTTTCGCTCTGATGGAATTCAAACAGCCCCAAGCGATAAAGAATGTGAAGATAAACATCAGGATGTCAAATAAAACGATTTTCATTAACGACAACTCCTTCACCATGATGACGCAACAGGAATACAATGGCAATTCCATTATATAGCTTCGGGTATTATGAGACAAGCATATCCAAATTTGTGAACAAAAAGTTTCACAATTATTTTCCTTTTATTGTGCCACAAGTTGCGCTGCCTATCCAGATACTCCAGCAATCCTGCTCGATCCATTTTTCTTGCCCGGCTACGTGACCATGGATGGTATGAACGAGGTCTTTCAGTTCGCCATCAGTTAATTCATACAGAATGGATCGGCCTTTTCTTGAAAGCAAGTCAGCCTCCAAATCAGACCAGCTATTGTATTCTCGTCTTGTCTCCCATAGCGTTGTCTTGTTCACCTGCTCAAGCCCCGCGAGCTTCATGGTGTCCTGCACCGTTGTATCATCCGGTCTTCGTGTCTGCTCTATCGCTAGCAAGCGCGGGTATCGCGTAAAGAAATAACCGCGAAAATGAGTCGGCGAGGCCGGCATTTTGACATCATCCATCGTCCGGTCTTGGATTAAGCAAATTCCCCCCGGTGCCAATAGCCTAATGACTTCTTTAAAAAATTTCTGCAAGTCTTGCTCCGGGAAATGATGGATCAAGGCGCGAGCGAATACAATATCCGCACATTGACTCGGCAAGCCGGTTGCCCGTGCATCCCCCTGTGCAAACGAAATCTTCGGATCGTCAGCGCATTGCTCTCTCGCCGCTTCAACCATCACCTGGGAAAAATCAACCCCCGTGACAGAAGCAGCTCCTAACCCAGACCAAGCCTTGGTATAAATTCCACCACCACAACCGATGTCCACGACGTTTTTTCCCACGGGATTGACGAGCGACTGGATCGCCTGACTCCACGAATTGTCGGCGGTTCTCCCTGTATAGCTCAACTGGTTTTTCTCCGCGTGAAAATCAATTGTCATTCCTGTTTCGCCTCCATGAACTCCAATCGGTTCCCAAATGGGTCCTCTGTGAAAAAGCGGATAAGGTGCGGGATTTCTTCATCAATCCGAAACGATACCCCATTTGCTTGCAGGTGCTCCATCAGTGAACCAATGTTTTGCACGAGAAACGCCGGATGCGCTTTTTTCGCGGGAATGAATCCTTCTTCTACGCCAATATGAATCATTTGGGCACCACATTGAAACCATACACCCCCTCGAACAAGAAGCTTCGCTGGCTTTGGAACCTCCGGCATTCCCAAGAGCTCACCGAAAAACTTGCGCGCTACGTCCTCTGTTCCTGCTGGTGCTGCTAATTGCACATGATCAAGCCCAATCCATTTATGCGTTGTTGTTGTCATCGTCTTCATTTCCTCCTCATTTTTGGCAAAGAACCATCCATTCGTCAATCTGATGGGTCATGACTCTACCATCCTTTGTGGTAAGCCCTAGATATTCTTTTTGTTCATCTGTAGCGTTCAGCAGCAGTTTTTCCACGATCGCTTCCTGCTCGGATGATTCGGAGGTACGTTGGACCCATGCTAAAAATTCAAATCTTTTTTTGCGTCCCTGCTGCTTTTGCAAAGTCATGCCGTTCGCTTCAAACAAACCTCGCCATTCACTTACGGAAAGACAGCGAACATGACTGGGATCGCGTGTTTTCTCTATTTCATTTATGAATGCCGAGAGTGACGATTCCTCAGGAGAGACATTGTCGATGAAGAGAAACAACCCACCAGGGGAAAGCACGCGACTCACCTCACGAACAAAAGCCGCCGGATCGGGAAAATGATGAGCTGCAATTCGGCATGTGACGATCTCAAATGATCCATCGAGAAACGGGAGAGATTCTGCGTCAGCCTGAACATACATCACATTATGGACAAGTGCTGTTTCATTGGCCGCAGATGCCGCCATGAGCATCGGACGAGTCAAATCCGTGGCGACGACCAAGCTCACATGTGGAGCCAATGTTCTCGCTACGTGCCCACCTCCCGTGGCGATATCCAGTGCCCGCCAGTTCTCTCTTGGCTGCATCCACTCCACCATCAGTTCCAGGTCGCTGCCTTTTGCATGCGTCTTGCTTTGCACGTATTGCTCAGCATTTTTTCCAAATTGCGCTTGTACAGCCTGTTTGATCTCCTCATTCTTCATCAGGAACACCTCCTGCCTACATCATATTCCAATGTTTGTCATCCTTGTTATAGAATACAGATAACTAGTTATCGAGAATTTGAATAGGAGGCAACTAAAAGTGGATCGAGAAAGTCTTGAGGTTTTTTTGACGATTGCTCGTCATGGATCGATTAATCGTGCTGCACAGGCGTTATTTTTGGCGCAATCAACACTTACACACCGATTGAAGCAGCTAGAGCGCCAGGTTGGGAGTGCGCTTTTTGTTCGCACTGCTTCAGGAGTGAGTCTAACAGGCGAAGGACGTCGGTTACTACCGGTGGCTACAAATATCGTGGAGCAAATGCGCTCCTTTATCCAAGAGAAAGAACAGCGCCAATCGATGAACATCGTCGCAGGAAAAGCTTTTGTCGCCTATGAGCTGCCGAGACTGATTGGTGAGTACCGGATTGCTCATCCGGGCTTTACCTGCTACGTCCGCTCTACGTTGTACGAGGAGTCCCTCAGCGCTCTGCTAACCGGCACAGCCGATATTGCCTTTCTCGGGAGTGAAATGTATCACCCGCACATCCATCAAGAATTTCTTCCCAGTGATCGACTCCTGCTCGTCATGGCCCCGAGCCACCCTTGGGCAAGTGGGTTTCCAGGTTTTCAAGCATGGCGTACCGAGGAAATGATTGTGTTCGGGAATCACACCGCTCCTTATCGCCAACGGATTGACCGCTATCTGGCACAGAAGGGAGTTTTTCCGAATATTATTATGGAATTGGACAGCTTCAATGCTGTTAAAAAAATGGTCGAACGGCAGCTAGGGATCACCATCCTTCCGGAAAGAACCATACAACAAGAGCTTGCGACCGGAAGATTGGTTGCCTACGATATCGCAAACGGCGAATTAGTTCGCCCAACCCTTATCGCCTACCTTCATCCAAAAAAAGAGGACGATGCTTTCCAGCAATTCGTCCAATGGATCAAGGAACATTATTAACAAAATTCACTGTAGGGTTAGTACCGTAAGCTCCGGGCGGCAAAACAAACGAACAGGCAAGATCGTCGTACCCAATCCTCTGTTGGTGTACACAGCCATGCCACCTACCTGATACATTCCTTGTACATATTTACGCCCGTATTGCGGCGCCAATAGATGACCAATGAAGGGCAAGCGTACCTGTCCTCCATGACTGTGGCCAGACAGTTGAAGATGCACGGGATATTGTGACGCCATATCAGCAAAATCAGGCTCATGCGCCAACAATATAACGCTGCCCTCTGGCGGGATATTTTCTAACGCTTTTGAAAGATCTGGTACGCCATAGAAAAGGTCATCCACTCCCGCCATGTATAACTGCTGGCCATCTTGGTGTACGACAACATGCCGATTATCCAACACTTCGAATCCTGATGCGACCAATCCATCCCGGACTTTTTGCTGTTCACCAGCTCGATAATCGTGGTTGCCCAAAACGGCGAATTTACCTAATGGGGCTAGGAGCTGATTGAAAAGGGGAACGGCGGCGAATAGAGGTCGTGTCACTTCATCAACGATATCCCCTGTGAAGCAAATCAAATCCGGTTTTTCGCCCTGGATCACAGCAATAACCGACTCCAACTCTTTCGCTTCAAAATAATGACCGAGGTGGACATCGCTGAAATGAATGAGCTTTGTTCCCTTAAAGTTTTCTGGCAATCCCGGTATCGTAATGGACAATCGCACGATATCAAGTGCTTTACGTTCCCATACATGACCGTACACGCCAGTCGCTATTCCGAGACCAATCAATCCCCCTACCCATTTCGTGACTCTGTGGAGAAATGTTTTCCTCGAAATGGGAGCAAGGTTAGGATCATTCACTGTCCTTCGTTCGCTCATACCCATTCACAACAACGTCCAATCTCCCCGTCACCGGGTCAATGAGTAAGCCATGTACCTCCACATTCGGTGGGAGGAGCGGGTGATTTTTAATCGTTTCTACGCTATTTTTCACACTTTCCTCTACACGATCGAACCCGTGCAGCCATTTATGTAAGTTAATCCCCGCATGTTGGAGCGTGGAAAACGTTTGAGCCGTGACTCCTCGCTCCAGCATCTTCTCCATTGTGCGTTTGCTATCGATCGCACTCATCCCGCAGTCATAATGCCCGACGACCATCACTTCTTCAGCATTCAATTCGTAGATCGCAATTAGAATACTACGCATGATACTCCCAAAAGGGTGGGACACGATTGCCCCGGCGCTTTTTACGTGCTTGATATCCCCATTGCGCATGTTCATGGCTTTCGGTAGAAGTTCAACCAAACGGGTATCCATACAAGACAGCACGACCAATCGTTTATCAGGAAACTTGGTGGTTTGGTACTTTTCATATTCTTGGTTGGCCACAAATTCGCGGTTAAATGCGAGAATTTCATCCAAATTGCGCACTTTCACAGCACCTACCTCGCTCTTAGTAGTATGTATTTGTATTGTATGCTTTTCTATTTTACATAGGAGGATCAAAATCTCGCAAGGGACTCTGGCAGTTTCTTATCAAATGGTTCATTTTGTCAGGATGTAATGCCTGCGTCTTGTCGTGATCAAGCAGTTCCTCGCACCAAGCACGAAGATGCATCATTCTGTTCATGCTTTTTTGATAGTCCTCTAGGTATCTTTGATAATGACGAGGTCCCTCCTCTTCTGGATACATCCCGAATTTTACTTTATCAGGATGCTTGGAAATGCTAAATCTGCAAGCGCAACCCTCTTCGGTTGTCATCCACCATGCCTGTTTTTTCGGAAAACGCTTGAAGAAATGAGGACTTTTTTCATGTGATAGCTTGCCTGTCAAAACATAAGGAGAGACTATCGGATTAGGGTCAATTCCTGGTGTTTCTCTTATCATGACGAATAATTCTAGGCACATGGATTCAGTTCCTCCGGGAAGAGTACATTTTTAGTTATAGTAAAAGTACCCCAACTTTGGTAAAATAACCAAAAAATAATTAGGAGAGTTGCAGATTGAAATTTAGACTAGCCTTAATACTTGCACTAGCACTAATCCTTCCAGCCTGTAGTGAAACTGCAAGCACACCAGAAGTGCCGCTACCTGCATATGTATTGGCCATTGACCGATTTGACGAAAGCACCGGAATGTGGATGGTTGCTTTAGCGACAGAATCAAATGATGAAAAGGAATTGCGCGCTTTAGTGGAAAATACTCGGACCTTAGCGAAAGACAAGAAAGAAGAAGTTAACTCCGTTTCTGTGACCATTATCAAACCAGATGGAAGGATTCCTTCCACTGTTACTGCATTTGGCAGAATTGCCTTGACGAGTAAAGGCATGGAACAAACCGGATTGAGTAGTATTTCCGAAATGGTCTTTGAATATAAAAACGCTCCCCCAGCAAGCCCCGAACAACCACCTACTACACCAGCTAAAGAAACAGCTAAGTGACCTCTGTAATTCTCTTTAGTAAAATGGTATATTGATGATCAAAGCCAGGGTTAAAATACCTTGGCTTATTTCTTGTACCGACACAACAGCCAATTCATCAGGTTAAAACTTGGAAAAGCCTTTTTAATTGTTCCTTATTTGCGAATGACTCATCTATCGATAAAAAGGATAATAAGGTAATTGCTTTTTGGGCTTTATCTGCGGCAAACATTTTGTGATGACCATCCAATAAAAAATGACTATAAATCCATATCTCATCAAAGTGATTCAACGGATATTTTATATCTAGGAAAGAAAGACTTAACGCTGTCGGTGTTTTTTAAAATCCTCATACTGCTAATATTCCTTAGCCCAGCCTTGTAGTACTCAGTCCCATATGCCTCTCTTTTCATTCTAGGATACACCTTCAACAAAGTTGCAATGTAATGACCATTGGGAATGAGACAGGATAAATCTGACATGAAATCTTCGTCTAGTGTATTTATCCCTTGATTTAATTTGTTCGATATTTTTGTTGGGCTTTTCATATCCATTCCTGAAACGTCGGCATAAAAAAGACAGGTTTCACAATCTATTCCTGTATTGGCGATCTCTTTTCCCTCAATGGTTAGAAACCTTTGACGATAACCAGCCTGCTTATACGCAATTGGTGATGTAGAAGAGCTAATTCTAATTTCTTTATAGGATAGTAGTTTGCTCATTTCATTTAATCTCCGAAGTATTAACCTTTAAACTTTGATGGGTTTTCAACATAACTTTCGATCACATAGCCACAATTTGTACAGATTCTATGAATGATCGCGGAACTAAGCGGAACAAACTTGCCGAAGGGAAACACTCCCGCATCCCCAGCTTGCCTCCCTTTTCCAATCTCATTACACCCACATTTTGGACACTGCACTTTAGGATTTTCCATTTTGCACCTCGCTTTTACTACGTCCTACCCATACAAAAAGACACTAGCAAGCAAATGCTAATGTCTTTTTAAGGATCGTGTAAACGATTCTCTACATCCTAGCTAATCTTCGCCTCAATCCGCAGCTTATCTGCCACCATGGCAATAAACTCACTGTTGGTCGGCTTCGCCTTGGTGTTGGAAATCGTATAACCAAACAAGCTGGAGATCGAGTCCAGATTACCACGGGACCATGCTACTTCAATCGCATGACGGATGGCACGTTCTACACGACTAGCCGTTGTATTGAATTTCTTTGCAATGTCCGGGTACAGGACTTTGGTAATCGAGCCGAGCAGCTCGACATCGTTGTATACCATTGTAATCGCTTCCCGCAAATACAAATAGCCTTTGATGTGCGCTGGAACTCCAATCTCATGAATAATGCTGGTGATGCTCGCGTCCAAATTGCGACCGCGGATTTGCAAGGTAGCTTGCGGTTTCACAGAAGAAACAAAAGAAGAGGCAGGCTTGGTTGTAATGATTTGACGGATGCGCTGAGCCAGCACCTCCATATCAAACGGTTTCAAAATGTAGTATGCTGCTCCCAGCTCTACTGCTTTCTTCGTAATTTCTTCCTGCCCGAAAGCAGTCAACATGATAATTTTAGGTTGAGGACTTAAGCGCATGGCCTGAATTTGCTCCAAAACAGCCAAGCCATCCAGATGTGGCATAATGATATCCAAAATTAATACATCGGGTACACGTTCCTGCAGCAGTCGAACTACCTCATTGCCGTTGTAAGCAACACCCACAACATTCATGTCATACTGGCTACTGATGTACTCTTCCAACAGATTCACAAATTCTCGGTTATCATCTGCCAACAACACTTCAATCTTGCTCAAGGTCGTTCCTCCTAACAATGGACGGTCTTTTGGAAAGAAGGTGGCGTTTTAGAAGTTAACAAATCTAAAAGGTTTAGTCCATACCATCTTTTTCTCTACAAAAATTATTCGACAAAGCAAATTCCATTCCTGCCAATGACGAAAGATTGAATGATTTAACTGATATTTCGACAAAGAATTCTTTCATTTCTAACCGATTCGTCAAAGGACTGCAAAAATCGGAAAAGCCGTCTCGCTTCGTTCGCGTGACGGCACTTTATTCAGGCAGCCTTGGTTGTATGGGTTCGGGATTCGGCTGTATCTCGGACATTCACGCCAGCATCCTGAAGCATCCATTCAATGTAGCAACCGTATCCCGAAGTAGGATCATTGACAAACACATGCGTGACAGCACCGACGATCTTGCCCTTTTGAATGATGGGACTGCCGCTCATCCCTTGTACGATGCCACCTGTCTTTTCCAAAAGGCGTTTGTCCGTGACTTTAATAATCATCCCTTTGGTTGCGGGAAAATGCTGCTTGACCACGTTCGCGATCTCAATATCGAACTCTTCTACTTTCTGACCTTCCACGACAGTAAGAATTTTGGCTGGCCCTTCCTCTACCTGCTCGGCAAGAGCGATTGGTAACGGCTCCTGATAATAGCTGCGTTTGGGCTCGTCCTTCATTTTGCCGAAGATGCCAAAAGGGGTGTTTTTCGTTATATTTCCAAGAACTTCACTTTCATTGTAGAAACGTGCAAATTTCTCCCCTGGGTTGCCACTTTGTCCTTTTTCAATCGATGTGACACTTGCTTGCACGATCTGGCCATCTCCTACGACAATAGCTTGACCAGTATCAACGTCGGAAATGACGTGCCCTAATGCCCCGTACGCTTTGGAATTTGGATCATAAAAGGTCAGTGTCCCTACTCCTGCCGCTGAATCCCGAATATAGAGACCCATACGGTATTCACTGTCTTTTTTATCTTTTGCTGGGTGCAAAGTGAGCGAAAGCTTTTCCTTGCCACGAACGACAAGCAATTGGACGGAATGATTCTTTTTCCCATTTTCGTTGATCAATTTCTTTACATCATTCATGTCGTTGATGTACATGTCATTCATTTTGATAATCATGTCACCAACGTGTATACCTGCCTGTTCACCTGGAGAAAACTTGTTTTTACCATCGTCTACTAAATGATGACCGACAACCAAAACACCCGCTGTTTGCAGCTTCACCCCGATTGACTGTCCACCAGGGTACAACCGCAGATCTGGCAATACATTTACTTTTACAGCAGTCAGCGGAATGTTATGCCACTTCACCTGCAATTGGGCTTCCCCAGCCCTACGCGGTTCTACAGACATAGGCCTGCTCAAATCAACGGAAACCTCACGCGCCTCTGTCCCGTTAACGTGCAAAATATCAGGATTGCTATTGATTAGCGTGCCCATTACCGGCACTGAGACCCGTAGTTGCTCGAGGGACCCTTCCATCAAACGCAATTCACGGGGAAAGGAGGACAGATCGCGGAACGGGGTGGAACTCACGACAAGCGCCGTGATGAGGAGAAGGAGACTTCCCATCCATTTTCTTTTGTTTTGTCGGATCACCAGTAATCACTCCTACCGTTCCCTACCTACACCTACAAAAACAAAACGGTCAGGTCCGTTTTGATTGACCGCAAGCGGTCATGAGGGACACCTCCACCTTGTGTACCTTTAATGTTGCCACCAGCCAAGCGGATTATGTCAGGAAAATAACCCACTCTGAACATTAGAAAGCCACGCTTCATCAAGTCCTTAGCGAGTCCATTTTTGCACTTTTTATCAACGAAAAAAGACTGCCAACCAAATTAGCTGACAGTCTTTCGTTCACGGCCGAGAAGGATCATCTCGCGTGCATGTTCTTCTGTTTTTGCTGTTACCTCTGCCCCGCTTAGCATACGAGCCAGCTCTGATACCCGTTCATCATCAGACAGACGATTCACCCGCGTCTCCGTTTCATTCTCGCTCATTTCCTTTTTGATCAGAAAATGAGCGTCTGCCATGGATGCGACCTGTGGCAAGTGCGTAATGCACAGGACTTGGCGCTGTCCAGCGACCCGGGCGAGCTTTTCTGCTATCGCTTGAGCTGCCCTTCCACTTACTCCTGTGTCGACTTCATCAAAAATGAGGGTCTCCACTTGATCAGTGCCCGCCAAAATCGTTTTAATGGCCAGCATGACACGCGACAGCTCTCCGCCGGAAGCAATCTTCGCCAAGGGACGCAATGGCTCACCCGGGTTAGGTGAGATTAAAAACTCGATCTGATCCATTCCGTTCGCATCTACGAAGCGCTTGATTCCGTCGATTTCTACCCCGTCTTCATCCGGTGTCTGTCTGACGTCGATGGCAAAACGAGCTCGCTCCATGTGCAGTTCTTTTAATTGCTGCTCGATTTCTTGTGCGAGCTTTCCAGCACATTCGGAGCGAATAACCGACAACTCCAATGCTTCCACTGCCAAATCGGCTGCAAGCTCCTGCAATTGCTTTTCCACCTGCTGGAGACGATCTTCGTAGTGATGCATGTCATCCAATTCATCCTGAATCGTTGCCGCGTACTCCAAAATATCGTCTACACTTTTGCCATACTTGCGTTTTAACGACTGGATTTGATCAAGACGGCGTTCTACTTCTGCCAGCTGCTCCGGTTCAAAATCCATTTGGTACGACAATTGACGAAGGTTATGCACCACATCTTCTATCTGATAGTATGCCGATTGGACCATTTCCAAAATCGGAACGAGCTGTTCTTCGTAGTTCACACCACGCTCAAGCTCACCCATCGCATGACCCAACCAATCCATGCCCTTTTGGTCACCATGCAAAGCCCGGTATGCATCTTGAATCGTTGAATAAACTTTTTCAATGTTCATCCACTTTTTCCGCTGCTGCATGAGCTTCTCGTCTTCACCAGGCGTGAGGGTTGCCGACTCAATTTCATCGAGCTGATATTGCAAAAGATCGATGCGCTGCACCAGCTCCCGATCATTGCGTGCCATGCGCTCCAGATCTTGCTTTGTCTTGCGGTACGCAGTATACAGGGTTCCATATTCTTGCTTCGCAGCTCCCAACGCACTTTCCCCATATGCATCCAGCCAATTGATATGCTTGTCTGACTGCATCAGCATATGCGTATCGTGTTGCCCATGCACCGTAACCAACCATGGCCCTAACTCACGCAGCATAGCGAGAGTTACGAGCTGGCCATTGATTCGAATGATACTTTTCCCTTGATTCGATATATCTCGGCGTACCACAAGCATACCGTCTTGCTCAATCTGGACGCCGACATTCTTACAGACGTCAAGTCCCGGGTGACCAGGCGGCAATTCAAACAGCCCTTCCACCTCTGCACGAGGCTCACCGTAACGGACAAAATCAGCCGAAGCCCGGCCTCCTAACAACAGTCCTAGCGCATCGATAATGATGGATTTACCAGCACCAGTCTCCCCTGTCAGGATGTTTAACCCTTTTTGGAAAGAGACCGTCACTGATTTGATGATGGCAAAATTTCGGATCGAGAGTTCCACTAGCATCGCAAGCGACCACCTTCTACAACATTTCCATTAAGCGTTTCGTCACTTCATTGGTATTTTCTTTCGAACGGCAAATAATCAGGATGGTGTTGTCTCCACTGATCGTCCCCATGATTTCTTCCCAAGGAAGGTTGTCAATCAGTTCCGCTACCGCATTCGCATGTCCCGAAAGCGTCTTCAATACAATAAAATGATCGGCTTGGTCAATGCTAATAAAGGAATCCACAAGCATACGTTTCAGCTTTTGCAGTGGATTGAATTTTTGTTCAGCAGGCATTGAATACTTATATCGTCCATCAGGAAGGGGCACTTTTACCAAGTGTAGCTCCTTGATGTCTCGGGATACAGTTGCTTGCGTTACGTTAAAGCCAGCAGTCCGCAAGCGGTCCACCAGCTCATCCTGTGTTTCCACCTCTTGATTGCTGATGATATCCCGAATACGAATATGTCGTTGCCCTTTGTTCATATGGATTACTCCCATTCCCCTTGTAATTTCGTTCGTATTGCTTCGAAAAAGCCACCTTTTTTCCACTTAATCAGCGGGGTAACACACGGTGACTTTTTAATGTAAATATAATCGCCGCCCTCGAGTCGATAACCAAACTGCCCGTCAATGGACAATCCCATCTCTTGATGAATGGCATCCACTTCGACCCGGATCGTTTGATTGCCAGACAATACCATTGGCCGAGCCGTCAAGGAATGAGGAGCCACTGGTGTCAGTAATAGCATGTCCACATTAGGGGCCACTATTGGACCGCCTGCAGAAAGTGAGTATGCCGTTGACCCGGTCGGCGTAGAGACAATGACACCGTCTCCGCTGAACGTCGCAACGTACTCATCATCCAGAAAGACTGCACATTGAATGATTCGGCAAAATGACCCTTTTGCAATCCCTATATCATTCATGGCCGTGTACGTCCCCAGCGTGATTCCTTTTCGAACCAAACAAGCTTCCAGCATGGCTCTCTTTTCAATGTCGTACTTTCCAGAAAGGAGATTGTCTACAGCCTGAGGCAGATGCTCCGGTTCCGCTTCCGACAAAAAGCCCAACGTGCCTAAATTAATTCCAAATATTGGGATAGAGTGACCGGCAAGCTGGCGAGCAATTCTGAGTAGCGTGCCATCGCCTCCCAATACACAAACCAAATCCGCCTGCTTCCCCATCTCTTCTACAGATGCGCCCAGTTCCAGATGCCCAACATCTGAAGCAATATGTTCATCCAGGAATACTTGCGCCCCTCTGTCCTCAAGTAAATACAGCAGTTCCCGTGCAACGATACGTGCTTCGGGTTTTCCTTTGTTCGCTATGATTCCAATTTTCTTCACGTGGTCCACCCCAAAACTGGTTGGTTGGAAATCCTTCTTGAACAACCTCATATACAAGTATACAACTTCACATGCATAAATAAAAAGCCTCGATTGTGACAAAACTCCCGAGGCTTTGGTTTTTATCCTATTTCAAATTCGCATGAGCAGACGCAACTACCTCTGTTACGCATTGCAGCCAAGCTTCCGAATCCATGCCGCCCTCATTTTTCTGGACGTGCATAACAAATTCAATGTTTCCTTCTCCCCCAGTAATTGGAGAGTAGTCCAAGCCTTTCAGCGCGAAACCCAATCCACTGGCAAATTGGCCAATGTCAGTCAGCACGCTCTCGTGTACCTCAGGATCTCGGACGATTCCGTTCTTTCCGACTCTATCCTTGCCTGCTTCAAATTGAGGTTTGATCAGCGCAACGACGTCACCGCCATCCGTCAGAAAACGGTACAACACTGGCAAGATCAATCGTAACGAAATAAACGATACGTCAATCGATGCCGCGTTTGGACGTTCATGTTCGAAAGCTTCCGGGTCCATATGCCGAAAATTCGTCCGTTCCATGACGACCACTCGTTCATCCTGGCGCAAGCTCCACGCGAGTTGTCCGTACCCGACGTCAATCGCGTATACAAGGCGCGCACCGTTTTGCAGTGCACAGTCCGTAAATCCGCCAGTGGAGGCCCCGATGTCCATCATGACACGATCCTTCATGTCGATCTCAAAGACACGCAATGCCTTTTCCAGCTTGAGGCCACCCCGACTCACATACGGGTGTACCTCGCCCTTCACCGTAATTGCAACATCCTCGGCAAATTTGGTTCCCGGCTTGTCACAGCGCTCGCCAGCTACTTGCACAAGGCCTGCCATTACGGCTGCTTTTGCTTTTTCTCTGGTCTCATAATGGCCTCTTTCGACCAAGAGAACATCAATCCGTTCTTTTCTTACACTCATGCTTCCACTACGCCCTTCGAAATTGGCATCAAGGACCGGACACGAGCAGCGATATGATCAGCTGTGAGCCCTACCTCTTGCCGCTGTTCTTTCACACTTCCATGCTCAACAAAATAATCAGGTACCGCGACAACTTGTACATTCATGCCGTGATAGCCTGCACGACTGTAGCATTCAATGACAGCGCTGCCGAAGCCGCCCATTTCGCAGCCTTCTTCAACTGTAATGATATCGTAGCCTTCCTTCGCCAGTCGGAATAGAAGCTCTTCGTCCAACGGCTTGCAAAAACGTGCATTGACCAGCATCGGTTTGATTCCTTCTTCTTGAAGCTGATTAACAGCCGCCTCAGCTATTTCGAATACGTGACCGAACGAGAGAATCGCCACGTGTTTGCCTTCGCGTACAATCTCCGCTTTTCCGATTGGCAGCACTTGCAGCTCTTCATCCATTTTGACGCCACGAATCGGCAATCGCGGATAACGATAAGAAATCGGGCCTTCTTTATATTCCACTGCTGTCTTCATCATGTGACGCAGTTCATTTTCATCTTTTGGTGCCATAATGACCATATTCGGAATGATGCGCATGAATGCCACATCATACATGCCTTGGTGTGTCTCCCCGTCTGCTCCGACGAGCCCAGCACGGTCAACGGCAAAAATCACATGGAGCTTTTGGCGGGCGACATCGTGGATCAACTGATCATAGGCTCTTTGCAAAAACGTCGAATAAATCGCAAAGACCGGCTTCAAGCCTTGGGTAGCCAATCCTGCCGCAAATGTACATGCGTGCTGCTCTGCGATCCCTACGTCAAATAGTCTGTCCGGGTACTTCTGACCGAATGGGATCAAGCCGGAGCCCGCTGGCATTGCAGGGGTCACAGCCACAATTGAATTGTCTTCATCTGCGAGCTTCATCATCGTATCCGCAAAAACGGATGTATACGTTGGTGCAGATTTCGGTGTATCGCCTGACTCGATTTTATACGTTCCGATGCCGTGCCACTTGACCGAATCGGCTTCTGCTGGCGCATAGCCCAGTCCTTTTTTCGTGATGGCATGGATCAATACAGGTCCTTTTGTATGCTTGGCTGTCTTCAATGTATCGAGCAACAGTTCCATGTTATGTCCGTCGATTGGGCCAATATACGTAAAGCCTAGCTCCTCGAAAAGAACGCCAGATACGAGCAGATATTTCATGCTGTCCTTAAAGCGTTCAGCCATATGAGCTAATTTGCCCCCTACAGCCGGTATCGATTTCAACAAGCCTTCGACTTCATCCTTCGCCCACTGATAGTTCTCCGTTGAGCGAATTTTGCCCAAGTAGTTGTGCAGGGCACCAACGTTTGGCGCAATGGACATCTCGTTATCATTTAGCACAACGATGACATTCTTGCGCTCATGACCGATGTGGTTCAATGCCTCTAAAGCCATGCCGCCTGTCAGCGCACCGTCACCGATCACAGCAACGACATGATTCTTTTCCTTTTTCAAATCCCGCGCAGTCGCCATCCCCATAGCGGCAGACAACGACGTACTGCTATGCCCGGTTTCCCAGACGTCATGCGGGCTTTCCACCATTTTTGGGAACCCGCACAGACCTTTGTACTGACGCAAGGTCGGAAACATCTCCCGGCGTCCAGTCAGCATTTTATGTACGTATGCTTGATGTCCGACATCCCAGATCAGCTTGTCCTTGGGACTGTCAAAAACATAGTGCAGCGCTAGCGTCAGCTCGACGACTCCCAAATTCGGCGCAAGATGACCGCCTGTTTTCGAGAGCGTTTCGATTAGAAACTGACGGATCTCGGATGCCAATGTATGTAGCTGCGGTTGCGTGCACTTTTTCAAGTCTTGAGGATCATTTATAGTAGTAAGCAGCATTGGTATTCCTCACTTTCCACTGTTCGTTCTCCGGCGATTGTGCATGCTGCATATCAATCAAGCCACTAGAAAACCCGGCTTTCCTTATTGCTATAGCCGATTCCGCTTATTTTCAGCTTGATTCATTATAACGGTTTCTTAATAAAAACACCACTTTTCATCAATATATACGAATATGAAAGCGATATCTTGCATTTTCTGGTAAGATGATTTTGAATACATACTCCGAACAAAAGAGGTGGACGTCCGTGAAGTTCTCACAAATTCAGTATGAGCGCATGGATATGGACAAAGTTGAAGGACAATTCACGCAATTATTGGAAGCGTTTCAACATGCTGCAAGCTTCTCTGAGCAAGATGCGATCATGGCTCAATTGAACAAACTGCGACAAGAAGTGGAATCTGCGCGGCATGTCGCACAAATCCGCCACACGATCAATACAGAAGATCCTTTCTACAAAGCGGAACAGGACTATTGGGATGAAGCAACTCCTCTGTATACGGGAATCGTTTCCCGCTACTATCAGGCGATTGTCGATTCTTCCTTCCGCGCTGAATTGGAAGAAAAATGGGGTGCACAGCTGTTTCGCATTGCGGAGAGCACACTCCGTACATTTTCGCCGGAAGTCATCTCTGATTTGCAGGAAGAAAACCGTTTGGCGAGTCAATATGTCGCACTGAAAGCCTCTGCCAAAATCATGTTTGATGGAGTAGAGCGAAACCTTTCCGAGATGATTCCTTTTACAATTGCGAAGGATAGAGACATGCGCAAGCGCGCTAATGAAGCGAAGTATGATTTTATGCAGCAACATACGGATGAATTTGATCGCATCTACGATCAACTCGTCAAGGTACGCACACGCATTGCCAAAAAACTCGGTTTCAATAGCTTTGTGGAGCTAGGCTATGCACGCATGAACCGTACCGATTACAATGCAGAAATGGTAGCCAGTTTCCGCCGGCAAGTGCTCGATCACATCGTTCCCGTAGCGTCAAAGCTCGTCGAACGTCAGCGACAACGCATTGGTGTCGATACACTTGAGTATTACGATCTTTCCTTTGATTTTGCTACAGGGAATCCCAGCCCGAAAGGTCCGCCGGAATGGATTGTGGAAAACGGGAAAAAGATGTATGCCGAGTTGTCACCTGAAACGGATGAGTTTTACAACTTCATGCTGGATAATGACTGTTTAGATCTATTGAGCAAAAAAGGAAAGGCTACTGGCGGCTACTGTGAATACATCAGCCAATACAGGCTCCCCTTTATTTTCGCCAACTTTAATGGTACATCCGGCGATATCGACGTACTCACGCACGAGGCAGGACATGCGTTTCAGGTGTATGTAAGCCGAGATTTTGACGTCCCTGAATATCATTTCCCAACCTATGAGGCATGTGAAATACATTCAATGAGCATGGAGTTTTTGACGTGGCCATGGATGGAGCATTTTTTCAAGGAAGATACCGACAAATACAAATTCTCTCATCTCAGTAGCGGACTCCAGTTCATTCCGTATGGCGTGTCTGTTGATGAGTTCCAGCATGTTGTTTACGAGAATCCAGATATGACTCCGTCAGAGCGTAAAAAGGCTTGGCGTGAAATTGAGCGCAAGTACCTCCCGCATCGCAATTACGCGCAGAACGAGTATCTCGAGGAGGGTGGGTTCTGGCAGCAGCAATCGCATATTTTTCAAAGTCCGTTCTATTACATCGACTACACACTGGCCCAGATTTGTGCGTTCCAATTTTGGAAACGGTCACAATCAGAGCCAAAACAAGCTTGGGAGGATTATTTGACGCTTTGCCGCGAAGGCGGAAGCAAATCGTTCCTCGAGCTGGTACAGGTGGCGAAGCTTTATTCTCCATTTGAGGACGACTGCCTTCCATCGGTGATTGGCGAGATTGAACAATTTTTAAATAGCATTGACGATAAAAGCTTGTAATAGGCAGGTACGAAAAAAGCTGGCATTTCCCGCATGGGTTGCCAGCTTTCCCTTATTTATTGCGATCACGCACGTAGTCCGCCAAAGGACTGAGTGCAGAATTTTCGATTCCCGCATCTGAAAGCGCTGCTTTTGCCTCCGCAATCAATTCATCAAGACGCACCTTCGATTCGGCAAGACCAAGAAGCGATGGATATGTCGCCTTTTCCCGATCTGCATCGCTGCCAACTGCTTTCCCCAGCTCTTGGGCATCCCCTTCCACATTCAAGATGTCATCCTGAATTTGAAAAGCAAGCCCAATGCAAACTCCATAGCGCGTCAATGCTTCCATTTGGCCTTCGGATGCTTCTGCGAGATAGCCTCCCCCGCGCAAGGCTGCGATTAAGAGATCACCCGTTTTGTGACGATGGATAAATTCGAGCTGATCCAGGTTAAGACGCTTGCTCTCTCCTTCGATATCAGCCATCTGTCCGCCGACCATGCCAGTTGCTCCTGCACGTTTTCCCAGCTCCGCAATCAGTTTTACGGTAGTAGCCGCTGAAACATCAGCCCGATCCATGTAAGCTTCTGCAATGTAAGCGAACGCCCTCGTCAGTAAGGCATCTCCAGCGAGAATGGCTGTTGCTTCACCGAATACTTTGTGATTGGTCGGTTTTCCGCGACGAAGATCATCGTCGTCCATCGCAGGGAGATCATCGTGAATCAAAGAGTACGTATGTATCATTTCCAAGGCAGCCGCAAATGCCACACCCCGTTCAATCGGCTTGTCCAGTGCTTCGAGGACCGCCAAAACCAACATGGGACGCAACCTTTTTCCGCCTGCCATGAGCGAATACTTCATGGATTCGTACAAGTTTTCCGGAACTCCTTGCTTCTCAAGAGCTGGCAGGAGTCTTTGTTCTATATAGGCGGTCTTCTCCACTAAATAACTCTCGAATGTATGCACGCCGATCATGATTCTCCTTCCACACGAAAAGCCTTCTGCTTTACCTGTCCGTCTTCTTCCACCAACTGGGTAATCTTCGCTTCGATTGCATCCAGCTTTTGGCCACAAATTCTGGAAAGAGTTACTCCTTCTTGATATAGAGTAATCGCTTCTTCGAGAGGTATATCTCCTTCCTCAAGTCGATTGACGACTTCTTCCAGGCGTTTCATCGCGTCCTCGAACTGCATATCAGTCTCTTGTTCTGTTTTCTTGCGAGCCACTCTGCTTCTCCTCCTCCCGATTCACTTTTTCCACTCGCGCAGTCGCACTGCCATCACTTAATCGTACCATGATCTCGTCGCCAGGGGCAAACTGTTCCACCGATTTCACGAGTCTGTCATTGGTGTATACGAGTGAGAATCCACGCTGCATGACCTTCAGCGGGCTCAGTGCTTCCAGTGTCGCTATGCGAGCTGCAAATGCCATTCTTTTTTGATTAAGACGGCCCAGCATCCGTTCGTCCAAAGTGGAGCGGAGTTTAGACAGATTTTTTCTTTTATCCCCGATTTGATCAGCGAGGCGATATCGCTTGATCTGTTCGTCTAATCGCGTATAGCGTTCGCGTCTTCTGTCCAGCAAGTGCTTCATCGATTGACGCATCCGCAAATGTGCCCGATCCAATCGTTCTGCGGCTTCCTCCAGCCTCCGCTCCGGTTGGCGCATCGCATACGAATTGCTCAAGCGTGTCAAGCGGCTTCTCTGCTCTGTCATGGTACCACGCACTGCTCGATGCATCCGTATTTCGAGCTGCCGTACTCTTTCCACCCACTCCAAATAATGCGGTACAGCCAATTCGGCTGCGGCTGTCGGTGTTGCTGCCCGTACATCTGCTACGAAATCGGCGATCGTCACATCCGTCTCGTGTCCTACAGCAGAGATGACGGGGATGAGTGATGCGGCAATTGCTCTCGCTACGTTTTCATCATTAAACGCCCACAACTCCTCGATGGAACCACCACCGCGCCCTACAATGAGAACATCAATGTCAGGCTGATCGTTCATGATCCGAATAGCGGAAACAATCGATGCAGGTGCATCCGCACCTTGGACAACGGCTGGTGATAGTACGATCTCTGCTTGCGGATAACGTCTGCGAATTGTCGTGCAAATATCTCGGATAGCAGCTCCTGTCGGAGAAGTGACGACACCGACACGTTTGGGAAAACGCGGGAGCATCCGCTTCCTCTCCGCTGCAAACAACCCTTCTTGAGCCAATTTTTCTTTTAACTGCTCAAATGCTAAGTAAAGCGAGCCAATTCCGTCTGGCTGCATCTCTTTAGCGTAAAACTGATATGCACCATCCCGTTCGTATGCAGAAATAGACCCTCGTACAATCGCTTTGGCTCCTTCTTTGGGCAAGAAACGCAGGAAGCGGTTATAACTCGCAAACATGACGACTTTGATGCGTGACTGCTTGTCCTTTAGCGTGAAATACATATGGCCGCTGGAATGATGGGTAAAATTGGAGATTTCCCCTCTCACCCATATATCTTGAAGGTGGGGTTCCTTTTCCAGCACCAACTTAATATAGCGATTGAGATCACTGACGGATAAGATATCTTGTAATGCCATGCGGCCCCTCCTTTACAAAAAAACTTGGCTTTGCCGTGCATGCAACAAGGACTATGCAAAAGAATGGATAAAGCTTATGCCTTATCCATTCTATAATAAGTTGCCGATTTTCTTCTATTGTTTTGCTTGCTTTTTCGCAGCCGCAACGGTATTTTTCAACAGCATCGTAATCGTCATCGGACCAACGCCGCCAGGAACCGGGGTGATAAAGCTAGCCACTTCTTTGACCTCGTCGAACTTGACATCTCCAACCAGCTTACCTGATTCGATGCGATTCACACCAACATCAATGACGACAGCGCCCGGTTTAACATGCTCTTTACCGATCATATGAGCCCTTCCGGTTGCTACGACGAGGATGTCTGCCTTTTGAGCGTATTCCTCGAGATTTTGCGTGCGAGAATGACACATGGTTACCGTAGCATTTTCCTGTTGCAACAGCAATGAGACCGGCTTACCAACGATGTTGCTGCGTCCAATCACCACTGCATGCTTGCCTGCCATCGGAGTGCCTGTGCGCTTGATCAATTCAATAATCCCGTGCGGTGTGCAAGGAAGCATCGTCTCATTTCCCAATACCATGTTTCCTATGCTAATCGGATGGAAACCGTCCACATCTTTTTCTGGAGCAATGGCTTCAATGACCGCATGCTCTGAAATATGAGCGGGAAGAGGAAGCTGAACTAAAATCCCATGAACGTTCGGGTTTTCGTTTAACTGTTGAATGATCACCAACAATTCTTCCTCTGTGATGTCAGCGTCCTTCATAATGATCTCGGATGAAATACCGACTTCCTCGCAGCCTTTTGCCTTCCCCCGTACATATGAGTGTGAAGCTGGGTCGTCTCCAACAATAACAACGGTCAAACCCGGTACGATCCCTTGCTTTTTCAATTCAGCTACTTCGTTCGCCAATTCGGTCCGAATACTCTGTGCTACTTCTTTTCCCTGGAGAATGGTTGCAGCCATGGAGAAAATGCCTCCTTTATTAACGTCGATACGTTAAGTGTACCGATTTCCCCCTCAACTGTAAAGCCGAATTATAAAAAGTTCTCATTTATTTAACGTTCGCCTTTTGCTTCATCCACCCCAACATAGCGACTCCATAGGCATTATCACCGGAGTAAACGGGGTCACAGAAGTACAGCTTCGCCTTAACGGCAGGGTGTTCAAGTCGTTTGATCAGTCGCTCACGTATGTAATAATTAGCAGCTACTCCGCCGACAATCAAGATGTCCTTCGGGTAGCCTTGCTCTACTGCATGGCGCAATGACTTCTCTAGCGTATTGGCAATACATTGTTCTGTCGCTCGCGCAATCTCAGCAGGACTTGTACTCCCCTTCTCCACTTCCCGCAAAAGCGATGCTTCTGGACCAGAGAAACTAAAGGAAAGACCGTCAACTGCCGAAGAAATCCGAAACGCTCCTGTTGCTCCCTTTGCTAACTGCTCCAACGCGGGACCTGCAGGAAAGGACAGACCGAGTGCCACACCAATCCGATCGACCAGTTGACCTGCGTGCAGATCAATCGTCCCACCGATTTTCTCAATGGCATAACCGGCTGCATGACGCTCACACAGCAGCAACTCACTTGTACCTCCAGACAAATGTACAGCCAAAAATCGGTCTTCTGTCGGGCGTACCTCAGCGGAGTATTCCCCTGCCGCGATATGTCCCTCTTGATGAGTCGTCAAGTGCAGAGGAACGCGCAAGTAAGTCGCCAACGATTTTGCCAAGCCCTCTCCTACCTTAAAAACAGGCATATATGATCCGTCTTGTGGACGCGGCTTCTCGCTCACACAAATCGCTGCGATCTCGTAGTCCTTCCACTTCATCTCTTCACTTAATTCCGGCAGGTTCATCACATGCTGAAAGACGGCTTCGGATTGTTGCAGTCCGCGCTTGCCCTCCTTTACTTTCAGAAGGCGTTTTGCTTCTGCGACAATTCGGCCGTCTTCCTCAGCCAAGCACAGTGATGTCCGGTAATTGCTCGTGTCGATTCCCAACATTACCTTACTCATGCTTGTATCTCCTACCTATTACGCCTGCTTGGTTTCACGTGATTGCAAGAAGCTCGACAACACACCGTTTATGTACCGGTGGGACTGCTCGTCGCTAAAGAGCTTCGCGATCTCAATCGCTTCGTTCATCACGACTTTGTCTGGTGTGTCTTGCTCAAACATGATCTCGTAAAAAGCCAGACGAAGAATAGCGCGATCTACATTGGCGATGCGTTCCAATTGCCATCCACGCAGATACTTCTTGATTTCTGAATCAATCTCGGTCAAGTTTTTCAATACACCATCGAGGAGATAACGCAAATACTGTGCATTTTCCTCGGATTCTTCCATGACGAGGGCAACCGCATCAGTTAACGGAACCTCCGCCATATCGATTTGGAAAAGACATTGGACTACTTTTTCTCGTGCTGTTCTTCGTTTCATACCATTCATTCACCTACTAATTAAAATGAGCTCGGACTTTCTTTATGTCACCGAAACTTGCCTGGCAAAATCTTGTCGAGTATTTCGCGCAAGTCTTCTTTATGATCGAGCTTGCGTCCAATATAATAACCCGTCCCGACAAACACAACAAAAACCAGTGTATCCCAAAATCCCACGAGAAGGTAGATGATGCCTAAAAAAAGTCCGGCAAAAACCCCCATTAGCTTCCCCTTGTGTTCCCACATTAACTCCCGCATCATTTACTTCACCTTCTATTCCACACGTTTACGAGCCGCGTAGTTTTCCTGCTGAGCTACTTCCGTCACGACAATGGCCACCTCAGAAATGACAACACCAGCAATCCCCTCGACTTGCTCCTTCACGTCCGCCTGTAGCTTCTGTGTCAGTTCGGGCAATGGCGTTTCTCCATCTACCGAAACACGCAGGGTGATAATATTGCCGCTCTCGAGTGCTTTTACTGTCGTTTTCATATCGCGCACGCCTTTCACTCGGCGAGCTGCACGCTCCGCAATGGTCTGGATCGTCTGAATCGTAATGTTGACCTCACCCAAATCACTGCGCTGACGGATTCCCCGTTCTACTTTAGGCTTGTTAGAGCGGAAAGAACTGAAAAAGAAGCGAAGGCTGACTACGAGGAAAATGATCGCGACAATGAGATAGGTGATGTTCGTACCCGCCAGCATCTGATCCACATATGGACGGAAAAAATCTTGCGGGATCAACCCGCTGGTAGCTGCTATCGCGATGCAGGACAAAACAATGAGCGCAAAGCTGTAAATCGTCAAGATAAAGCGGTCAAACAAGTTCACAAGCACCTCTCCTTTCAGCCATGTTTGAAAAAGGAGACAAACACGGCACGCTCCGGAAAACTCCATGAATTTACGCTCAAAACCTAAACAAAATCAATGTTTTCAAATGAGGAAAATGCCCCCTGTTCGTAGGGGGCATCCATCCGCTGCTTGTTAGCGCACGCGCTGGTGTTCTTCAACCGGTACTGGTGCCGGTACTTTTTCTTCTGCTTTCAACTCAACATCAACGATATGTACGTTTACTTCCACTACAGAAAGACCTGTCATGCTCTCAATCGCATTGCGTACACTATCTTGAATATTTCGAGCGACTTCCGGGATGCGATGTCCGTATTTGACAATAATCGAAACATCCACCGCCGCTTCGCGGGAGCCAACCTCTACACGCACACCACGTGCTATATTTTTACGGCCTAAACGTTCAGCTATTTCTCCTACGAAACCGCCGCTCATTTGTGCCACACCTTCTACTTCGGACGCAGCCATGCCGGCGATCACTTCCAACACTTCGGGAGCGATCTGGACCTTACCAAGTTCTGTTCTATCTAAGTCTGGAGTAAACTCTTCCATGCTTCGCACCTCCCTCTAATTTGTAATTCATTATACCAAGCACACCGTATTTTTACAAATCAGCCCTACTTACTCTTCATCCAGTTTCAAGTCGTAGGTTTCCAAGAATTTCGTATCGAAATGCCCGCTGACAAATACCTCATGATCCAATACCTTCAAATGGAACGGAATCGTTGTCGTAATACCCTCTACGACGAATTCGTCCAAAGCACGCTTCATACGGTCAATCGCTTCGTTACGATCCTTGCCCCACACAATCAGCTTGGCGATCATAGAGTCGTAGTATGGCGGAATGGAATATCCCGCATACGCTGCACTGTCTACGCGCACACCAAAGCCGCCTGGCGCCAAATATTCCGTGATACGACCTGGCGAAGGCATGAAGTTTTTCGCAGGATTCTCAGCATTAATACGGCATTCAATAGCCCAACCATCCATTTTGATATCCTCTTGCGTAAAGGACAATGGTTGGCCTGCCGCTACAGTCAGCTGCTCTTTGATCAGGTCAAAGCCAGTCACCAGCTCGGTTACCGGATGTTCTACCTGAATACGTGTATTCATTTCCATGAAGTAGAACTTTCCGTGTTTGTCCAGCAAAAACTCGACAGTGCCCGCACCGTGATAGGAAACAGCTTTTGCCGCCGCAACAGCAGCTTCACCCATTTGACGGCGCAGCTCTTCGCTCAGTGCTGGCGATGGCGCTTCCTCGATCAGCTTTTGGTGACGACGTTGGATAGAGCAGTCGCGCTCACCCAGGTATACGGCATTGCCATGCTTGTCTGCCATGATTTGAATTTCCACATGGCGTGGGCCTTCCACGAACTTCTCCAAGTAGACACCTGGATTGCCAAAAGCCGTTTTTGCTTCATTTTGCGCCTGACGGATGGCTTTTTCCAAATCCTCGTCGTCTACAGCTACGCGCATTCCACGTCCGCCGCCACCCGCTGTCGCTTTGACCATGACAGGATAGCCAATCTCATTTGCGGTGACGACAGCGCCAGCCACATCTTCGATCAGCCCTTCCGTACCTGGTACAGTAGGCACACCTGCCGTTTTCATCGTATCCTTCGCTGTGGACTTGTCCCCCATCTTCACAATTGCTTCTGGGTCTGGACCGATAAAGGTAATGTTGCATGCGGCACAAATCTCGGCAAAATCGGCGTTTTCTGCCAGGAAGCCATAACCAGGATGGATGGCGTCTGCCCCTACCTTGGTCGCTACACTCATGATGTTTGCTATATTCAAATAGCTTTCCTTGGATGCCTTGGGACCAATACAGTAGGCTTCGTCGGCCAGCTTCACATGAAGCGCTTCACGATCCGCTTCGGAGTAGACGGCGACCGTACGAATGCCCAGCTCGCGGCATGCCCGGATAATACGCACGGCAATCTCCCCACGATTGGCAATCAATACTTTTTGAAACATTCCGCTCTCCCCCACCTTATTCTGGCTTCACCAAAAACAATGCTTGGCCATACTCAACCAATTGGCCGTCTTCTACGAGCACTTTCACGATTTCTCCGCTTACTTCTGCTTCGATTTCGTTAAAGAGTTTCATTGCTTCCACGATGCAAACGACTTTGCTCGCAGTCACTTTGTCACCAGCTTGTACGTAAGGCGGCTTGCCTGGTTCTGGTGCGCTATAGAAAGTCCCTACCATTGGAGATACAATCTTGTGGAGATTTGCGTCATCCGATGCTTGTACAGCTGCTGCTTTCGGAGCTTCTGCTGCGGCTGGTGCTGCTGCGACAACTGGCTGAGCCGGGATATGTGCTACTGGTGCTGCAACAGGAGCTTGAACCGCTGGTTGCGTGACGACAATCGTTTCCGTACCATTGGATTTTTTCAGAGACACCTTGGCACCTTCTGTTTCCAAGTTAAATTCTTGAATGGATGATTGATCAATTAACTTAATAATTTCACGGATCTCATGCATTTTCATTACGAACAAGCACTCCTTCTTTTCTTTCAATAGAGGTTCGTGGAGTCCATTATGTATCCTTTTGGCAAACCATAAATCCATGGTAGCCTGTTGCCTAAACCACGTCAAGAAAGGATTTCCCCGCTTCTTTTCCAACAGAAGCGAGAAAATCCTTACCATCATGCCCGTTTCTCCTGTCCCTTATAACGAGAAAGTACCGTAGCTTGATTAGGAAGACTTGTATTGTACGTTAATGTTTGTCGCCGGAATATTCAAGTGCTGCTTCACGTTTGCAATGATTTCCACAACCTCGGTTGCGCTCAATTTATCTTTTTGTACAATGACTGTCGCCTTTTCATTTTGGACAGTAACGACCGCATCCTGATAACCACTCGCCTTGAGCATTTCTTCTGCAGTCATGGTAGCACTTTCCATATTGGATAGTTCTTCAAACTTGGCCATCGCTTCAGCTACTGCCTGCGGAGAGGAATCCGTGCTGTTTACGATCGCTAGCTGTTCGTCTTTTTGTTGCGCCAGCATGGCTTCGCGTTTCATCTTGTAGCCTTGGAAAATTTCACTTGCCGTTTCTGCTACCGGGACGACTGTGTTCGATGCTGCTGGTTTTGCATCTGGCGAAGCAGGCGTTTTCGCTTCCTTCGTGCCAGTTTTTTCGTCTACCGGAGTTGTCTTTGGAGCTTGATCGACAGGCGTTGCTTGTGGGGCGTGATCTACTTGCTTGGATTCAACAACCACTCCGGAAATTTGCTCTTGCTTCTGAACGGCTTGCTCTTGTCCTGATGTTGGGACCTGTTCTTGCGGTCCCTTTACCAAGTAATATCCAGAGAGCACAACCATGACAGCAAGCATTGTCAACAACCAAACCGTTTGCTTTCGCAGAATCATTCGCCATTACCTCCTACCCTTTTTTGGGCAAAATGGATATTTTATAAGCGGGAACATCCAAAACCTTTTGAACGGCTTCAGTGATCCACGCTTTAACCTGGATGTTATCGGCCCCTTTTGCAACTACTAGGACCCCGCGGACTTTCGGCTTCAGCGTCTTCACAATAACGGGGGCATCTTGCTTGCCGCCTTGCACAATGACAACCTGCTCATCTCGTGACTGGTCATTTTGATTGCGGGTTGCCTTTTCTTTGTCCATTTCCTGATTGGTTGAAGAACGAATGTTGCGGTTTTTTTCCACAACCAGCTCTGGTGTTGATTCCAGATTGACCATGACCTCTACTTCACCGACGCCGACAACAGAAGCTAGGATATCGCGAAGCTGTGTCTCGTAAATGTTTTCATATTCGGCAATGACATCGGTTGTCGGTGATCCCCCCAACACCTGGGAAGTTGTATCGCCTCCAGAAGGACCTGGCGCCTCACTCCCTATATCTCCAAATCCGAGTGGCTGGTCTTTTTCCACTCTGAGGAAATCCGTCAGAATCATGATGGCTACGCCAATTCCCAATATGACGATGAAATAATGCAGCGGCTTTAGTTTTTGGTTTTTCCCCTTGCTTCCTACTACGATTTTCTTTTCTTCCTGCATCGTCTCACCTTGCTGCTTCATAAACAGACTTTTCAGCTTTTCCCACAATTGGTTCATTGTTTTCACCTCGCTTCCTGACTGTATCCGCTACTGTTTCTCTCTTTCTCTCGATTCGTCTTTGATGACGACCTGACTTCTCGAGAGCCCCCACTCTTTGGCGACGTCGTTTGTGATTTGCGCATAAAGTGGGTTGTCATGATGAGCTGTTGCTGCAATATCTGGTTTGGGATCCGGTTGTATTTCAATGGGGTTGCCAATCGTAATCTCAACAGGTTGGACAGGTTTAATCGGCTCAATCGTGCTCTGCCCTTTTTGCTCTTCCTTGTTTGCGTCACCGACTACCAGCTCGATTCGCTCAAGGGTTGGCTGTTCTGGATTTTGCTGATTGACGGTAATCGTGACATCTTCGACAGTTACGCCGTACTGCTCTTTGACACTCGCTTTTACTGAGGACGCTACCTGTGACTGGACGTAAGCGGTCATCTGTTGGTTTTGTTGACCGAGCAGCTTGTCAGTGATGCGTTTCCACTCTGCCGAAGCAGGCTTGTTCAGCTCTTGCTGGTATCGATCCAGACGAAAGGCCAAATCTTCCTGCGAGAGGCTGAACAGACTGAACACAGGAGAAATGATTGTCAGCAAGAGAATCAAGCCCATCACCATTTTTACGTAGCGTTGCAGTGTCGTATTGGGCAAGATCAGATCGAGGAAGGCAGCCAAAAGGACGAGCAGGATAATTTTTTTCAACCACAGGGTTAACCACGTCATCTCATCACCTACCGAACCATCATGGAGATGTTGCCCGCCGCAATAATGATCGTAATCGCCAGAAAGAACATCAGGCCGACCGTTGCCAAAGCAGCGAAGACGAACAAAAGACTTTTCCCAATCGTACCTAACGCACTGATGATTGGGCTGTTTCCAAGCGGTTGGAGTACGGCAGATGACAGATTGTAGATCAGAGCCAGTACCAGTATCTTCAAAGCCGGAAACGCGCATAGCATGATCAGGATCAAAACTCCCGCCAAGCCCACGGCATTTTTGACCAGTAGCGAGGCATTGAGTACAGTATCTGCCGCATCGGAGAACACACGACCTACTATCGGGATGAAATTGCCCGTGATGTATTTCGCTGTTCGGAGCGTGACCCCGTCCGCAACAGCTGAAGTGGCTCCTTGTATGGAAATGATGGCGAGAAAGATCGTCAGAAACGAGCCAAGGACACCCATTGCAATATTGCGCAGCAAGGTCGCTAACTGCGTGACTTTGTACCTCTCTGAAAACAGGCTGACGATAGAGAGCATCGCCGAGAGAAACAGAAGCGGGAATACGACATAAGAGATCATCATGCCGCTGGTGTTGATCATGAAGATAATCAACGGGTGAAACATTGTGGCGGATGCCAGATTGCCTACCGAAGCGAGCAGAGCGATGACGAGCGGGATCATGGCCAGCATGAAATCAGACATGTTCGCGATTGCGTCTTTTGCATAGGTAATGGCGACATGAAAGCTGTTGATCGCAAGTACCATCAAGACGAGATACGTAATCGAGTACGCCACTGTCGATACCGCATTGCGTTCAAAGGCGTTCTGCATCGTTTCGAGAATCATCGCGAAGACTGTAATGATAATGATGGAGCTGAGCAGCTTGCCATTCATCAAAATCTCATGAAAGATGAACTTGCCCATTCCTTGCAGGACTCCTGAAATACTAAAGTCACCTTGCTGCATGAGGATTTGGATAAAGCCTTCCGATTTCAAATCAGGCAAGTACCCTTTATAGTCGCGCTGCAACTGTTTCCAATACTGTTCGACTCGGTCTAGCTGCAAGTGATCGACCTGTTGTTGCACGATTTGATTGATCGGACCGGCTCCGGGTGCCACAGCGGGTGTCGTTGTAGCTGACACCGCTACTGGAAACAAGGCAAATAGCAGGAACCAGAACAGGATCAGCTTGCAAGTATGTGCCATGGACATCCCACCTCCCTTATGCCGGTAACAAGTCGATCACTGTTTCGATAATGATTTGGATGATCGGTACAGCCATAACCAGTATGAGAACTTTTCCAGCGAGCTCGATTTTCGAAGCAATCGCACCTTGTCCAGCATCTCGGGTCATCTGCGCACCGAATTCAGCAATGTAGGCAATTCCGATGATTTTTAGAATCGTTTCCAGAAACACAAGGTTCAAATCTGCTTGAACCGCCAATCTTTCCAAAATCCGAATGACCTCTGCTATTTTTCCGACGAGAAAGTAAAAGATGATGACTCCGCTCGCGATCGCCAGCAAAAAGGCGAACATCGGCTTCTGCTCCTTAATGACTAGCGCGAGAATCGTAGCCACCAGTCCTAGTCCGACAATTTGTACAATCTCCATCTGGAGCCCCTCCTCAGTTGAACAGGAAGACGCGTTTTACTTCGGAGAACAAATCGCCGATGTAATGGGACACCATGTAAAGGACAATGATGAATCCAACCAGAGTTGCCCAATGCGCAATATCTTCCTTGCCCGCCTGCTTCAGGACCGTATGCAGGATGGCTGTAATGAACCCTACTGCTCCTATCTGGAAAACAGGTGTCAAATCAAAATCCACTGTGAACACCTCGCCTTTAGAACATCAGGATGACGACCAAGAGTCCACCTAAAAAGCCCAAACTCTTGTACATTTTTTCGTACTTTTCCTGTTCTGCACGAGCCTCCTCTTCCAACCCTCGCAGGTGGGTGACAGCCAGGCGCAAATGCTTTTGCTGGTCTTCCCGATCGGATGATCCGAGTACCTGACCTAGACTCTCAAGCACCTCTCGTTCTTGTCTGCGCAAGGCGGTTTGGGTCCAGAGTCTGTTCATGGCTTGTTGCAACGCTTCCTCAGCCGAATGCGCCTTTTCTGTCTGCAGGAATTCAGCTGCCAGAAGAAATACTTTCCCCACCTCTTCGGAAACGCGATGACCGACCTTCACAAACGCTCGCTGTAATGGAGTCATCCCGAACACGATTTCCGTTTCGAGCATTTGCAGAGCAACGAGTAGAGCCCGAAGCTGAACGGGACGATTCGCGTAATACTTACCGATCTGCCAACCAACCATCGACGCCGAGAACAGGATGAGTACGGCTCCCATCAGCTTGACCATGCAACCTTCTCCCTTTCAACCAGGTTCATGCTTTGATCGTAGATGGCCTGGATCGTTCCGACACCTTTTGCCCGGCTGAGTACGATGTAGCGGGAAAAGGCTCCATATCGAATCAGCTTGCCCAGCATGGGACGTTCGGCCACTTCCTTTACGCTCGCTCCATGCGCCGAGCAAATGACGGCTACACCTGCATGAATCGCTTCCCAGACTGCGTCGCCATCCTCCGCTCTTCCCACCTCGTCCACAATCAGAACATCAGGAGACATGGAGCGAATCAGCATCATCATCCCTACTGCCTTTGGGCAAGCGTCCAGCACATCCGTTCGCGGACCGACGTCTCGTTGAGGAACTCCTTGCAAGCATCCCGCCAACTCGGAACGCTCGTCCACAATTCCTACCTTGCGACTTGAAGACCACTCACTCCCGTAGCTGATGGTTCGTGCGATATCACGCAACAAGGTTGTCTTCCCGCATTGGGGTGGGGAGATGAGCAGCGTGTTTTGCAATTTGCCATCCTCAAACAAATACGGCATGACCTTCTTGGCCGCGCCTTTTTTCTCGCGGGCAATCCGGATGTTGAAGCTGGTCACATCTCTGATTCCCTTCACTTCACCTTTGTCCAGCACCACTTTCCCCGCAATGCCAATGCGATGACCGCCAACCACCGTGATGTAACCCCTTTTCAACTCTTCTTCCAAGGCATAGAGAGAATGCTGGCTGACCTGGTTTAAGAGCTTTCCTGCCTCTTCTGCCGAAAACAGCCATCCTTGTGCGGGTATCGAGGTGATTTGTCCCGACGATGTCACATAGCTGGATTGCTGGCCAAACCGGACTTCCAGCGGCTGGTTTTGCCGAAGCCGAATCTCTTCCAGATTCTCTCTTACAGCGATAGGAAGGGCCGTCAAAATCGTGCGTAAAGTTGCTGGCAAAATCGCCAAGATCTCATTCATCAGGTACCCTCCTTTTGCAGCATTCTGCCTTTGTCCACTTTGACTTACCTCCATCCTATGCAGAGGTGGACGAGATTTATGCAAAAAAAATAGCTTGCTCTCGTGCTAGAACGCGAGTGCAAGCTTTTCCTATCGGAATCATCGATTATCCGTTTTCTTGTTATCCACCGGCTCTATTACATAGTGTCTGAAGCCTTCCTCATCTTTGCCCTCGTGCAGGTAGATTTCTTTTTGGCAGCTAGGGCATGCGAACTCATAAGTCGTATCGAGATGGGGATCTACTTGTCCTTCGTACAGTTGTGCGTCTTCATCATCATCCAAATCGTAGAAGGTCGCATACTCGTCGTCATCATCCTCACAATCGACAACGGTTTCGTAGAGGTCATCATCATCTTCAAATAGGTAGAGCTCAATGTCCTCCAAGTCTTCATCCAAGGCCTCCACATAATCCTCTGCCTCTTCCACTCGCGCGTGAAGCTCTCGCAGTTGGCCTTCCACCTCATTTAGAATCTCAATCATCTCTACCATAATTTTTCCTTCGGAGCTTTTCTCACCTACATCCAGCCCATCTGCCAACCCTTGCAAGTATGCGATTCGATTCGCCAATGATTCTGGCATCCACATTCCCTCCCATCCAATCTCTCCCACATATAATTCCCCATGGTGATGGCATTTACCAGTGGAAGGAAATGGTAGCTATTTGCGGACGCCAATCAAAATGCAGGAGATTCCCACCAGAATCCAAGCTATTTTGGCAAAGCTAACCCGGTCCGACATCCCTAATAATCCGATAGTCGTGGTGGTGATCAAGATAATTGGTCCGACAATCGCCAGACCTGAATTAATAAGCAGAGCTTTTTCGACCTGGTTCACTTTCAAAATGAGCAAAGCTGCAATGATCTCGATACTGCCTGAAAAGACCCGAAGTGCCGCCATACCCATAATTGCTTTTTCCAACATACCGTCTCGTCCTCCCCTCCGTTTCACTCTATGCCTGTACCACATCATTTCAGCACTTTTTGAATCATCTCTATAGGCTTTTGCCCTCACTCCTCCCCTTCACTGGGCATACACTGAACCATACGCCTAGAAGAAATGAGGAACTTGCCGATGGTAGAGTGTGATCAATCTTTTTTACCTGATAGCTGGGCAAACCCGTCCGGGCAAATACGAGAGAAGCCTCGTGTGAAGGGCTTAACCATGGTCATTGACAAAGGCCTTGGACTTACCGCTTATTCCGACTTGTTAGCGCTGGCTGCTCCCTATATCGATCTATACAAACTCGGTTTTGGCACCATCGCTCTGTACCCCCTCGAAATACTCAGCCAAAAATTGATGCTTGCAAAACAATATGGCGTACACATCATGCCAGGAGGAACTTTTTTTGAAATCGCCATTCGCCACAATACAATTGCAGATTATATGAAGCTGATTCGCTCACTCGGTTTTTCTGCGGTAGAAATATCCGATGGAACATTCCCTCTATCCTTTGCACAGCGTCAGGAAGCCATCAATTACGCCTTAGACAATGATCTGGTGGTCTATACAGAGGTCGGGAAAAAAACGGCCGAGTATCGCGCATGTCGAGAAGAATTGCTGGAGACCCTGAGCTTTGACCTGCACAATGGTGCCAGTCACGTTATTGTGGAAGCGAGAGAAAGCGGGACTGTCGGTGTGTGTGACGGAGATGGCAAGATTGACGATTCCTTCGTTTTGGACATTGTCACGGCGGCCAAAGAAAAGGCAACTCGCCTGATCTGGGAAGCACCACAAAAAGATCAACAGGTCAGCTTCATCAAGGCCATTGGCAGCGACGTGAATCTCGGAAACATTGCCTATACAGATGTATTCTCTTTGGAGACGCTACGGCGAGGATTGCGCGGCGATACAGCCCTAATCATGGACAGAGGGAGGTGTTATCCGTGCGAATAGAAGTGGTGCCGACCGTGGAAGAAATACGTTTTGAACAGATCAGCAATCATGTAGTCATCGTCATTGATGTGCTTCGTGCCTCCAGTACGATTGTCACCGCATTAGGTAATGGATTTCGCAGCGTCATCCCGGTCGAAACCATTGGGCAAGCGAACTCCCTCCGCACTAACGACTGTATTTTGGCCGGTGAACGTCACTGTAAAAAAATCCCCGAATTCGATTGCAACAACTCGCCAACTGAAATCGCAGCACTAGGGAAAACGGGAAGCCAGCTTATTCTCACCACGACGAACGGGACTCGCGCGATCCAAAAAGCAGAACGCGCCTCTGCTCTCTTGATTGGCTGCTTCTTGAATGCCACTGCATGCATGCGGCACGCTCTTTCATATCATCTCGATATTACGCTGTACTGTGCCGGTACCCGGTCGGAATTCGCTCTGGAAGACGGTCTAGCTGCCGGCTTGATGATTGCACAGGCGCAACAATCGTTGCCGAGCATCCAAATTTGTGATCTGGGTGAAGTGCTCAAAGCGAGCTATCTTTATTACGCTGGAAAACTGAGCGAGATGTTACCCCACACGACAACAGGAAAAAGGCTCATTCAGCACCATCTCGCAAGCGATATACGGTACTGCGCTCAAATAGATCAGTATCAAATCGTTCCCTATATCAAGGAGAAACGCATACTCCCACACCTTGTCTCATAATGTGAAAGGAGTACAGGGACAGGGGTTATGATGCCAATGATGTCTGGAGAAGTGATGCTCGTTATCCTGATCGTTATCGGTCTTATTGGGCGCTCACCGATTATTGCCACTGCCGCGAGTATATTGTTGGTGTTGAAGTTAACGGCGCTGGAGCGTTTTTTCCCAACGGTAGAACGTCGCGGTTTGGAGCTCGGCCTGCTCTTTTTGACCATTTCCGTACTGGTTCCATTCGCCAGCGAAAAAATATCGTGGAAAGACGTCACGCCTCTTTTCACTACGGTCGTCGGCTTAACCGCACTGGCTGGTGGGGCCATTGCCACCTGGATGAATGGAAAAGGACTCGATTTGCTACGCTCTGAGCCACATATGATTGTCGGTCTGGTGATTGGCTCGATTATTGGCATTGTGTTTTTCCGGGGCATTCCCGTCGGGCCTTTGATGGCTGCGGGCATTACTGCCTTTGTGTTGAAGCTGTGGGAGTGGTTTGGAAGCAAATAAAAAACGAAATCCCCCTCTTATACATGACAGAGGGGGATTTGACTATGTTGTTTTATCGTTTGGCGTTATTGGACGTCTCAAACGGAACTTCCCAGTTGAGGTCTTGGTATTGCCGCTGCTGAATAGCGTGGGACAGCTTTAATTCTTTCGGTTGTTTTTCAAGGTCGCGGATGAAGAATGTTCCTTCTACGTGCACGCGCCCATCCTTATCTCGCTTATAGGTTCCGCTGCGGGAGACCTTGTAATTTTGTTTAGATTCATCCTTCGCTGACCATTCGCTCGTGTCAACAATCCCTTCTGGAAGGATGGCCGAGAACGAGATCAGTGCACCTTTTCCAAAATAGGTCTCATTCCCGATTTTTTCTTCTCCCTCCGTCGTTTTTAAGGTAAAGCCCGTAAAGGTATAGGTACTGTCACTGTTCGTCACTGTCACCTTATCCTTTAACAGGGTATCCACCGGGATGGTTGCCTGAAACTTCGCTGGCTCATACAGGTACAGAGAGTGCATTTTTAATTTGTACGTTTGATCCTTTTCCAGTGGAGTTATCCCATTCCATTTCGTAACTCCTTTGCCGTCATCATGCACTTTTCCACGGTACGAGTGCTCTACGTTGTTCTTTCGAATTTGGTTAAGCTCTTCATGCAACGCATCGTCCCATCCTGCTACCACATTCCCTTTTTCATCAATTATTTGGAATGCTACTCCCAGGTCGATGAAATACCTCTCCATCCTCTCGGCTTCTGTGAATGCACCTGTTTTTGGCTCTTTTACAACCCAACCGTTTTGCTCTTTCCATTTTTGGATTTGTTCTTCTCTTTCTTTTGTCCAGTCTATTTCCAACTCGATCATACTTGTGCTCGGTACCGTCATAATGTTTTGCAACATGATCTCGATTCCATGTGGAGTCATATATTTTTGACCTATCTCGGTGTAGCTTGCCACTGCCCTTGCCTTTTTCATATCAACTGGAAACTCTACCTTCCAGCTACCTTCTTTCCCACCTAACATGGTTGCTTCGACACCGACGACCATCTCATCCGGTAATGACTTGCTATCTTTCAGGAATCGGAAAATATCATGGTTGACGACAAGATACTCTCCTTCTTCACCGTAGGAATAACCCCCTCCACCAGGATTCAGGTCTTCACCTGACTTGGTTTTGTAAGTAAGGGACAATGCGTTTTTTTCCATATCAAACGGGATACGCTTGCCATTTTGATCCACGATATTTGCAATGATCGCCATCCGAGCCGGATCCGCAACCACTTCTTTTACAACCAGTGTAATTCCTTGATCCGTCACCTTTTTATTGATCTCCTGGACATAACCCTTCTCTGCTGCCTGCTTCATTCCTTGGTCGATGCCTTGTATGGATTGGATGACACTGTTTACGTAGCTCGCAAAAGTCGGAGACACCATGGACCCAAACGTAATAATTGCCGTGACACTCGCTACTGCTAACGCGGTTTTCTTCAAAATGTTTACACTCCTTTTTTTCCAATTTGGTTTTGGTTTCGGCAACTTGACGTGCTCCAACGCCGACATCACCTGGGCAGTAAAATCTGCGGGTAACGCGCTTGGAACGTGCAGGCTGGGAAACTCCTCGCTGCTATCTTCTTCCTCCATCATCTGCCGCTGACAGAGCAGGCACTCTTCGACATGTCCTTCCAGCAGTCTAGCTTCACCTGCAGATAGCTCACCAGTCAAATACTTGCGCAACTCTTCAGTTTTGGAGCAATTCATAGATAGCAGCACCTCCTGACATTTCTTGCGCGATACTAGCCCGGAGCTTTTTCTTGGCGTGATGGATACGCATTTGTACAGTTGTAACCGGAACATGCAAAATTTCGCTAATCTCTTTGTAGCTCATCTGTTCCAAGTATTTCAGCATAAACACAACGCGGTATTCTTCCCCCAACGCCATGATTTGCTGCTGCAAAGTATCTTGCTTTTCTTTTTCCAAATACGCTTTTTCGGGTGTATCAGATTCAATCAGTCTTGTCTCTTCCAAAGGTGTTTTGGCGTAGTGCTTGTTCTTGCGCCACGCGTCTATACACAAGTTGGACGCAATCCGATACAGCCAGGCCAAAAAAGCATCTGTCGGCTTATACTTATCCAGCTGACAGTACGCTTTGATGAAAGCCTCTTGTGTCAGGTCTTGAGCATCCTGCTGCTGTCCCGTCATTCGATAAAGATAGCTGTATAATCGTTCTTTGTACTTGTCGACCAGGTGCGCGTAGGCATCCCGATTCCCTTTTTGTACCTGTTGTATGAGCAACCAATCATCCTGCAAAGGAAATCCTCCCATTTCAAAAAAGTTCGCTGCGCAGCGTTCGTTTTGGCAGGCTTCATATGGATTAACGGATCATTTTGTATTTTCTTTCCAAAAATGATTACATTTTTTAAAAAAGTTTGAGTCAACATGGTGGAGGAGAAGAAAAAGCACAGTTCTCTTCGACTCTGACACGCCATACCTGAGGGATTCACTGGCCGGCTACACTTCAAAAAGGGGACCGTCGAGCGATCTACACAACATAAGAAAACCGCCCTTGATAAAAGGCGGTTGAGTTCCATCCATCACTTCCACGAATGGTAGATATTTTCCGCGTACTTGGTAATGGCTTCATCGTAATCTGGATACGGATATCCGAGACTATCTGCCACCGCTTTGGAGTACTTTCGAAATAGCGCGTAGCACATGAATAACGATTCCCACATCTGCGGGTAGCCGTTTTCGTTATAGCTGGATAGTAGCGCTTCCCAATCTTCTTTTGGAAGATAGCGATCGATAAATTTGTAGTTTTTACCGACACTAAAGGTAAACCCTTTCTCACATCCGATTTGCCAAGCCATCATGCGGAGCAAATTCGGTCGGGCGATTTCGTTGAGATGGTCAATCGCAAACAGGATTTCTTTTCTCGCCAAACCTTTGACAACGTAAGTAGAGACCATCCAAAATTCGTTGCAGCAGTCGTCAAACTCTCTAGCAGTTGGTTTCTTGATCCAATATTGGTGATCGGAAGGGAGCACATCGTGTTGGATAAGCTCGTCCTTATCCAGCAAAACCTCAATAAGGCCGTCGCTATCTGCGAAATACTGCTCCGTCTCGTCTATCGGAATCAGTGTGAGATCTACTTTATTCCCATCCTCAAATAGCATCAGATAGGAAAACCAATTTCCTAGCTCGGACGGAAAAAGCTCCATATCCTCTGGTTTTTGCATCATAATCCGATTCCCAAAAGCATCGAGCCATTCATCATTTTCCTTGAATGAATCCATTTCAGTTACAAAATATGAAATATCATAATCTTGGAATGGATCAGCGGGTATATTTCTGTTCGTGCGTGACCCTTCCAATGTTACCAAGCGGATTCGATCATCCTTTTTAGCGAAATCAATCAGCATGCTCATCATTTCTTGTTCCGTTCTCAAAGCCATCCCCCTCCACTTTCTATTTCTTCGTACAATTAATGTAGTGCAATTGCATAATTTTTACAATACCACTTCAATCGGAGAAGGAAATAAAAAAAGCTGCACCCATATGGGCACAGCTTTTTCTTGTAATCTGTACTTTTACGCGCGGGAAACGTATGCTTCCGTACGAGTATCGATGATCAAACGCTCTCCTTCTTCTACGAAGAGAGGAACGTTTACTACGAAACCAGTTTCCAAGGTTGCTTTCTTTGTTACGTTGGAAGCAGTGTCACCTTTTACACCTGGCTCACATTCTGTTACAACGAGTTCAACCGTATTTGGCAATTGAATACCGATTGTTTCGCCGTTGTACTGCATGATTTGCACGTTCATGTTTTCCTTGAGGAAACGCAGTTCACGCTCGATTTGGTTGCGGGTGAACGTCATTTGCTCATAAGTCTCGGTATTCATGAAAGTGTACTCGTCTCCGCTCGCATACAGGTATTGCATGGTGCTGGATTCGATGCGGGCAGGGTTAACTTTTTCACCGCCACGGAAAGTCATTTCCGTCGTGTTGCCGTTACGCAGGTTGCGCAGTTTGGAGCGAACGAAAGCCGCACCTTTACCTGGTTTTACGTGTTGGAATTCTAGCACGGTATAAATATTGCCATCCACTTCGATTGTCAAACCGGTACGAAAATCGTTTACAGAGATCATGGTAGTCCTCCCAAATCAATCAATAACAGAATAAGTATAAATTACACAGGCAAAATGAGCAACTCTTTCGTGGACTTGTTCAGGTTCTCATGACCGTCAGCTGTAATCCACACATCGTCTTCGATCCGAACGCCACCAAGTCCTGTGACGTAAATGCCTGGCTCCATCGTTACGAGCATACCTGGCTCCAATACGAACGTACTTACAGTCGACAGCCCTGGCAGCTCGTGAACTTCCAGTCCGAGACCATGACCCGCGCTATGTCCATATGCGTCACCATAGCCTGCTGCTGTGATGATATCTCTTGTTGCTGCGTCAGCGTCTTTTGCGGAGACACCTGGCTTCAGTGCTTCTAAACCTGCGAGCTGGGCTCGCAAAACAATTTCGTAGATTTCACGCATTTTCGGGTCTGGCTCTCCCACAGACAACGTGCGTGTGATATCAGAATGATAGCCCTGATATGCAGCACCAAAGTCGAGCGTAACCATTTCCCCTGCCTGAATCACTTTCCCGGACGCACGTCCATGTGGCAGAGCACCGCGCACACCTGAGGCTACGATCATATCAAATGCAGAGCCTGACGCTCCTTGCTTGCGCATGAAGTATTCCAATTCCAAGGCAACATCGGATTCACACACACCTGGCTTGATGTACCCTTGAATATGCGTAAATGCTGCTTCCGCGATGCGAACTGCTTCACGAATGATAACCATCTCGGATTCGTCTTTAAACATGCGGATTTTTTCAAGCAGTCCGCTTGTTGACACCAGCTCTACTCCGTCAAATCCTTTGTTCCATTCCTGATAGGTGCCAAAGGACACGCTGCTCTCGAATGCCAAACGCTTGATCCCTTTTTCTTGCAGGAGCTTTGCCATCGCTTCAACAGCTTTTCTCTCGTTATTTACCACCGTAAAATCAGGTGCTTGTTCTTGCGCTTGTTCCACATAGCGGAAGTCAGTGACGAGAAACGCCTCTGTTTCAGTGACAATTACCCATCCCGTTGATCCGGTGAAACCACTCAAGTAGAAGCGATTCTCTGCTTTTTCGGTAATAAACGCCTCTGCTCCCACTTGTGCAAGTGCTTCGCGCAATTTATCCAGACGTTGTTTCATAGCAGCCTTTTCCCCTTTTTGAAAGCTTTTATTTTTTTTTAATTTTACGGACGAGCGCTCGTAACGCCCATTCATATCCATCGATCCCCAACCCGACAACTTGTCCAATCGCGATTGGTGCGATGACCGAGTGATGTCGAAATGGTTCCCGTGCATGAATATTGGAAATATGTACTTCAATCGTCGGCAGAGCCACGCTAGCCAATGCGTCTCGGATCGCATAGCTGTAATGGGTGAATGCCCCTGGATTGATCAAGATGCCGTCATGGACGCCTCTCGCCTGATGAATCGCGTCGATGAGGACACCTTCGTGATTCGATTGGAGATGCTCAAGCTTTCCACCCAACTCATCCATGACACCCTTCAAGGTTGTCACCACATCCTCCAGCGTTTCCCTTCCGTAAACATCCGGTTCCCTTGTCCCCAATAAATTCAGGTTGGGCCCGTTCAGTAACAAGACGGAAGTCATCGACCATCCCTCTTCCCATAAAAGTTTTTTTATTAATGAAACATTTTACCACAAGCCGTTCTGAATCCAAAGCAGACAATCGCTAAAGCAACATTTCGAACATTGTTACATCCATTTTGACAAGGAACGGAGAAATCCTCCTACCTTGTGGACTCATTCCATGCATGATTCTCGTCTGATTGTTCAAGCATAATTGTCATCCCAATGAATAAACCAAACGTCAAATACCAAGCGCCTTCCGTACTTAAGGTGGCTATTTCCCAATTTCCGATATGAAAGAAGAAACCCGCTATCACTAACATGACCGCCCCGTATACGAGTCCCAACCACCACGCACGGATCCGGCTAAATAGCAGGCTAAACACAAAGGAAGCAACGACTGTTTCAACAAACAGCACAATACCACCAAGGCACACGCTCGCAAACGTATTTTCGTCCTCGATGCTGATAAAAGGACGTGCAAACGCCCCCACTCCGTACGGGGTCATGTTCAAAAAGTGAGCAATCCATCGAACGAGCCCCCAAATGATCGTTCCCCAGAATGCAACCTCCAAAATCTTCGAAGCGGAGATTCTTTTACTCCCTTTCCTTCCTTCCTCTGTATGGGATACGCGTGCTTGCTTGTGCCTCCGTCCTGTTTTGCTTATTTCCATTTCCATCACCTCTGTTCTCTAGTATGCTCTTCCTCCAAGCTTTTCACTTTCACTTTACATTTGTTGGAAAAGTGCGAACTCCTTGTAGCTTCAAGTCGCCATTTCCGTTAATATAGTGGTAAGGATGGTGATTGTATTGGCGCAACAAAACGTACCTAGCTACGGCGGTCAGGCCGTCATCGAAGGAGTTATGTTCGGTGGCAAAACCACGACTGTTACGGCTGTTCGCAAAAAAAATCATGAAATTGAGTATTTTGAATCCCCTAGGTCCGAATATAAATGGATTACTACGCTGAAAAAGATTCCGTTTTTGCGTGGGATTGTTGGTTTGGTCGAAGCCAGCGCCAATGGGGCCAAACATCTCAACTTCGCCTCTGAACAATACAGTATGGAGTCTGGAGAAGAAGTTTCTGAAAGTCCATCGAAGCTCACCATGATTCTAGGTGTTGCTGTCGTCGGGGTACTTTCCTTCTTGTTCGGGAAATTCGTATTCACACTCGTTCCCGTTTTCCTGGCAGACTTTTTACTCGGAAAATGGGTACCGGATGGCGTTCCTCAAACGTTGGCTGAAGGCGGATTTAAAATTTTGCTCCTCCTCGGCTACATTACAGCGATTGCACAAACTCCGTTGATTAAAAGGCTTTTTCAATACCACGGAGCCGAGCATAAAGTGATTAACGCATTCGAATCCGGGGTAGAATTAACAGTAGCCAATGTACAAAAATTTTCCGCTCTGCATTATCGTTGCGGGAGCAGTTTTCTCATTTTCTCAGTGTTCGTCGGTGTAGTGATTTACTCACTGTTCAGTTATGACTCCCTGACGGAGAGGGTCGTACAACGCATTGTTCTTTTGCCACTGGTAATCGGCGTCTCTTATGAGGTTTTGCAGTGGACAAACAAGCTCCGTGATGTACCCGTCCTACGTTATCTTGGTTATCCAGGATTGTGGCTGCAAAAGATCACAACTCGTGAACCAGATGACAGCCAAGTCGAGGTAGCCATCGCTTCCTTCCAGAAGATGCGGGAGCTTGATCAGAAGCACGTGCAGGAAAGAATGATTACGACCGGATAACGTGAGGCATTTTTATTCCCATAGAGGTGAAGCCCTATGTTACGCCGCATTCCACCAGTGATTCTGATAGTGATCGTATTGGCGATTTACGGATTTTTGATCACTCTCATCAATGATCCTGTCAGTACGATTGTCATCTTGGGATTATCCGTTGTACTTTTCTTGGTCGTGCGCAACTATTTACAAACCGGCTCCTTCTTTTCACAAGGCGCAGGAGCGGGCAAACCTAGACAGCCAAAGGTCAAGGTGAAGCAAAAGCCCTCCATCGCTCGGCAAGCAGTGAAAAAGCAGTCGACTACCCCTAGAAAAGATCATCCGTTTCGTGTGATCGAAGGCAGCAAAGGGAAGCAAAAAGAGAAGCAAGACGAAAAATCCCAAAATAATATCTCCCACTAAAAAGAAGAACAGGTTGCCTGAATCGGCAACCTGTTTTTTATTAGACCAGCATTTTCGGAGAACGATTGCGAAACACTTTGACGTAATCTTCAAAATCCCATTGTGCCAAAAATTTGTGAGCCGCTCCCTCCCCTGATTCAAACAATTGTTGCCTGATTTCATTTGACAGCTGAAATTGAGTGGTTCTCACCCCTAATGTATGGATAAAAATCGTCCGGACGGCTTTTGCCTTTTCCACATGGAGACGGTCATGAGCATCGAGCATAGTCGCCAGCAATCCCCGGGAGAAGGAAAAAAGACCTTTGATGCTGGTCGCTTCTCTCTTGTCTTGATCATCACTCAGACGAAAACCAATCGTAGGCCACCGCGGAGTCCCCGGTACATCAAACAACCAAACGGGGTAGTTGCTCAATAATGCGCCATCGACGATGTAATGTACATGTCCAGCATTTGTCAGCTTTGCTGGCTGAAAAAAAAACGGAATGGAGGAAGACATACGAACGGCTCGTGCCACAGGGAATTGATCGGGCTCTATACCATACCGTACCAAATCGTCGGGAAAGATAAGCATTTTTCCGTCAGTGACATCAGATGCGACAATCTTCAGCTTACCAGGTGGAAGATCTCCGAATGTTCGTACTCCTTTTCGTAATAACAACTCCTCTATGAACAACTCAATTCGATCTGCTCGATAAATCCCTTCTCGCACGACGAGTTCATAGATTGGTCCGATGAGAGGGAGCTTGCCCAGCCCTGAGCGTTTGAGAAAGTGAAGGTAATCCAGCTCTTCAAAGATCGGTTTCAACTCATGGCTGGAATAGCCTGCGGCGAGCAAAGCCGCAACAATGGACCCTGCCGAGGTACCAGCGAGCCTTTCCCATGTGTATCCATTCTCCTCCATGACTCGCAAGGCACCGATAAAAGCGATTCCTTTTACACCGCCACCTTCAAAGACTGCATCCGCTTTCACGTTGTTCCCCTCCCTAAAATTCCTCCCCTTTTCCATGTATAAGACGACAGCTTTTCCGTTACCACAAAGAAAAACGCAAGCCTGGTCGGCTTGCGCTATAATACGATAACGATATGGACTATTCCTCTTTTTGCTCATCTAACAAACGAATGTTACGAAGCTCTTCTATACGCTTTGGATCTGCCTCGAAGTACTGAACCAGATACTCCAGACATGTAATCGATTCCCAGCTCAGGTGGTGCTCGATTCCTTCCACATCCTGATAAATGTGCTCTTCATCCAAGCCAATGATCCGCATAAATTCTTCCAGAAGACTGTGACGGTCTACTAGGCGTTTTCCGATTTTCTTCCCTTTTGCCGTCAAGACAAGCCCACGGTATTTTTCATAAACGAGATACTTGTCTTTGTCTAGTTTCTGAACCATTTTCGTGACCGAAGAGGGATGTACTTCCAACGCTTCAGCAATATCGGAGACACGAGCATAGCCCTTTTCTTCAATTAAGTTGTAAATGCGTTCCAAATAGTCTTCCATACTCGGCGTCGGCGGCATTGTGAACCCCTCATTTCCAAACCGTTATTTCATCTAGCCAAAAAAGGCACGTAGAAATATGATACCGTGTAATGAGAAGCATTTGCAAGAGAAAAGTACCTATCGTAGCTGTTTTTCTGGTGTTGGGTTCATCATTTGGACATATTGTACGAGTTGTTGACCCAATTGCTCCATGCGCGCCTGCAATCGCTCATCCTTCAGCTTGCCTTCTGGTGTAAAGGCATTGTAAGCACTTGGGATGGAAGGGCTAGATGGCAACGGCCATGCATGCAGGTTGCGCATGATTAATTGCAAGGTGTTGACCGTGTTCGTAGCACCCATACTTCCGCCAGCGACACCAATGATGGCAACTTGCTTATCACGCAAAATGCGCCCTTCCAGGAAGTCAATGGCATTTTTCAAAGCACCTGTCATCGTGCCATGGTATTCAGGCGAACCGATTACCAATCCATCTGCTTCAGAAACCGCTTTGACAAATTGATGGACAATTTCAGGGTACGTACTGGTATCATCACGGTCATCATACAGTGGCAGCTTCCAGTCCGCCAGATGAATCATTTCAACATCGGCACCTGCAGCCTTCGCGGCTTCAAGTACAATATGAATCGCTTGTTTTGTCGTAGAATTGGCATTCATGCTTCCGGCTATTCCTACAATTTTCATGGTTTCACCCCATCGATAATCTAAATACTGGTATGTTCCTCATTATATTCCATTAAGTATAATTTGTAAACATTTATGTTTATTTAATATCATCTGTTCTGAACGTACCTGTTTGTCTCATACACTTGTACCAAGTTGCAAGTGAGGATGATGCCTATGGACAAAGTCGCTTGGCGTATCGCCGTGCTTTTTGGAGGGTCTGCGTTAGGCGGATTCTACTTGGGTGGATATGAATGGTTACGCTTTTTTACTTATTTCGGTTCCTGGGGGACAATAGGCATTGCACTTGCGGCTCTTGGCCTCGGCTGGTTCGGCGTCCAGCTGTTGACCTTTTGCCATCGCAAGCAAATTCGCTCCCTGTACGAGCTGTACTACGTATTGTGTGGCGAAGCGTTCGCTTCTAGCCTATCTGTCATCACCCACATTCTGCTATTGGGGTATACAGGAGTCATGCTTGGCCAACAGGCAGATTTCCTCTTGGAGGGGGTCTCTCCTCTTTGGTTCATCCTTCTGACCATTGCAGCCATCTTCTTTATCATAAATCGTCGGAGATGGATTGTCACTGCAACAGCCGTATCTCTATCCATCGGTTTAGTATTATTCGGATTGATTTTCAGTGCACAATCCCATGTGCCTCTACCGAGCTTGGGTTATCAAATGAACGTGAACTGGCTGATTCACGCCGTATTTTTCCTTGCCTTGCATTTTCTCATCGGCTTGGCCACGACCCTACCATTGGCAGTACATGCGTCCCATGAGCAATCTGTTCGGATGGGCGCAATGATCGGAGCTGGAATCTTTCTTTTGTTCACGATGTCAGGTCAAGCTATCCTTCTTGCCCACTGGCATGATGCCCACGCCTCTGTATTGCCTATCAAACAAATATTGGTGCAAATGATACCGGGTGGCGATTGGCTTCTCGCTATCCTCTCACTCGTGCATGGTGGAGTCATTGTCGCAGCCCTCCTCTATTCGTTGACACATCCAATTGCGACACGTCAACATCTACAAATGCTGCCACTCATTGTCGTCATGCTGCTTACCGTCTTTGTATTCTCTGTCCTTACACTCGTTGTTCCGTGGAGTATGTCTGCAATCGCCAGTGCAGCGACCTATTGCGGCATGTTCTTAATGGGCTGGTACGTTTGGAAGCACCAAAATTGACATGGATTGTTTACTCGTAGCTCCTGTGGTCAAGACAGAATCTTGGCCACTTTTTTTCGCCATTATAGGAGCCAATTCAATATTCCGACCACTACCAAGAAAAAAAGAATAAACACCAAAATATTTAAAGGACTCATCGTCATGTAGGCCTCCTCTATACATGGTTACTCTCCCTCATTTTACCACAAACGAAAAACGTCCCCCGAAGGAAACGTTTACTGTTTACTGCAAAGACTCACTTTCCGCTCTCCGCTGTCCCCCATTTGGAGAACCGATCGGATAAGCTGGCGTTGTTTGCTCTGTAATTTTGTCAATCGCTGAAAGAACCGCCTTTGTCGCCGTTGCGATTTGTGCCCAATCAATCTGCGCGATGGAGTCATCTGTTGTTTGTCCCATCCCTGCACTCGTCACAAGTGCCGTAGGAATACCCGCGGCGGCTAAAGAGTCCGCTGCACCGTTTCGTTCACGTTTCCCATCCTTATCTGTTGGAGACACCCCTGCTGCTCTCAGGAGTTGGGTTGGCAGATTTTCGTTTCCCTGCGAATTGGTTGCAACGAGTTCCGCCTTTTGACTGCCCACCCCTTCGATATAAAAGGCTGCAATCATAGCTTGTCGGTCTTTGGCTGATAAGGCATTTGCATAAGCAATCGGACCTCTGCTTCCCGAAGTAGCCGCGCCAAAGCTAACGAACCTCACTTCCGTATCAATCGGCTTGTCAGCGATATTACGCGCTATCTCAAGTAAGGCAGCTACACCAGAGCCATTGTGATTTGCCCCGGCTGATAACCCGGCGGAATCATGGTGAGCGGATACCATAACGACCTGCCCGGTGTCATTTTGATTAGGCTTTCGGCTTGCCACGATATTATACGAGGTTTGCTTGGTCGTTACGGCTCCTTCTACCTTGACGGTTCCCTTCACGGGCTGCTTGTCCAAGATGCGTTTTTGGAGCTTCGTACCATCCGCTTTGGACAAAGCGATTACAGGAACAGCGATATCCAAGGGTTCGCCCAGTGAAGCATTCCAACCTTCCTCCCGATCATTCCAGATAATCAGACCAACGGCTCCTGCAGCCGCTGCTTGGCGTACTTTTTCTCCGAACGAAATATCGCCCCGCTTGACCAAGGCAATTTTTCCCCGGGAGGCATCATTCGCAAAATCAACCGCCCTTCCCAATCCTGCATCCACCACTTGTGCTGTTGCGGTTCCATTGATCCCAAAAGTAAATCCACTTACTGTCCATTTTTGACCCGGCCATTCTTCCATTGTCAGTGATAGAGTAGTAGGATTTCGGTACGTATAATAAGAAAATGGATCGAGCTTGGTCTTATAGCCGTAAGATTGAAGTGTATTTTCCACATAGACCGCTGCCGCAAATTCCGTTTCAGTAGCAGGTGGACGGGCTGTTCTCGCCAATTGCTCGACATGGCTGTACAAGCGTTCACGATCGATCCAATCTTGAGCTTCTTCTGCATGAACACGATGGGAAAGGAAAGGTATCGGCAATATCGTTCCACAGACAAGCAGGGCACATAGCGCATAATGACGGACAGATCGCATGGCATTCTCCCTTTCCTTCGCTCTTTGCTATTTATTATGGGTGTTTACGACAAACCGAGTCTAGTCAGAATAGTTAGTCAAATAACTTCATCCTGCGCCATCCCTGGACAGCTTTCGCTTTCTTCTGCCCAAAACGTCGATTTTTCGCATGACTTCCTTCCATATGAATTCTTAATAGAAAGAGGCTTTACTCCGTAAAATTATTGATAAAGAAAAGGCGACTTTCAAATTGACCGATGTCCTTGCCTTTTGCTAAGGTGGAATCAACAAAAAACCGTTTGAAAGAAACGGATTGGAATCCATTGAGGGGGAAGCACCATGCTATATGTAGATGGAAAATGGGTAGAAGAAGGCCAAGTCGCAGTTCATCCAGAAGACCGCGGTTATAACTTTGGGGATGGCATCTATGAAGTAGTACGCATTTATAAGGGGCGCATGTACCAATGGGATGGTCATCTTACCCGATTATTTCGGAGTGCCAAAGAAATAAAAATGGAGCTCCCATGGAACGCAGAAGAGCTGACAGACTTAGCAAATCAGCTAATCGCCAAGAACAACATCACGGAGAATGACGACGCCAGTCTTTACTTGCAAGTATCTCGTGGCACCGCTCCGCGTGTACACGATATTCCGTCTGGAATCCAGCCTGTGATTATGGGCTTTGTCCGTCGCAAGGACCGCCCTGTTGCTGATATGAAGAAAGGCTGGACAGCTCAGCTCGTCGAAGATATTCGCTGGCTGCGTTGCGATATCAAAACGCTCAATTTGCTGGGAGCTGTTCTCGTCAAACAATACGCAAAGGATGCAGGTGCCCAAGAATCAATTTTGCACCGCAACGGCATCATCACAGAGTGCAGCTCTTCCAATTTGTTCGTCGTGAAAAATGGCGAGCTGTATACGCATCCGGCTGACAATCTGATCCTGCACGGAATTACTCGGCAAGTGGTCATTGATTTGGCTCGAGACAATGGCATCACTGTCCATGAAGAAGCATTCGACATTGCTTTCTTGAAGCAAGCCAATGAAATATTCCTCACCAGCACGACCGCGGAAATCATGCCGCTCATCTCGGTAGATGGCGTCGCTGTCGGAAACGGACAGCCAGGACCCGTCGCACTTACGCTACAAGACTTGTTTGAACAGCATATCAACACAAGTGTACTCGTGTAATGAAAATAACGTTTTAGTCTGGGGTTATTGATCTAACGCGGTTTTTCAAATATATATTCGGCAGCCTTCGCAAAATAAGTTTAAGACCGGTTCAATAAAAGAAACAGCGGCGGACTAAGATGTGAAAAATAAAGTCTTAGACTACCGCTGCTGTTTCGGCCTATGAATGAACTAACGTCTTCGTTAGTTCTTCTTTTTTTGGCAAAGGCCATTTCTTAGCCTTTACAGGGATGTTTAATTGAATGGCCGAAAATATTCATTTACTTTAAAAGCAGTGATTTAATTACTGGCACTATTTCCAATGGTTCCGTCGTTGTTTCGTATCTTCCGTATACATGACCGTTCCGTTCGATCAAAAACTTTGTGAAATTCCACTTGATCTCAACACCAGCGTATATGTCAGGATACTTTTCTTGCAGAAAGCTCTGCATCCATTGACCGTCCGAGGTCTGAGTATCGAAACCTTGAAATGGCGCTTGCTCTGTTAAAAATTGAAATAATGGATGAGCAGTCTGACCTCTAACCTCCATTTTCTCAAATAACGGAAAGGTCACTCCAAAGTTGCTCTCACAATATTCCCGCACTTCCGAGTTGTTCCCTGGCTCTTTCTCGTTGAATTGGTTACAAGGAAACCCAAGTATTTCAAACCCCTGCTCATGGTAACTTTCATAAAGCTTTTGAAGACCAGCGAATTGACGAGAATAGCTGCACCTACTGGCAGTGTTGACTATGAGGAGAACTTTCCCTCGGTAAGCTGACAATTCAACCAGCTTTCCATTAATTGAGGTGACTTGAAAATCATAAATCGACATGATATCGTTCCTCCCCTATTATGTTGCCTCTGCAAAACCGAAATTTAGACGTCCGCAGTTTAATTACATAATAAGGCCACTTCCTCTATTGGACTAATATATAGTATTAATAATGTTAATAGGAATAAACTATATCATCCAAATCATTCGGTGCCTTGAAATACTAGGACTGGACTTTTCAGTGAACAACGACGCCCATGCTAGGCGCACCAAAAAACAGCCGATATTGCTGCGAGAGCAAATCCGCTGTTACGTCATTTATTGGCGGGACACCTTGACGAGCTCCCCTGCCAGTTCAGCTTCTTCCCCGATGACTTTGCCGGTTAGAGCATCGATCCAACCAATGGTAAGACGGATGGGCAATTATTTGTGTCACATATCATTCCAATATCCCTATATAATCCCATATTTCTATTTAAAAACACGCCCTCGTGTTAATCGACGAGGACGTGTTGGTAACCACTCTATGTTTTGAACATTTGTTTGGTTTACTCAAAATCAAGCCAGCCCTACATTTTCTTGGTACGAATGAGGACTGATATTTTACGAAGGTCAGATCATTTATTACTGTTGAGAGCTACATTCCAATCAACTTGACGCATGGGACTGTGCCTAGAGGCGAGCAGCTTGGTGTAGAAACCTCGATTTTCTTTAGCAGTTTGGAAAGACGTATCCGGAATTAGAAAATCAATTCCTGCCACAAAACCGGCAATATATTCACTCCATCCGGAATACGCTTGTTGTGCCAGTCTTGCAGCACTTAACATATATTCCATTGCCTGATCCTTTTGCAAGTAACCGAGTTTCAAGCCAGCTCTGGATAAAAGGACGCACCAAGCATAGTCATGAGCAGCAATCCCCGCTGAAGGCAGACCTCTCGAATAGTAATCGACAAGAATCAACTGAGATTTCGATTGATGGTCCTCGGGTAACGCTTGAATGTATGCCGTTCGTTCTGATTCGGAAAAAGTAAATAAGAAATGACGGAGACGATTGAATTCTTCCCTCTTCCCTTCCGATATGAGCCATTTTATTGTATCAATGAGTGCGGTCTTATCTGTAATCTGTTTTTCCTTAAGAAGAAATAGGCACGTTCGTCTACTTAAATTTTCATGATATAACGCATAATAGTAGGCTCCACTTTTGCTAAAGCAAACAGACGAAAGAGCTCGCAGAAATAATCTGTGACCCTTCTGATTATAGGTAAGAACGGTGGGTGCCATCGGTTCCTCCTTATTAGAATCGGACCGTTTTGTAGGTTCTGACAAACAGTCGAAGCAAAAATGCATAGAGAACTAGTAACAATACGGAATAAATCACTGCTTTAACAGGAACTTCATTCGTGACATTATGTACAACAATTAGTTTATCGACAACAAATTTGGAATCTTTGTATTTGGATCCAAAGTCTGTAATCTGCAAAACTTCCCATACATAGTCAGGTAACTCTTCCGGCATTTTCACGATTGTTCCTGGCGAATCAATGAAATTACTTTTTTGTATCTGCACGGCTTGATTAGCATCTGAGACCAATAAAACGATTGATGAGTTATCAAGCTTAGCAACATAAAACCATCCTGTGGGGAGAATGCTTCGAGCCCAATTACGTTTCTTACTGTAGGAAGAATTATATCGAGTACTGATAGCACCCGTTTGGGCTTTTAATTGATACTCTGTTATTCCTAGAAACTGAACACTGGGAAGCTTTATTTGGGCGACATCAGAATAATCCAGTTGATTCAGCACCTCAGTGGAAGATAGTTCTACAGGATGAATCCTATTTTTCAGATAGGAGATAGGTGTTAATCCGGTATCATTGATGAAAGAATCAGATAACAAAACATGTAGAAAAAGAATGAAGGATAGAATGAATGCGACACCTGCTTTGGGCAACTGCATCCAAAACAGTTTCACACTGCCAAAAAAATTTGGCTTCCCAAGCTTTTTATACAATCTCTTTATGACTGATCTTCTGGTGAAAATGGGCATCCGCTTGGCCCGCTCCACCATCTCAGAACGGATTTGTGCAAGGCTGGTTATGGCATCGATATCATTCGGAAAACTCTCCAATATCTTCAAGTAGTTCTCCTCTGCCTTCTCTAACTCACCAAGCTGAATGAAGCATTTCCCCAACAGACGCAGGGCACCCATATTGGCAGGCATACGTGAGAGGATGTACAGACACTCGTCTTTTGCTTCTACGAATTGATGGGTTTCATACCATATCCGAGATCGAATCAGATACCAATCGATGTCATCTGGATAAATACGGATTCCGTGTTCCATTGCAGCAAGAGCAGACTCCTTTTCACCCATTCGAAGGAAGTATTCACCCTGTAGCCGAAGCAAGTCAGGATCATCTTTATACATCGCATAGGCTTCATCAAGCGATTGACCTGCCAGTTCCAGATTGTTTTCCTTAAGTGCCTGATATGCCGTCTCCCGCTTGTTCAGAAACACATCGTAGTCTAAATCGGCTGCATGCTGTATAAAGGTATAACGAAGAGCAGGTTCATCCAATTGTCTACAATAAAAATGGTAAAACTCTTCGGTGAAAAGCTCCATTCGATCATCCGGATCTTCTGTTGCTAGTTCACGCCATCGAAAACAGTATTCGATGGATTCCCAAACTCTTTTAGGAAGAAACCGATGTTCATGCAAGAAATCCAATAAGGTTACTTCTACTATTTCATTGAGCCTTACATTCCAGACAATATCGTTATTTAAAAGCTTTGACCATTGTTCATGGCTGATACGGGAAGAGAAATCAGAATACACCTCTTCAACTTGTTCCATGAATTCATCTACTGGGTCAATCTCTTCTGGTCGGTCTATCGTTTCAACTGTTAGCTCGACCGTGTTGGGAGGATTGGGCCAGATATGGATGTTGCTTTCATCGCTGAACGACGGGCCAGTTTCTTTGATGGCACCCTTTTTCGCAGCCTTCACTGCATAGTCATATGCTTCTCTTAGCCTTTGATAGCCTTCCGGATCATCCTCTGGGTGGTGAACCTTCAGTTTTTGGGAGTAGGCTTTTTTAATCGATTGAATATCTTCTGTGGGTTCAATCCCAAGTACCTCCCACACACCCATTAGTAGTCGAACCACCCTTCTAAATGATCCAGTTGTTTTTTAAACGCTAAAGTTGCCTTTTTTATCAGTTGCTGATCTTGTGTGGCTAACACAGCTTCGAACTTTTCCAGTAAATATGCAATTTCTGTGCGTTTGTCCCCAAGGGATTCTTCATACATCCGTTCACCCCGAGCAAGCAACAGTCTATTTTCGGCCCTGTCACGCGGATGGATTTTGATATCTCTCAATTCGTTAAGACGAGCTTCGATCTCCTCAGGTGACAGGCTTCCTGGGTTTTTCTCAATAATCATGTTCTTTTTCAAGCCAGTACTGACTATAGTAACTTCAACCTCCAAAATCCCATTAATATCATAGGTATAGCGTATATCTATAGACTGCTGGCCTGCGGGACCTTTTGGCACCTCTACTTTGAGTTCCCCCAGTTTGATGTTGTTCTCGACACGGCGGCTCTCCCCCTGGTATATTTCGGTGAGAATCGCAGTCTGATCATCATTGACTGTATACAGACGCTTTACTTTGCTCACCGGTATGGGCGTGTTACGTTCAATGATCGGCAGATAATGTCCATCCTCAAAGCCACTTGCTGTTCTTTTCACAATATCGGTTCCAAGCGTATAAGGGCATACATCCGTCAGAATAATCTCTTTTAAGGCTTCGTTTCTCTCCTTGAGAGCAACTTGAATCGCAGCTCCAATCGCTACCGATTCATCTGGGTTGATTTGCGAGTAGGGCAAGCGTCCAAACATTTTGCTAACAGTCGACTTGATTATCGGCATTCTGGTGGCACCACCGATGAGAATGATAGCATCCAGCTCCTCAGGAGTAAGAGATGCGTCTCTCAATGCTCGCTCGATCGGGTGGCGCAAACGAAGCAAGAGCTGACTTGCAAGCTTCTCAAATTCATTTCGATCCAAGCTGATTTCATGTGTTTTGCCGTTTATGGTAAAGTTCATTTTTCCAATCAGATCTCGGCCAATCATCCGTTTACAAAGTTCCGCCTGTTTGACAATGGCAGAGTGTGCCTTGGCATCTAGAGCCTCAGAATCCATCCCTGTTTTTTCAACAAAATAGGCAGCGAGTAGCTTGGTGAAGTCCTCGCCACCAAGATAGTTATCTCCTGCTATCGATTTGACCTCCATGACTCCTTCAAAAAACTCGAGTATAGAAACGTCAAAGGTTCCTCCCCCCAAATCAAAGACCAGGAATTTGGTATCGGACTTTTCCTGATGAAGTCCATACGCGATCGCAGCGGCAGTAGGTTCACTGATGAGCCTCTCTACTTTTAACCCGGCTAATTCGGCAGCACGCTTGGTTGCCTTTCGCTGAGAGTCATTAAAATAAGCCGGAACGCTAATCACCGCTTCCGTAACCTCATATCCAAAAAATGCTTCAGCATCTGCCTTCAATGCTTTTAGGACAAAAGAGGAAAGCTCTTCAGGAGAAAATGAATACTGCCCCAACTTAAACAGCTTTTCTGTACCCATATACCGTTTGAAGGCTGCTGCAGTTACATGGGGATGGGTAATGAGACGCTCTTTTGCAATTTGGCCAACCAGAATTTCACCATTGTCATCGATGCTTACAACAGATGAAGTAAGGTGTTCTCCCAACGCATTCGGTATTAGCTCGGGACCGTTATCACACCAAAAAGCTACCAGACTATTCGAAGTTCCCAAATCAATACCTATCGTTGTCATAGAATATGAATACCCTCATTTCTCATGTAATGTATAACAACTCAACCGTTATTTAGTAATTATATTCAATAGTATTTATAGTATTAAAAATCGATCAAAAACAAAAGGTTTATAATATGGTTCCTGTCACTCTTAGAATTAGTTTAATGTCCCACTTTCTCCAATTTCATCATTCTCGCACAAGTCTATAAACAATGGCTTACAACCTATCCTCGTATGTTGACAACCTCCGTTATACATTGAAGGACTATAAGGACGAAGAACCCGATACATTGAAAGTTACATTTCCGCATTTTGTTATTCGTCAATCCATGAATGAAGTCATTAGGCTTTTCAAAAGAGAATAATGTATACGAAGTTTCGCTTTCGAATAATTATGCTTCTTCAAACCATAAAGACTATATAACCGAACTCCAAGTACAAATAGAGTAACGACACGTTACAAAAAAAGGTGGGGACTAAATCAAAAATAGTGTATTTTCTTCCATCTACTGTATTTGATCATCCTGCCCGTAAATGGGATTCTAGTACATTATTTTCACTGGACATACTCGTGTAATGAAAAAAAGCTCTCCCGGTATGCACATAAATCCGAGAGAGCTACTCTTTTTTAACGCCGCAAATTCCATTCGTCTGTGGCATAGCGCGTACGCACAAGTTCTTCTGCCAAAGCGAGTTCTTCGTCCGTAAGCGTTGAAGGGATCAGCTCCACTTCCAGTCCGGATGCAAAGCCTTTTGAGAACGCCTCGATAGATTCTTGCAGACTGATTGGCCGAGGGCTTACTTCGTTGATCGTCACGGCTTTTTGTCGGAAGCTATCGATCATCCGTTGTTTTACCCGTTCGGATGGGAAATGCAAGAGTGAGAATAGCAAATCTACGTCCATATCAAGCAGGATAGAGCCATGCTGAAGAATAACACCCTTTTGTCGGGTCTGCGCGCTTCCCGCTACTTTTTTCCCCTCTACCACGAGTTCATACCAAGAGGGAGAATCGAAGCAAGCGGATGACCCTGGAGAATTGTACTTTTCCTTCTCCTCTTCACTTGCCAAGGAAACCATTTCCGCCGAGAGTCCGAGGTTTTGGAATCCGTGGAGAAGACCCAAGCTGATGATTTTGTAGGCTTCCGTAACGCTCGAAGGCATTTTCGGATGCTCTTCGGACACGATGACACTGTATGTCAGCTCCTGATCGTGGAGAACAGCACGCCCTCCTGTCGCTCTGCGAACAAAGCCCAGTCCTCTATTTTGAACTTCCTCCAGATTGATTTCCTTGATGGCCTTCTGGAAATAACCAATAGACAGTGTCGCCGGGTCCCACGTGTAAAAACGAACGGTCGGGAGAACCTTGCCCTCACTGTGCAACTGCAAAATTGCTTCATCTACTGCCATATTCATCGCGGGTGACATGGCTTCGGTCACGATATAGCGCCACTGTTCCATCTATGTACCTCCTCATTCACAACGCCTTCATTGTACGCTTCTGGCACGAGGGACGGCAAGCCTTTGATGGGCTAATTTGCACGAGCTGCCTCCTGTAAAATTGCCATGACCTTCGCCAGTGCATCTGTTTTCTTCTCATTTTCTTCGCGCATTCGCTGCAAGATGGACTGCTTGTTCGTTTGCAAGTCATTCACTGCTTGATAAAAGCGATCATCCGTTAGCTCTTCTTCCAGCAAAACATGACACAAGCCCTGCCTTTCAAAGGACTGAGCATTTAAAATCTGATCACCCCGACTTGCTTCACGGGACAACGGTATCAAGAGCATCGGCTTTTGCAGGGTTAAAAACTCATAAATTGCATTGGAGCCAGCACGAGACACAACAAGATCTGCCATCGCTAGCAAATCAGGCAACTCCTCCTGAACATACTCGAATTGCTTGTAGCCTGTTACCTGAATCGTTTCATCCACTTGATTTTTGCCACAAATATGTACAATGGAGAAATGCTCCAGCAAGTTAGCCAATGTGCGCCGTACCGCCTCGTTGATTCGTCGTGCTCCCAAGCTTCCCCCCATGACAAGCAAGACAGGCTTTTTTTCGGTAAAGGAGCAGTACACCAAGCCCGCTTCTTTTCGCCCCTGCTTCAACTCTTCTCTCACGACTGCACCTACGTGAATACCTTTGTTTCCCGGTATTTTCGAAAGGGAATCTGGAAATGTTACGCACACCTTGTTGGAAAAAGGGACAGCCAGCTTGTTTGCGAGACCAGGTGTCAGATCAGATTCATGGATGACAACGGGAAGACGGTTTAGCCACCCTCCGAATACGACCGGTACAGAAACGAAGCCCCCTTTGGAAAAAATCACATCCGGTTTCCACTTGCCGAGAAAGCGAGAAGCTTGCCAAATGCCTTTGAGGACTCGCAGCGGGTCACTTACGTTTTTCCAATCAAAGTAACGTCGCAGTTTTCCTGAAGAAATGCCAAAATAGCAGACTTTTGGATGATTGGCGACCAGCTCACGTTCGATTCCTGTCGCAGAACCAATGTAGGCGACTTCCCAGCCCAGCTTGATAAAGTGGGGAATGAGCGCAAGATTCACAGTAACATGGCCTGCCGAACCACCACCGGTAAACACAATCCTTCTCTTCATTCGGTTCGAACCCTCCCCTGCCTCTTCTCCCCTCATGATAGCACCAATCAGAAAGAAAAGCCGCCCATAACAACAGGCGACTTTTCCTGGAATCTAGGATTATGCTTGCGGCTGATAACGCAAGATTGGCTTTCTTGCCGCTGTCGCTTCATCCAAACGTTTGACCACAGTCGTATGAGGAGCTTCCTGAACGATTTCTGGCGTTTCCTCGCACTCGCGGGCAATTTGCAGCATGACGTCGATGAACTCATCGAGCGTTTCTTTTGTCTCGGTTTCGGTCGGTTCGATCATGAGGCACTCGTCCACGATCAATGGGAAGTAGATCGTTGGCGGGTGATAACCGAAGTCGAGCAAGCGTTTTGCGATATCGAGCGTGCGTACGCCCAGCTTCTTCTGGTTCACTCCAGACAGGACGAACTCATGCTTGCAGACGCGATCAAATGGCAGATGATAAGCCGTTGCCAGACGACGCATCATGTAGTTGGCGGAGAGAACCGCGTTTTGGGAAACTTGCAGCAAGCCTTCTGGCCCCATCGTACGGATATAGCTGTACGCACGAACAAGAATACCGAAGTTTCCGTTGTAGCCTTTTACGCGACCGATGGAAGCCGGACGATTGCTGTCCCAGTAGAAGCTACCGTCTTCCTTTTTCGCTACGATTGGGGTAGGCAGGAATGGCTCGAGAATTTTTTTCACGCCGACCGGACCTGCACCTGGACCGCCACCGCCGTGAGGTCCTGTAAACGTTTTGTGCAAGTTCAGATGCACCACGTCGAAGCCCATGTCTCCCGGACGGGCAATTCCCAAAATCGCGTTCGCATTCGCACCATCATAGTACAAGAGGCCGCCAGCTTCATGGACGATTTTCGCCATTTCCACGATATCTTCTTCAAACAATCCGAGTGTGTTCGGGTTCGTCAGCATCAAAGCAGCCGTGTCAGGTCCTACTGCATCACGCAGCGCTTGAATGTCAACCAATCCACGCTCGTCAGATGCAATGGTTACGGTATCCAAACCAGCTACAGCAGCAGATGCCGGGTTCGTACCGTGTGCGGAGTTCGGCACGATTACTTTGGTACGATGGCCTTCCCCACGGCTCTCGTGGTAGGCGCGGATCATCATCAAACCTGTCCACTCACCCGCAGCACCAGCGGCTGGTTGCAGAGTAACTGCGTCCATGCCTGTAATTTCACCCAGCTCTTCTTGCAGGTTGTACAACAGCTCCAAAGCACCCTGTACGGTTTCTTCCGGTTGGTACGGATGTGTCTGCGCAAAGCCTGCGTAACGGGCAACGTCTTCGTTAATTTTCGGGTTGTATTTCATCGTGCAAGAACCAAGCGGGTAGAAGCCATTGTCTACCCCGTGGTTGCGACGAGACAATTCTGTATAGTGACGAACCAATTGCAGCTCAGATACCTCAGGCAGCTCAGCCGGCGTTTCGCGAATGAGGTGCTTTGGCAAAAGGCTTGCTACTTCTACTTCTGGAACATCCAATGCCGGCAAATTGTAGCCCACACGGCCTGGCTTGCTCATTTCAAAAATCAGTGCTTTCTCTTGGTCGTTACGCACGTGTGATCGCCTCCAATTCAGCCGCCAATGTGTCGATTTCTTCTTTGGTTCGCAGCTCAGTTACTGCAAGCAAGGTATGATTTGCAAACTCTGGATAGCCGAGACCGAGATCATAGCCCCCGATGATTCCTGCAGCCAACAGGCCTTTGTTTACTTCTGCAACTGGTTTGTTCAGCTTCACCACAAACTCGTTGAAGAATGGAGAAGTGAATACGATCTCCAAGCCTTTTGCTTGCAGAGCATTCTTGGCGTAATGAGCTTTTTGCAGGTTCATCATCGCCATTTCTTGTACACCCTGTTTGCCGAGTGCTGTCATGGCAATAGAAGCAGCCAATGCGAGCAGCGCTTGGTTCGAGCAGATGTTGGAAGTCGCTTTTTCACGACGAATATGTTGTTCACGCGCTTGCAGTGTCAAAACGAAGCCGCGTTTGCCATTTTCGTCCTTCGTTTGACCGACGATACGACCTGGCATTTTGCGCATCAGTTTGGATGTGGTAGCAAAGTATCCGCAATGTGGTCCACCAAAGGATGCTGGGATACCAAATGGCTGCATGTCGCCCACTACGATATCTGCGCCCAGTTTGCCCGGCGCCTCCAGTACACCCAGAGCAAGCGGATTGGAGGATGTAATCAACAGTGCACCTTTTCCGTGCGCGATTGGTTCAATCGCTCCCAAGTCCTCTACGTTTCCGAAGAAGTTCGGATACTGCACGATGACCGCTGCTGTGTTTTCATCGACAAGCGCTTCCAGAGCCGCTGTATCCGTAACACCATTGCTGTTGATACCTACTTCAACTAGCTCAACGTTTTGACCATACGCATATGTTTTCAAAACGCCACGCGCTTCTGGATGTACAGCACGGGAAACGATTACGCGCTTTTTGCCAGTATGGCCAGCAGCCATCATTGCTGCCTCTGCCAAAGAAGTCGCGCCGTCATACATCGAGGAGTTGGCTACCTCCATGCCAGTCAGCTCACATACCATCGTTTGGAACTCAAAAATAGCTTGCAGCTCACCTTGGCTGATTTCTGGCTGGTAAGGTGTATAAGCGGTAAAGAATTCACCGCGGAGCAGCATGTGATTGACTGTGCTCGGCGTGTAATGTTGATAAACACCCGCACCTAGAAAGTTAACATGCGTGCTGAAGTTTACGTTTTTATTTGCGAGGTGTGTAAAATACTTCACCAAATCTGGCTCGGAAAGTGCTTCTGGAATATTCAAAGCACCTTTGAAGCGCACTTCTTCCGGAATATCAGCAAACAGTTCTTCTACACTCGAAATGCCGAGGGTTTCCAGCATTTCGCGCTTGTCCTGATCAGTTTGGGGCAGGTAGCGGTATTTCACGGACGTTGTCCTCCTCTAAAAGGATGTATGTGGTGGATCGTTTAGTTTTTTGGGCGTTTATAAAATGGAGCGGCAACGACTTCTGCTTTCAGACGTTTTCCGCGGATTTCTACTTCTACTTGTGTACCTGGCGCAGCATGCTCGGTTTTTACGAGAGCGAGACCGACGTTTTTCTTCAAGGTTGGGGATTGTGTTCCCGTCGTCACTTCGCCAATGAGCTCTTCTCCCACATAGACAGGATAATGCGTGCGCGGAATCCCACGATCGATCATTTCGATCCCTACCAGCTTGCGTGGAGCTCCGTTTTCTTTTTGTGCCTTCAGTACTTCTTGACCGATGAACGGCACTTCTTTGTCTACCTTGACAGCAAAGCCAATGCCCGCTTCGATCGGCGTAATGTCTTTGCTGAGCTCTTGACCGTACAGTGGCAGCTTGGCTTCAAAGCGAAGCGTATCGCGCGCACCGAGACCGCACGGCAACAGACCTTCATCTTTTCCGGCATCGAGCAAAATGTCCCACAGCTCTGCTGCACGATCGGCATCCAAATAAATCTCGAAGCCATCTTCGCCAGTATAGCCAGTGCGAGAGACCAATGCCGGAATGCCGCTCACTTGCACATCACGCTCAAAACGGAAAAAACCGATTTGTGACAAGTCTGTAGTCGTCAGCTTTTGCAGAATGGACTCTGCCAAAGGACCTTGAATCGCGATTTGTGCTGTTTGTGGCGAAATATTCTCAATCGTTACGCCTGGAATCAGATGTTCTTCTAGCCACGCATAGTCTTTGTCGATGTTCCCCGCGTTGATGACGAGCAGGTAATGATCATCTGCATACTTGTAAACAAGCAGATCGTCTACCGTCCCCCCATCCGGGTAGCAAAGCACACTGTACTGCGCCTGCCCGACTTGCAGCTTGGACACGTCATTCGTAGTCACACGCTGGAGATAAGAAAGAGCGTTTTCCCCTTTTACGTCCACTTCTCCCATATGGGAAACATCAAATAGACCAGCTTTAGTCCGAACGGCTTCATGCTCTTGACCAATGCTTGTAAACTGCACTGGCAGATCCCAACCACCGAAGTCGATGGTTTTCGCGCCATACTTTGCATAAGAATCAAATAGTGGCGTACGTTTCAAATTGGACATGTGGCACCTCCTGTGAACAATAAGATCTTAGAAAACTTGGCTTCACTGAGCCTTTGGCGAGGCCTTCGTTGCACTTATGTCGATAGGAGTCTTATCGACCAAAACAAAACAGAGGGGGAAAAACGGGTACACCAAAATGAATGGTGCCCATTTCTCCTCCTCTGTCCTTGGTACCTGAGAGTTACCTTGCGAATCAGATGGGGGGTTACATCGTTCCCCACTTGCAAGTTTCCCCTTTGGTGGCTCATGTGAGCTCTCTCCAGAGTTGCGTCCGGTAGAGGTACTTTTGCCTGAGAGATTCACCGTTTACCGGCTTGCTCCTTCGGCGCTGCCAAACGTTCAAGCAGTCTCTCCCTACTACCATCATTCGCGGTTGTTTCATGGTCATACATAAGTTTCTGCTGTCATTTCCATACTAAGGGATGTACTACCTCTTTATCCTACCATGAGAGTCCAAAGTTGAAAATATACAAATTAACAGTCAGATTCAGAAAAACTTAACAAAACACATTGACAATAGATAAATGTTCAGTTTTTTGACGATAACCTTGAAAGTTATGGCAGAGCTATGAAAAGGAGTATCTTATATGCCGAATGTTCCTATTTCATTTGATACGAGTTGGATCAATCCGCTTACAGAACGCATGCAAGAAGATGGCCCCTGGGATAAGTGGGAGCTGTTCAAGCTCTCATTGGAAGCCGAGGAAGCGATGGCTGTTCACGAATTTGACCAGCTACAGTGTCTGAAATACCTCCCACTCTTATCGCCATTTCCTCACCAGTTGGACACAGCAAAACGGGTCCTGCTAGAAATGCGCGGTCGTGCCATTCTCGCAGATGAGGTCGGTCTGGGAAAGACGATCGAAGCAGGATTGATCATGAAAGAGTATATGGTTCGCGGCTTGGCTAAAAAAATTCTCGTCCTGGTTCCGGCCTCTCTCGTGATTCAATGGACAAAAGAGCTTCATCAAAAATTCGGCATTGCAGCCGTCGCACAAAAAAAAGAATACATGTGGCGCCAGCACGAAGTCGTGGTTGCATCGATAGATACAGCAAAACGAGATCCGCACAGGCGACACGTACTCGACATCGATTACGATATGCTGATCATCGACGAGGCCCATAAACTCAAAAATAAACGGACACGCAACTATCAGTTCGTCAAAGAGATCCGCAAAAAATATTGCCTGCTCCTTACAGCCACCCCCATTCAAAACGAGATGGACGAGCTGTACAACCTCATCAATTTGTTAAAGCCAGGTCATCTCGGCCATACTTCCACCTTCTCTACCAATTACGTAGAGGGCAAACGCCAATCCAAAAACAGCGAGAAATTGCGGGAAGAAATTGAAAAGGTCATGATTCGCAACAAACGAAGTGATGGCGGTATCCAATTTACCAGCCGCCGCGTTCAGTCCATTCCGATTGACCTTTCGCCTGAGGAAATGACGTTGTACGAAGGCGTGACCCGCTTTGTCCGCGAGCAGTACCAAACTGGATTGGGGGTTGGGGGCTTCAACTCCCTTGCTTTGATTACCTTGCAGCGTGAGGTCTGTTCAAGTAAGGAAGCTGCATTTATGACGCTGTATAATATGCACCAGCGCACTGGCGAGGACTCTCCCCTGCGTACGCAAATTCTTGAGCTAGTCGAGATGATCAAACAAATTGAGACGCATTCCAAAGCTGCCAAAACGGTTGAGCTCATTCAACAAATCAACGACAAAGTGATCATTTTTACAGAGTACCGGGCAACACAAAACTACCTGCAAAAATATTTGCATGACCACGGCATTACTTCTGTCCCCTTTCGCGGCGGCTTTAAACGCAGCAAAAAGGACTGGATGACTGATCTTTTCCAAAACCGAGCACAAGTCCTGATCGCGACGGAAGCAGGCGGCGAAGGTATCAATTTGCAGTTCTGCAATCAGGTGATTAATTACGACATGCCTTGGAATCCCATGCGAGTGGAGCAACGAATCGGTCGCGTCCATCGACTGGGTCAAAAAAGGGATGTGCACATTTACAATTTATCGACAACAGGAACGATCGAGGAGCATATTCTCAAGCTGCTGTATGAAAAAATCGATCTGTTTGAAATGGTCATCGGTGAACTCGATGATATTGTGGAACGCCTGAATCTAAATCACTCCTTGGAAGATAATCTGATTCAAATCATTATGGATTCCCGTTCGTCCAAAGAAATGGCGCTAAAGCTCGATAACATTGGACACGCCATTCGGGCAAGCAAAATAACAAAAGAAGCCGTCCCGCTTTCTGAGGCGGCTGACCAATAATTTTTGTTGGAAACAAAAAAGAAATGAGGTCTCCTGATGCAGCAACAACAGGTCAGACAATTTGTCGAGCGCTATTTGGCGACTTTTTCTGCCCATATCGTCGAGTCTCACCCGGATTATTTCACAGTCAAGCTCCCTGTCGAGGTGGACAAAGATATCGGCAATCGCCCTTTTTACTGGAGCTGGGTAGATAAGATGAATTTGGCTTATCAGCCATTGGTGCTCACCTTTACTTTTCATCCGGATTGCACGCCTGAAGGTTTGCGATCTGAGCATCTGCATATAGGCGCTACCCGCATGCAACAAATTTTCGCTTCAGCCAAAAAGCACGGCAGCTTTGTCTGTATGTACGAGCAACAAGGGGGCCTTTTAGGTAATGCAGGCAAGCGTAGGTCAACCCCTCTCGTGCCTTGGCTCGGGATGAATTTAAAGATTTCTCTGCTCTGTGACAAGCGACGGGACATTTTATTGTACCTGGGGATTAATTTGCATCAGCCACGGCTGGTGACGGATTTCACATCGTTTTTATTTTCACTTTCCCTGACCCCTGCGATCCCTGACTACTACTACACATTGGATCGGAAGGTTACCATACAGGAAGCCCTCCAAATGGCACAGCAGGAAGTCGAACATACACTGGAACAAGAAGATCAGCAATGGGCAGAGGAAGCGCGCACACGTTTGCGTGAAGAGTTGGCCATCTTGGAAGCGTACTATGAAGAATTGGCACGACGCGAACCGGAAAATCAGCAGACAAACACAGACGAAGCCGAAGAAGAAGAAGCAGAGCAGCCGGAAGCTCAGCCGTCACTCGAGCAAGAAGCTCTGCACCCCGAGCCTGATCCAGCTGGACCAACTTCTGTCGAACAGCCCGTATCTTTTGACGAATACCGGGCGTCTGGCGGACGAATCCTCGACTTTTTACGTACAAACGGAATCCCAATCACTCCACGCGAAGAGGTTAATCAAGCTGAGTGGAAAAAGAGCACGCCAGATGAGGAGCGACAACGCAGAAAAGACGAGCTGGCATGGCAATACGAGCCGCGGATCGAAGTTTCGTTCATTAATGGTGGCTTGTTCTATTTATCTTCCGTTCCTCCGCTCTTGCGGTCATCGAAAGCAAAAAGCATGCGACATCTCCCCGCATCAGGGCGAATCATGTAAAAGATCAACGAGAAAATGTGAAACAGAAAAGACACGTTGCAACAAATCTTTTTGTCATAGCTGGTTACAATAGGAATAGGTTAAGCCTTTACAAAAGGTGGTGCATAGTTGTGACCAGACGATTTTTTCCTTTTATCGCTGCTCTTTTGGCTCTAATGCTGCTTTCCTCACCAGCTTTTGCGCAAGACGAAGCTAGCTGGGACAAGCAATTCCAAGCACAAATTCGAGAATGGATGGATGCGATCGCAAGCCGAGACCCTCAATTCAAGCAATGGCAAGACGCAAAGACGGACGTGCAAACACTTGGTGCGGGACAGCATCAATGGCTGGTAAGTATAAAAAAAGCGGACAAGCAAGTAGGATATTTGGTGGTAGGAGAAGCACCTGATTCCACTACCCATCAAAAATTTGTTCTGCTGGAATACGGTGTCGGGGAGTACATCTTGTTCGATGACGCTTTTGCTCCGAAGGAAATCGCGGCAGAGCCAGTTTATGACGGGTTCGCTTCCTACTGGCTGATCACCCAGAAGTCAGATACACAAATGGTCAATGCAAAAACGGGAGAAATGTATCCCACTTCTTTTCAAATTAGTGAACCCGCTGTCGATGCTTTTGCAGACGAGCAGCTCATACAAAATGGCCAACGCCTGACTCAAATGAGAATTTTAAGCGCAGCCGAGTCTGATCCTTTTGATCATATCGGGTGGGTCAGCCAAATGAGTACAACGGATACGGACGTGTCCTGGAACCAATTATGGCAGCAAGATTATACCTCACCGGTAACATTAGCCGTCCCGATTCATCAGTCACAGGTTTTGGCACCCTTTGTCGTGGGGTCCCTGCATTTATGGAATGATCAAAATGCTTATGTCGGTGTATGGGATGAGGGCCTGCGCTTTGTTCCGTATTCGTATGCCCATCGCGTCGGACGATTTTTCGTAAACGAAACAAGCTCTCCTGCCGAATAACCGGTTGGAGAGCTTGTTTTTTACGTTTTCTATTCACCGATGTTCTGTAGGAGAGAGACGTTCATGAACGGCATGAAAAATTTCATTGACCGTCATACCCTCTGCATTAATGACGGGAGCTCCAGTAATCGTTTTGTTTTGATCACCCAGTACGTTGATATCCTGTCCTGTAATGACAATCGCATCTACCACCTGCTGCCAGTTGCCCAGATCAACAACTTCGTAACCATTTTGACGCAGCATCTTGCACACTTCAGACAGGGAATTTTCTACCGCTACTCTCGCCATATGCACCCTCCGTCTCGTTCATGATAGGTTTACGAATTTTATTTGCGCCACAACAATCGAATGGACATGGGAATGGCACCAAACCAGCGTGACGACCAGGACTCCCGTGGAGTCTTACGCAAACGGCGTTCATCTTTTGGGGTGTCCATGTACTGGACAAACAGTTTCGTCAGGTACTTTAAATATTCCTGAAAGGACATCGCACTTGACCTCCTTCTTACTCGTGGATTCCACCACGGCGCAAGCGCTGTCCCCTCTATTGTTCCCCGTCCTGTGTTCTTTCAACCACTTGGCTCGTAATTTCCATCACGATATCGGAAAGGCTCTTTCCTGTCGTATCCACCTGAATCGGAGCGAAATCGTATACACCTGCGCGCTCCGTCATTAAGGTTTTTACCCTGGTTGCGACTCCTCCTGTCAACAACGGCCGGCCTGTATCATTTTCCAAACGCTTGATGAGCTCCTCTTCCGTGGCATGCAGCGCGATGACGATGCCATGCTCCATCATCATCTCTACATTTTGCTTCCGCAATACAGCTCCTCCCCCAGTTGTTACTACCTGAGATCCTACTGCCAGTAATTGCGCCAGACGTTTCGTCTCAACGTCTCGGAAATACGCTTCTCCTTGATCCGTGAAGATTTCTGGAATACTCCGACCTTCACTTTCCACAATCGCATCATCCAAGTCCGTATGCTTCATTCCCAAAGAGGCAGCGAGTGCGGCGCCAACCGTGGTTTTTCCCGTTCCCATAAATCCGACCAACACCAGGTTTTTCATTTTGTTTCTGCCGCCCTTCCAATCGTTTGGTATGTATTGATCTTCACCGTTTTTTGTTGTTGATTGTACGCTGTCTCATATCCCAATGCTTTTTCAAAAAAGGACAGTGGAACCATCGTACGTTCTTTGATCTCAATTAACGGGCTGCCTAGATCGATTCGCTTCCCATCTACGTCAGCAAAGCGCTCCCGTTCCTTTATAAATACCTCGCGTCCATTTCCTTTTACGCGGATCATTTGTTTCTTGTCGTCCCAGCTAATCGCTAATCCCATTTTCTCACCGAGCTCTCGCAACGGGATATACACCGTATTTTGGGTGACCCGAGCTGGAATCGATGGATAAAAACTCATGTTATTAATGATTGTGGTGATATAGGGTTCCAATTGAACAGCACCAAAGCCATTCTTATTTGCACTGTTGGTATACAGGGTGAAATATTTCGCTTCCCCTTGCAAGGTTTGTCCAAGCGCCTGATCGAGATGCTCTGCACCAATGACACTGCCATGATAATTTTGCTGGACGCGCTGCAAGAATCGCTTATAGGCATCGTCACCAATTTTGCGGCGCAGGTTGTCGAACAGGAGTGCTCCCCGGGAATACCAGGTCAGCTTAAACTCTTCTTCGGTGGCAAACCTCTGCAATGGCTTGTCGAGCTTTCCATTTGGATAACGCTCTTGCAAACGTTTAACATCCCGGTTGTACGTATCCAGCAGAGTCGTAGCTGATTGAGCACCATAACGCTTCTGCAAGTAATGGGAAACACCGAGCTCTACCAGCCCCTCATCAAGCCACCCATGCGAGGACTCCAAGGTAGCTACACTGTTGTACCACCAAAGATGTCCTACCTCATGCGGCAGCCAATGATCGATCAAATTATTGTGATGCATGTCTCTTTTGAACACAGCGAGGTTTGCGTATTCCATGGCGTACGTCGTTCCTGAACTTGTTTCCGCAATCGCCACATGCGGATACGGCAACGGTCCATACATGTCGATGAAAGTAGGAAAGACCGATTGGGCAATGGTCTTGATTCGTTCAATGTTACCTTTATCCACGGAAGCAATGTCCACCGTTAAATTCGGAGCAAATTGAATCGTTTCAATGTGATAAAGCGGACTTCCCACCAATCCAAAGTTCAACAGATTTTTTGCTTGATAATGGACTTGCTGCTTATTTCCACCGATTGACTTCGTTTGCCCTCTGCCCCACGAACTGACCCATTTGTAGCCTTGTGGAGAGGTAAATGACACATCGTAATCTCCATAGTGGTAGACGAATGGATCACCAAAATCAACGCGTTGCGGCGGGTCATACCAAACGCCTTTTTGATTTTGGGCCCCAAGCATCGGGTACCAAGTCGTCAACGTCCATATATCGTCTTTGACCCCAAAACGTGTGCCTCTGCGTGGAACCGGGTTCTCGAATTCAATGGTTAAGGCGCCACGAAGCTCCTTACCAAGAGGATTTGCCAGCTTCACCAGCGATTGACCACGTTCAAAAGAAAGCGGCTTGTCCTTGTAGCGAATCGACTTCACCGTCATTTTGTTCCAAAGGTAATCGTAAATATACAATCGTACATCTGGCGTTTTCGGATTATCGAACTCCAATGTCATGTTTCCGGTTATTTTTGCTTCAGACGTATGTAATTCAGCTTGAATCTTATATACCGGGTTTAAATCCTTTACATAAGACGGCAGAGGCGGATCATATGAAAATGGATCGACGAACGTTTGCTCCCCCTCAGGTGATTGATTCATGGCAATGATTTGAGAAATGGCTGGCCAATACGCGACGACCCCAACTGAGCCGAAAAAAACGAGGATCGTCACGCATACGAGCAAGCTGGTTTTATGTAGTGATTTCATGACAGCCCCCATATAATAAATCGCCCGGCGGCAGGCGCTATATGTTTTTGTTTCATTGTAGCAAATATATGTCAAACTGAGTAGAAATTCAGGAGATTCTGTAGAGAAACCGCCTTATTTGGCGATGATCTTTCTGTGAAAATAAAAAGCCGCCACTCATTGTATCGTAATGATTGGCAGCTTACTTTAGTGTTTACCAGGTTTCGTACATAATTTTTCCGGTCTGGCTCAGATCATATCCTCCGACTGCTTCCAGTTCCTTTTGAAATGGACGCGACCCGAGAACATCAAGCACTGCCTGAATGAGCTGCTCGTTGTCCTTGTTTTTCAACAAGACGAGGTCATATCGCTCACGAATAGTAGGGACAAACTCCACTCCGACGAGTGAAGCTGCCTTTTCAATGCCCACCCCTACGTCTGCCTCGCGCCGTGCTACTACCCCTGCGACTGCCAGGTGATTGGACTCTTCCCGTTCATAGCCAATCACGTCACTCCCCGCTATTTTTGCCAATCGAAACTGCTCTTCAATCAACGTGCGTGCACCTGACCCTTTTTCCCGATTGACCATGCGAATGCCCGGCTTCGTGAAATCGCTCCATGCTTTCATCTGTTTCGGATTGCCTGCCTGAACGTAAAATCCGGCCCAACGTGACAACATATTGATGACAACATAACGATGCCCACACAAAATGCGACGAATATACGGGACATTGTATTCATTGGTATCCCCATCGTACAAGTGAGTGCTGACGATATCAGCCTTACCCGTATACATCGCCACAAGGCTGTTCAGAGAGCCCACGTACGAGCGAAGCGGTCGGTATGCCTCATCCTTTTTCTCCAAATGCCCAGCCAGTAGGTCCAAGCTCACATCCTGCCCGCTGATAATGATATTCCGACCTGTGCCAGCCTGCTCATGTCGTGACGGCTGCTGAGCTTGTCCTGTCTGCGGGATGCTGACAGCTGAGGCTTGTCTGTATTCCCCCTTTGCCTTCGCCTTGTACGCTTCCAGATCGCTTTCGTCTACGCGCATTTGCCGACCGACCCGATATGCAGGCAGCTCGCCTTTTTTAATCAAGTCGTAGACCGTCAGCTTAGAAATACGTAGAATTTTTGCTATTTCTTCGGTGGTGTAAGAATTTTGTTGACTCATGTCCCGCCTCCGTTATCTCCTTTGCTCTATTTTCAAACAAGTGTCGTAAAATCGCAATTGATTATTCATTACGAATCCATATAATCTAGTTATGTCCAGTTATAATTAATTATAACTAAATATAATTATGGGGGTCCTTTTTTATGAAGAAGCACTGGTTAGCCTTATTGACAGCATTTTGCTTGATGCTGACTGCTTGCTCGACAACGCAAACAGCGCCACAAACAAGTGAGCCAGCCAAAACCGATGCAGCAAAGGTAGAACTGATGATTTCTGCTGCTGCCAGCTTGACAGATGCCTTGAATGAGTTGAAAACCCAATACGAAACAGAACACCCGGGAACGACCCTCACCTTTAACTTCGGAGGCTCTGGCAAACTCGCCACACAGATTACACAAGGCGCTCCGTCTGACGTATTTTTGTCTGCTAGTAAAAAAGACATGGACGGTCTAGCGGAACAGCAACTGATTGCCAAAGACACACGCCAAGACTTCACGCAAAACTCGCTTGTTCTCATTGCGGGTAACACAAGTGCTGTCGCTATCTCTTCTTTTGAAGAGCTAAACAACTCAGCAATCAAGCATATTGCCGTCGGTGAGCCTGATACAGTCCCGGCAGGACGATATGCAAAAGAAACATTGGATACGCTGAAAATGTGGGATTCTCTTTCGGCACAAATGGTATTTGGCAGCGATGTTCGCCAAGTCTTGACCTTCGTAGAATCCGGTAACGCCGAAGTCGGCATTGTCTACTCCAGTGATGCCGCAGCTTCGAAAAATGTTAAGGTATTGGCGACAGCAAAGCCTGAATGGCACAAGCCGATCGTTTATCCAGGTGCAGTCGTCAGCGCATCGAAGAACCCAGATGCAGCAAAAGCTTTTCTAGCCTACTTGACAAGCGATAAAGGAAAAGCGATCTTACAGAAGTACGGGTTTCAATAAACCAAACGAATCGAATTGGAGGTGGCAAGCGTGATCGAAACCAATCTTACTCCTTTGATGCTCTCCCTTAAAGTTGCTGCGCTCTCCACCTCCTTTGTTTTTGTCCTGGGGATGGTTTTTGCAAGGTGGATGACACAAAAAGATTTTTGGGGGAAGAATGTGCTGGAGTCCTTCTTTTTGCTTCCGCTTGTTCTTCCTCCTACTGTTGTTGGCTTCGGCTTGTTGCTGCTTTTCGGAAAAAATGGTTTTCTCGGTCAGCTTCTGCATGAATGGTTCAATATTACCGTCGTCTTTACGCTGACAGGAGCCGTTATTGCCTCGATTGTCGTTTCCTTTCCGTTGATGTATCAGAGTGCAGTCGCTGCCTTCACGGGAGTGGATCGTCGTTTGGAGAATGCGGCACGCACGATGGGTGCTTCCGAATGGCGATTATTCTGGACCGTTACCTTTCCGTTGGCTTGGCCTGGCCTGTTGGCAGGGTTTGTTCTTTCTTTTGCACGTGGTTTAGGGGAGTTTGGCGCTACGCTGATGCTCGCAGGCTATATCCCTGGGAAAACCGATACGATTCCCGTCGCCATTTATTTTGCTGTTGAGGCTGGTCAAATGGATAAGGCATTGTTTTGGGTCGTCATTATTGTTTCCTTGGGGATGGGTACGACTCTCTGGCTGAATTGGTGGAGTCGTCGCAATGTGCGCAGGTACGCCAATCAAAAGTAAGGCAGGTGAATGGTCATTGCTCTTTGTCCACATACAGAAGCGTTTGCCTGATTTTACTCTGGATGTGTCCTTTTCGGTGCAAAAGGAAATTGTCGTGCTGTTCGGACCATCCGGCTCTGGCAAAACAACGATATTGAACAGTATTGCAGGTCTGGTTCATCCTGATACGGGTGTGATCCAATTAAACGAGAACATCTTTTATCGAGAAGGACAGAAGCCGCTACCTGTACAAAAACGCAACATCGGGTATTTATTTCAAGATTATGCGCTGTTCCCTCACATGACCGTCGAGCAAAATGTTCGCTACGGCTTGAAAAAGGGGCATGAGCTGAATGTAGAACCATTGTTGTCCACGGTAGGAATCGATCATCTGTTGCAAAAATATCCTCACCAGTTATCCGGGGGACAAAAACAACGGGTGGCACTTGTACGAGCGCTGGCGACTGAACCAGACATCCTGCTCCTTGATGAGCCTTTATCCGCGCTGGATGCGGATACCCGTAAACAATGCCAGGATGAGTTGCTTCGCCTTCACGCCATGTGGAACATCCCGTTTCTGCTGGTCACCCATGATCGTGAGGAAGCCGAGAAGCTCGCCAATGTCATTTTCCTGATTGACAACGGCACAATCAAAGAACGGAAAAATGAAAAAAGCCATTCAGCAACGTCCCTCTCCCGATAATGGGATGGCATTGCTGGATGGCTTTTTACCTATCGAGCTGTGATTGGTTCAATTTTTACATCGTTTTGCTTTGCCCACTTATGTACTTCGCCAAGGAATTGCAGTACGTCATGGCTCTCGTGATGGACACAAAGGGTATCGGCTGCCAAGTCAATGTGCTCGCCATTAACCGTCATTACTCTTTGTTTTAAAACGAGCTGACGTGTCTGCTCCATGCGTTCTTCCTTGCTGATCAGCACGCTTCCTTCCAACTCACGCGGGGCCAATCGACCATTCGGCAAATAAGCCCGCTCTGCAAATACTTCCTCTGCCACCTGTAGCCCGTATTCCAAGCCTGCCTCTACAAGTTTGCTGCCGGACAGTGCATAGAGGATCAGCTCTTCATCAATATCCGCAATGGCTTGAACTACCGCTTCGGCGAGCTCTGGGCGTTCAGCCGCTTCGTTATACAGCGCGCCATGCAACTTTACATGGTGAAGCTCCCCGCCGAGTGCTTTTGTAGTTCCAGCCAAGGCTGCAATTTGATACAGCACCAGCTCATACACTTCATTGACAGACAAGTTCATCGAACGACGTCCGAAGCCTTGAATATCTGCATAGCCGGGATGTGCCCCGATTTTCACATCATGCTTGAGTGCAGCTTCGATTGTTCTGCAAATAATATGGGGATCCCCTGCATGCAATCCGCAAGCAATATTAACGGAGGTGATCCATTTCATAATCCCCAAATCCTCTGATTGTCGACCTCTACTGAAGCCCTCTGCCATATCGCAGTTAATATCCAGATGAATCATGTATGCTCACCTTTCTTTCACTAATCTATCTCTTGAAAACGCATTCATGCGCGTGACTTCTCGTTTTCTTCCACTTTAGCATACCATGTACGCCAGTTTAACAAAAGCAAAAAAGCTGCCGAAAAATGGCAGCTTATGAACAACTTATGTCGAACCAACGGTTGCTTGACTGCTTTCTTCTGTCTGTAAGGTCTCTGCTAGTGCCATTACCTGGTTCTTTTCTTGTTTATAATCGTATTCCTTTGCCTTATCCGGTCTGGCATTGTTGTACTCTACCGGGATCTCGTGGCGATGGGAACGTTCAATTTTCGTTACAAAGTGCAGCTTTTCCATAATGCGAATCGTTTCGTCCAACAAATTGGCATCCACATACATCGAAACGTAATTTAAGCGCTTGGAGATGTAATGAATGGTGCCAAATTTGCGTAAATTTTTGGCGGCACGCGTGTTTTTCACCCACACGGCGACCCCCAGACGTCGCTCTCTCATGTTTGGCCGTCGGTCTCCTTCCCAATCGTGGTATACTTACTGGTGAAAGCTTATTACAGAAAGGAATCGTGGTCTATGCTGGCTACGTTTTATCATCAATTTGAGGAAGCGCTTCACCGCGAAAAAATCGTGACCCATAGCAGTTGGCAAACATATGCAGGCCAGCTCTTTTTCTATGTATGCAGTACGCTCCCTGCTCCTCTCTTAACGAAGCAACTCATGGAAACAGGAGAGCGCCTGACCACTGATACCAAATTACAGCCAGAATGCATTTACGTGCGTTCAGATGACGTGCAACACGTGTATCGCTTCCGCTTTCGTGTACCTGACGAAAAGCAATTTTGCTGTGGCAATCTTTGTGAAAACTGTTTTCTGCTGCGTCAAAATGAATCTGGAACAGCGTAAATTACGATGGCTTTTTCACGCTGCAGCCACAGCTTCCGCCTGTCCCGCAACCGCTGCCCTGCGCCTCTAAAAACGGATTGTTGCTCGGTACCTTGATCGTTTCCGAGACGGAATGAGCAATGGTTCTACTCACCTGATACAAGAGTTCATCCAGAGCATCTTCTGCTCGCTTGAATGCCTGTACGGAATCCCTCAGTTCAATGCTGCGTTTCAATTCCCGTACTTCTTTGGATATATGATTGTAATCCGGGTGATACTTCCCGAACCGTTGCACATCTTCGTACTGTTCCTTCTTAGCCTCGAACACGACGAGCAGACGTTGCACTTCCTCATCTGCTTCCATTTGGCGTTTGGCCTCCAGATACTCTGAGACCTCGCGCGATTGGTTAATCATCGTGGACAGCTCATGAGACTCCATGATCAACTGTGACATATCCACAGCTTCCAATGTTTCCATAAAGCGAGACCTCCTTTCGCCGTAAAGCTTGAAAACTTTACGTCATTCCTGATTGTATCACGATGCACACCCTTAGTACAGATATTCGGGCACTACAATGCGCACTCGCTCGATGTTCTCGAGACGGTAAGACTGTTTGCCGCCCTGTCCGGCAATCGTAACCATCCAGTACCCCATTTCCAGGCGTACTTCTGTTGGTAGCCCGCGCAGCTTTTCTTTTCCACTTTGCTGGATCTCGACTTCCAGCTTCAGTTCTATTGCACGCTTAAACAAATCCCGCATCGATTGTGGATGATACGATTGGAAATGCTTCGTCCACATTTTGGGAAGTGCTGCGATTTGCTCATTTTGCTCAGGGAACGTGTTTTCTATAGCATAACCGTCCCAGGGCCTTTCAATGAGAAGCAGGCCCTTATTTCCCGTTTGACTGTTTTGAAGTGGCTGGAGCTCTTTGCCTGCACTAGCAACATGCGCCAGTACTTGTGGTTCATAGCCGAAGTGCCGTAGTAAACGAATCAATTCTTTTTCCTGCGTGAACGGAATCAAAAATGAAGTCGGCGAGATCACTTGGGTAAGAAATGGTCGAAAATCAGGAATTTCGCGCCATTCCTCCAGAAATCCAGCATGTGCTGTCCGCACGAGGAAGTACGGCTCCATTTGAATCTGCCTCGCTGTTCTCGCCCATTGGCTCACAACCTCAATCAAGCTTTCAGGCAACGGATGAACACAGGAGGCACGGAGCTTTTCGATGACTTGCTCCTCCGTCCCTCCTTGGGCCAAATACGATTGCAACAGCCTTGCTTGCAATTCACCCCGAATCAATTGCCCATCAAATTGGAGCTGGCAAAATCGGCTGATCTCCCATACTTCCAGCAACGGGACAAGCGGAGGGATTGTAATGGCACCTGTGGGGTCCACAAACCAGCCTTCCTCCGCCGACAATCGCGGCAAGCTGCTCCAACGCCAAAAAATCATTCGATTCTCGTCCATTCCGAGCTGAATCCATCCCAAGCCTAACAGCAAATGCAGCCATTGCTCCACAATCAGCTCCCCTGCATTGTCGGGCAATGGGAATCCGGCATCTTTTAACATGCGCAATTGCTCATGGATGGAGCACCACTGCTCGACTGGAACCTGTCTCATCAATTGAATGAAAAATTCCCACCAGTCGCCATGCGGCAAAAATTGTTCCATGACGAGTTGGTACATCTCTTCCCAACGTACGAGAGGAGGTTGCTGCAACCATTGCTTCGTTCGATTGAGATCTAGGACAAGTTCCCGCTCTTCCCTATGCACCAAGCTCAGTCTGAGCGCAATATCGAGGACAACGGTCAAGGATAAGCCCTCTCTCTGTTCCTGATCGATCGGCGGAATGATGATTCCTTTTACATGCTCATCTGTTAACGAGAGCAGCGGCAGCATTTTTTGCGACATCCTGCGATGAATACTTCCTTTTTGCGTAATGGGAATTTGGTTGTCCCGAACAAACAACAAAAGCCCAAAAAGATCCAGCTGTATCCCTCTGCCTGCTGATATATAATAAGGGAGCGTTTTTGAAAGAGAAACAAAAGCCTGAGAGGCTTCCGGCAGCATTAGATTCGTCAACTGCTCGCGAACCTCCTGTGGCATCAAATAGCCAATCTCACTCCACATTTTTCGTACAGTCAAGATCAGTCCAAGCCGTCGCAATTTCGTCAAGCCGACTGACAGATGTCTGTGCTCTTTTGCCGTTTCGCGTTCCCAGGTTCGTTTGCTAAAAAAACCTCTCGTCGCTTTGGTTACGAAAAGCCGGATAACGGTTCGTTCCAACTCATCTGCCTGTCTCCATACTTGCCCAATAAAAATCGGGTCCAATAATCTCGCTGTTAAATCTTGCTCTTCGGCAATCTGATATCGTTTGGTTTGTTCATGTAGAATCGCTTGTCGCGTTGATTCGGACAGGTATTCCAGCGAATCCTTCACACGCACGCCTGTCACCTCGGTCTATATGATGTTCGATTCATTACTTTTACCAATTGGAGGGATCTTGATGTTGCATGTATTTCCTAGTTTACTCTTAACGGCAACCTTGGCAGTAACGGGTATACAAGTCTTGTCACCTCAACATCCTACCGTATCTGAGCCTGTGGCGAAAGAGGCTGTACAAGCAGATGCTGTTTACGAGGCCGTTGCTGCTCCCTATCCTCCTGCCGTGCAGGAAGCTTTGAAAAAAGTTCGAAAAAATGGCGGACACACCATTGTTCGTGCCAATGGAAAATCCTATGTTGTCGTAGGTGCAGGACAGCGCCCTACAGGAGGATATCGTTTAGTGGCGGATCAAGTCAAGCGGACTGGCCCTCATGCCTTTGCCGTACACGTTCGGGTACAAGCACCCGCTCCAGGTTCGATGAAAACCCAAGTCATCAGCTATCCGACTTTGGTGATTGCCCTGCCAGACCAGCAAGCAAAAGTCAGTGTGCATATGCGTTAGTCTATCCATGAAAAAAGCCGACAGTTCGAAAGCCACAAGGCGTATCGAAGTCGGCTTTTTTCCTTTTCCCTACAGTACCCTTTGCTTATCAGGGCTTTACCTCAATGGAAAAGCTCTCTGCAACACCATACGACTCGTGGTTATTATGGGCCAATTCTACCTTGACCTCATGCTTCCCAGCAGGGATATCCTTCAAGACATAGCTAGGCTCAAATACTTTGGCGATCTTTTTGCCGTCGAGGTACAGATGTACATGACCTTCCCCGTGCTTGTTTTCTTTTCCCATGTTTTCGAGGGAAAAAGAGAAGTTCGTAACAGCCAATTTGAGCTGCAAATCATCTTTCTCAAGGGTATGCGTCACAGCGAGTGTCGGCGCTGCATGATGAGCGTGCGACTCGTCTGCTACCACTTCGGTTTGCGCTTGTTGGTTCGCATACACAAACCATTCCACACCAGCCGCAATGGCAATCAATAGAAACAAGCGGAAAAGAAATCGTTTGGTTTTCACCGGAGCTGCTCCCTTCCAAAATGAGTCTTACCCCAGTGTGCCCGACTCCTGTTTGGTTCATTCATCCATTTTTACTGCATGACCTCCCCTGCTATCCATACATACTCAGCTTTCCAATAGGCAAAAGTAACCACAAGATGCTTTGGGGAGGTCATTGACTGCTTATGAATACATCGAATGAAACTCTTTCCATTTTTGCTTTAGGAGGAGTATATGAAATCGGCAAAAACATGTACGGGATTCAATATGGGGATGAAATTGTCCTCATCGATTGTGGCTCGAAGTTCCCGGATGAGAGTTATTTAGGAATTGATCTGATCATACCGGACATTAGTTATCTGCTGGAAAATCAAGAAAAAGTCCGAGCTTTGATTGTCACGCATGGGCATGAGGATCACATCGGGGGCATTCCTTATTTTTTGCGACAACTAAACGTCCCTGTGTACGGTACCCGCTTAACGTTAGGTCTTATCGAATTAAAGCTGAAGGAGCATAATTTGCTTCATCAGTCCACCCTCATCTCCATCGATCGTGACTCTACTATTTCATTGGGCTCGCTCTCGATCAGCTTTTTTCAGACGAACCATAGCATCCCCGATTGCTTGGGCGTTGTATTTGAGACAAAAGCAGGCTCCATTGTGCATACGGGTGATTTTAAATTTGATTTAACGCCGGTGCATAAGCAATCCCCCGATTTGCACAGAATGGCTGAAATCGGTCAGAAAGGCGTATTGGCTTTGTTGTCGGAAAGCACCAATGCGGAGCGTCCAGGCTTTACCCCGTCAGAAAAACACGTAGGCGATCGTCTGTTAGAGGCATTTAGTAAGGCACAGCAGAAAATCTTTGTCTCGACGTTCGCTTCCAATGTATACCGTCTCCAACAAGTCATTGATGCCGTAGAAGCAACGAATCGAAAGCTAGCTTTGCTGGGTCGAAGTATGGTCAATGTGGTCAAAATCGCATCGGAACAAGGCTATTTGCATATTCCAGAAGACATGCTGGTGGAAGTAGAAGAAGTAAACGAGCTCGATCCAGCCCGTGTTGCTGTTCTGTGCACGGGAAGCCAAGGCGAACCAATGGCTGCTCTATCCCGGTTGTCGACCTCCGGCTATCGGCACGTGAAAGTAGAACGCGGCGATACTGTGATCCTCTCTTCATCCCCTATTCCAGGGAATGAACGAAATGTAGCGCGCATCGTCGACAACTTGTTTATCATGGGTGCCAACGTTATTTATGGCTCCGGGACGGGTATGCATGTATCCGGTCATGGCTTCCAGGAAGAATTGAAGCTCATGCTCACTCTCATGAAGCCAAAATACTTTATCCCCATTCACGGCGAGTATCGGATGCTCCATCAACATCGTCTGTTGGCTGAATCCGTCGGCGTTGATTTCGAGTCCATTTTCATTGTGAATAACGGAGATGTCGTGGATATTCAGGACGGTGTGGCTATGCAGGAAAGAAAAATCCCTGCTGGAAATACGTTGGTGGATGGTTTAGGAATCGGTGATGTAGGGAATGGAATATTACGGGATCGCAAACATCTTTCGGAAGATGGCATTCTCGTGATCGTTGTGACGCGCAGCAAAACCGACGGCAAGATTTTGTCGGGTCCTGACCTTATTTCTCGCGGATTTATCCATGCCCCGGAATCGGAGGGCCTGTTGGAAGAAGCGACTCGCATTGCATCCGAGGTGATCACCAATTTGCAGGAAGCAAATGTGAGCCAGTGGAACCGCTTGAAACAAGGAATGCGGGAATCGATTGGGAAATTCGTGTATGCCAAAACAAAGCGCAGACCCATGATCCTGCCGATTATTATGGATGTGTGAGGGAAAAGCCTTCTTTTAGGAGGGCTTTTCCAGCATGTTATTTTCAATCTTGGGGTGATTTGAAATGGTGAAAATGGTTAGACTTTTAGCGTGCTTTCTTGCAATCTTTTTTATTTTCTTTGCTTCAGTTCCAGAGTCTGAAGGGGCAGAACTCAAGGCAAATGTCATTGTAGATTCAATGATTTATGGAAGATCAGAGGACAACAACACGTTTTTTATTTATGCCCTATTACTTAATCTAGGTGAAGCAACCGCTACAAATTTTAGCTACGCAGGTCTCTCATTTGAGGGCAAAAACGGAATGGACCACTTCTACCCCGAAACTAGCCACACTGTTATCAATTCATCGTTGAAGCTAGAGCCGGGACATTTTGTAGAAGCAAAATTTGAACTGCCCTTAGATTTTATTGATTCTAGGTTTAAAAACATAAATGACATCAAAAAAATTAGTATTTTGATTATCCGCGATAACTCTGCTCCTTATAAAGACGACTCACCAGTGACTGTGACCGTAAATAATAAAAAGCTTGTGCAACAAATCTTTGTTGAAAATGATGTCACTTATGTTTCCCTTCGCGAGTTAGCCGACGTTCTTGGTGCTACGATCCAGTGGAATGATCCTACCCAAACGGCAACGCTCATCCTGAGAGACAACTTCATGGAATACGATAGACAAATAGTCATACCGGTTGGCAGTGATCGCTTTATTGATCAAGGTCGCGAAACTACTGTGTCGGGAAAAGCGAAGCTGTACAATAACACCACCCTGGTTGTACCTTTACGAGATATTGTAGAAATGCTGGATTACTATGTTGTTTTTGAACATAAAGGGGGTCAGAAAACGATCGTCGTCATTCCGAATGATCTTCTTTATAGATGAGAAGGGAAAAGCCTTCTTTACTGAAGGCTTTTCTAACATGATATTTTCAATCTTGGGGTGATTTGAGTTGGTGAAAATGGCAAAACTGTTTATGTGCCTTCTTTCGAGCTTTTTTATTTTCTTTGCTTCGGTTCCAGTTTCCTTGGCATCATTGGAGAAGAATCCTTTACTGTTCGAATTTACGGAAGTAAAATTTGTAACCAAGCCAGATGGAAGTCACTATGCACAAGGATACTTGAACTGGGGAAATCTCAGTCCTTATGAAATTATTGAACTTAAGGGAAGCATTGATTTGCTCAATAAGCAGGGACAAAAAATCAGCACGAAACCTAAATCCATTGAAAGTTATCATCTCGATTCGGGTACTAGTGGTTATGACTTTTTTGAATTGGTAGACTTTGATCTTGTTCCTTCCGTTACAAATCCCAAACAAATCGAGGGTGCTTATCTAAAACCAACGTATACATTTACATTAGGAAAAAAAGCTGAACTCAGACCTGACATCGTACCAGGAGGAATAACATTTGGGCCGTCCGGGGACACTCTCTCCATCAAGACCATTTTAATTAATCACGGAGAGGCAACAGCCTCAAATTTTAAATACTCGGGAATATCATTAACCGATCAAAATGGAATGGTACACTTCTATTCTGAAACAAATCACGATGTTATCAATTCATCATTGCGGCTAGAACCGGGGCAATTCGCCCGTGTATCCTTTCAAATACCAATGAATTTTATCAATTCTAAGTTTAATAGCTTTCAAGATATATTCACGATAAAGTTTTCTTTTACGCATGAGAACTCAGCACCTTATAAAGATACAGCCCTGAGTGTGACAGTTAATAATAAAAAGCTTAATGATTTAATCTTGGTTGAAAATGATGTCACATATGTGCCACTTCGCGACTTAGCGGATGCTTTTGGTGCTACTCTTCAATGGGACGATTCAACTCAGTCCGCAACAATCACAAAAGAGACCTACCCGGGAAGCGCAATTTGGATTACCATTCCAGCAGGGAGTAATCGATTCATCATCAATAATTACCCAGTTACTGCATCGGCAAAGGCAAAGCTGCACAATAATACCATTCTTGTGGTCCCGTTACGAGAAGTTGCAGAAATGTTAGAGTGCGAGGTTATTTTTGTTCATAAATGGGGGCAGAAATCCATTATAGTGATCCCATACGATTTTAGCGAAGATTAACAACTTCAATCACCTTCGCCAGCTATGGGATAGAATAAATTAGAAAAAGAGAGCCCACCAGCTCTCTTTTTTAACATTCAAAATATCTTCTTCGCATCCCGCTCTTCCTTCAAAATCTCTACAGCCTCGCGGAAACGCATAGAGTGGACGACTTCCCGCTCCCGCAAAAACTTCAAGCTGTCCTGCAAATCAACATCGTCGGTCATGTCGATCAGCCATTGATACGTCGCGCGGGCTTTTTCTTCTGCTGCGATATCCTCATACAAATCAGCGATTGGATCGCCCTTGGCAGCGATGTAGGCAGCCGTCCACGGTACACCACTGGCATTGTTGTAAAAGAGCGCCCGATCATGATTGGCGTAATGGTCACCCAGACCGGCTTCCTTCAATTCTTCTACCGTCGCGTCTTTGGTCAGCTTATACACCATCGTGGCAATCATCTCGAGATGCGCAAACTCCTCGGTAGCGATATCCGTTAATAATCCGACCACTTTATTTGGGATTGTATACCGCTGATTCATATAGCGCAAAGCGGCTGCAAGCTCTCCATCTGCTCCTCCGTATTGCTCAATCAAATACTTCGCCATTCTCACATCGCACTTACTGACACGAACCGGATACTGTAGTTTTTTTTCATAGATCCACATCGGTTTCGTTATCCCTCTCTTCTAAACTTGCCAAGGCCATGGATCATCATTCCACTGCCACGGATAGCCTGAATAGCTGCGGCCAAGATTTTGCAAAGGTCCATACAGCCTCTCATACTCGTTTGCCAAAACCCAGCGTTGTTCCGTTAAATCGTTAAACTGCTGGAGCGCATTCTGATCGGTTGGATGGGTATCTAAGTAAAGATTTAGCTCTACCAGCACGAAGTCGATCGCTTGCAACTGTTCAAGCAATGCGTAATATTGTTCATCGCCAAATCTATTTTCAGCTGTCATGTGCCTCCCCTCCCTAAATGACTCAGTCTGGGGTCATATGGGCTAAAAAGCGCCGGCCATAGCGTACCTAATTTCAACGCTTCCATCGGGCTGTATTGCGGCAAGTTCTCCGGCTGAAACTGCATAAAAAGCTGAGGGGGCACCTGGTATGTCTTTACCCGAATCGGCGGACAAGGATCGAAGGGACCAACGTACGGAAAGTAGTCGCGTGTTTGCGAATGCAATGCCAATATCCTCCTCCAACTTGCAATGTCACTTCCTTCATGACTACACTATGCAGCCCACCCAGTAGGCGTGATTGCTACCCCAAAAAGAAAGGCATTCTCCTCCCCCGTTGCTTCATCCCGTCACTTGCAAGCTACCAATCATGCCGCTTTCTTTGTGTCCCGGGATCGTACAATAAAATTCATAGTTTCCTTCCTCCAATGCCTTCCACACTGTTTCAACAGACTCTCCTGGTTTGGCGTGCAAGTGAACCACACCCTCAACCATTCCTCCATGCTGATGTTCACTGCTTGATTCTGAAATCGTAACGATTTTTCCATGAGAGGCAACCTTAATATCGTGCTCTACATTGCCATCATTTTGAAAGACGACTTTGATCTCCGTATCTTTTTTAACAGTAAATTGGTTCGGTTTATAGGAAAAGTCGACGGCTGTGAGGGTGATTTCTGTCGCATAAAGCGCCGGAGATGGAAACGGTAACGATTGAAACCAGAAGAAGACGGCAAGCAGCAACACAGCTGGGGTAGCTGGATGATGAAAAAAGGAAGACCACTTCGTTTCTTTTTTATTGAAATCAATCAGCTTGGATACGAGTAGCATACATACGGTATAGAGCATGACGAAAACAAACAGGAGAGGCTCTACTTTTTCACCGGGAACCATTTCTCCCAGCATCGCGCCCATCATCCCGCCCATGACGCCAGATAAGATTCCTTCTACAATACTCAGGATCGACAATGGAACGCCTAGCAAAAAACCAGACAATCCACCTGCCAGCATTCCCCACATAGTGGATACATAAAGGTCTCCCTTGTAAACATCGCCGAAGATCAACCCTCCGATCAGGCCAATTATCATACTGACAGACATCGTGCTCATCATGCCTTGCATATGATCGATCCCTTGCTTTCGTCGCCAAATAAACCATGTGAAGCAAGCATAAGCGAGACTGACGTAGATCAGGACCTGATACACCGCGCTCAAGATACCACCCCCGAGTATATTCCCCTCATTGTAAAGTATGTCCTACGCCAACTAAATAGGACAAAACGAACTAGAAAAGGACACCCTCGTTGAATTCATGCATAGACCGTCGTCTTCGTCTTTTTACTGCGAAAAACATCCCCTGCTTCATTTCAAAACTTGTCCAGATTTTGCACCGTCACACGCTTTCTCCATTATAAAAAGCTTCATTTCTGAAGCTTCAGGCTGTCGAGAAAGTCGACAGCCATTTTTGTTTCACTTAATTTTAAAGCGACACCGCGTTAATTTGTTATAATTCTTATAATTACATTTAACAGTAGGTGATAATTGTGCTTTCCTCCAATGATAAAAATCCGCAAATGCATTACGAATTTGTGTGCCTCGATGAATTGGTCCCAGAGGACCATTTATTAAGGGTCATCCAAAAACATATAGATTTCTCTTTCATCCGAGAAAAAGTACGTCAATATTATTGCGAGGATAACGGTAGACCTTCCATTGATCCTATTGTTTTATTTAAAATGATTTTCATTGGATACCTTTACGGTATCCGCTCAGAGAGGCAGCTCGAAAAAGAAATCCAGACTAATATCGCCTACCGTTGGTTTCTTGGCCTTTCTTTAACAGATCGAGTTCCAGATCACACAACAATCAGTTGGAATCGTCGAACCCGTTTTAAAAATACAAATGTTTTTCAGGAGATTTTTGATGAAATTGTGCGTTTGGCGATTCAGCATCGAATGGTCGCTGGACGTGTATTGATAAGTGATTCCACGCATCTTAAAGCAAATGCGAATAAACGAAAATTTAAGAAGCATGTCATCGAGAAAACGAGTCGTGCCTATCTCAAAGATTTAGAGGCAGCAATTAATGAAGACCGCGAAGTACATGGAAAAAAGGATTAAAGCCTAGAGAGGGTGTGAAGGAAGAAAAGGAAATCAAGGTGAGTACTACTGATCCAGAAAGTGGCTACATGGTTCGAGACAGCAAGCCCGAAGGCTTTTTCTATCTCGATCACCGGACCGTCGATCATAAGTACAATATTATTACCGATGTCCATGTCACTGCTGGCAATGTCCATGATTCCGTTCCTTACATAGATAGGCTGAATCTCCAAATCGAGAAGTTTGGGTTTAAGGATACAATTGAAGCAATTGCATTAGATGCTGGTTACTTAACTACTCCAATCTGCAAGGCACTTCACGATATAAATGTATTTGCTGTCATCGGTCATCGTGCCTTTACACCTGTTAAAGGCCTTTTTGCTAAATGGCGTTTTAAATATGCTCTGGAGTCCGATGTGTACATATGCCCTCAAAAACATAAGCTTACTTATTCGACTACTGATCGAAACGGATACAGGATGTATAAGTCCAATAAAGAAATTTGTAAAACTTGTCCAAGGCTTACTGAGTGTACCCGATCTAAAAATCACCAAAAGGTGATAAGCAGGCACGTTTGGGAAGAGAGTAAGGAATGGGTTCGACAGAACCGTTTAAGTAAATCAGGGAAATATTTGTATAGATTAAGATACCAAACCATAGAGCGAAGCTTTGCAGATGCTAAAGAACTGCATGGGCTTCGCTATTGTAGGTTACGCGGACGTGAAAATGTCCAAGAGCAGGTATTGATGACAGCAACAGTTCAAAACATTAAAAAGATAGCACTACACCTAGCGAAAGCAAGTTAGGTGCAGGCTATCCTCTTTTTCAGCACTTCGTGCTGGAACAATACCAAAAAGAAATCCCCAAAATGGGGGTTTCTCTTCAGTCTGAAGCTTCATTTCTGAAGCTTTTTATTTCATCAGCTTATTCATCGTGGTTAACAGCTCGTCAATGACTGCACTGTCCCCTTCTTGGATGCGCTCAATCACACACGATTTCATATGTCCTTCCAAAAGGATACGTCCCACTGAATTTAAGGCAGATTGTACTGCAGCAATTTGATTCAAGACATCATCACAATAAGCATCCTTCTCCACCATGCCCTTAATCCCGCGAATCTGCCCCTCAATCCGATTGAGACGCGCCTGCAAGTTTTGCTTGGTTTTTTCTGAATGATGACTGTTTCGATCAGATGTATGACAAGACTGCACAATGTTCAATTCCGCATTTGACAATAAGATTCCCCCTCTAATCATCCTACAATATTCACATCTCTGTCAGGAAGACAGCCCCAATTCTTTTCGGACATTCTCCAATCCAAATCGCTCGACAAACTTGAAAAACTTCTCTCTCTTTTTCCCTTGCGTCTGATACAACGCAATGATGCTTTGGACGATGGTGGATAATTGTTCTTCCTTCACCTGCTCGATCAGGAGCTGGGCTGTTCTGGCCTCCATTGTTTTCGATTGGCCTCCGACGTAGATTTCAAAGGTTTCTTTTCGCTTGACGATCCCGATATCTTTTACCAACGGCTCTCCACAGGCATTTGGGCAGCCTGTATAACCGACTCTCATCGTAAAAGGAACGGTCATCCCTGCAATCGTGTCATTTAAATTTCTCGCTGCCATAAGCCCTTCAATCTCCGCTCCTTTGCAAAAAGAACAGACTGACAAATTCTTTACAACAGAGCCCGTTTCGTACACGCATAAGCCTTTGTCACGCAGCGCATTTTTGGCAGCCTCCGCCTTCTCTTCATTCATCTCGACTATAAGCTGCTGAAAGATCGAAAGTTCGAGTTGGGCATCCTCGCCAACGATTTGACCGATTGCCATCATATCTGCAGGAGTAAACACAGAACCCCCGACACGAATTTCTGGACTTACGGCAAACTGTACACGCTTCAAAAAGCATTCCTCCTACACTATCTGGATTTGTAATATTCGGTCAACTGATCGATATACGAAAGGCTGCAATTCTACAATCACAGCCTTTCCCGCAACTTTTGCTTATACGACATCGTATCCTTGATCTTCAATCGTCTCTTTCACATTTTCCAGCGAAACAACAGATTCATCAAAAGTCACGCTTACCTGATTGTCAGCAAGGCTTACCGTTGCTTTGCTAACCCCTTCCAGTTTTTGTAGAGCACCTTCTATAGAGATAACGCAGTGATTGCAGGACATTCCTTGTACGTTCAAAGTGACATTCATTTTACATCCTCCTTTGTTTTTGGGAAACTTATCTCGATTACATTTTACAATACCCCCGTAGGGTATACAATACCCAAATTTACATTTCCTGCTGTGTACATTTAAAAAAGCTCCCCATCTATTTAAGACAGGGAGTTATTTGCTTACGCTTCTTGGCTGAGATGCGTTCTTATGGGAACAAAAAACACTTGCTCCACCTCATTCGCTGATAATGGGCGACTGTAATAGTACCCTTGAATTTCCTTGCAATGATTTTCGGTTAAAATATCCAGCTGATCCTTCGTTTCAATGCCTTCTGCAATCACATCCAATTTCAGATGCTTTGCCATCGAAATGATGGTGGCCACAATGGCTTTATCGTTTTCATTTCGAGACAGGTCTGTTATGAAGGAGCGGTCAATCTTTAGCTTGTGAATCGGAAACTTTTTCAAATAGCTCAATGAGCTGTAACCGGTTCCAAAATCATCCAAGCTAATTCTCGTTCCGATTTTGTTTAACTCTTGCAGGATACTGATCGATACTGCCGGATCCATCATCATGCTCTCCGTGATTTCCAGCTCCAAAAAGTGCGGGGCAAGCTTGGTTTCCTCGAGGATATTTTTGATGTACTGGACGAGGTTCCGTTGGTGAAATTGATGGGAGGACAAGTTGACGGAAACGGGTATCAACGGTCCCCCTCCATCATGCCACTGCTTCATTTGCCTGCACGCTTCGCGAAGCACCCATGTACCAATCTCATAGATCAACCCTGTCTCTTCAGCAATAGGGATAAACACTCCTGGTGAAAGCATCCCTTTGGTAGGATGATTCCACCTGACGAGAGCCTCCACTCCGATCATGCGATTACTTTCCGAATGAAATTGAGGTTGGTAGTACACCACCAGCTCTTTTCGTTCAATTGCTTTTCTTAGATCACGTTCTATTTCAATATTTTCCAGCAATTGGACGTCAAATTCGGGCGTGTAGAACAGATGACCATTTTTCCCCTGTTTTTTCACCTCGTACATGGCCGTATCCGCTTTTTTGAGTAGCGCGACAGCATCCGTTCCATGGTCTGGGAAGATTGCCGTTCCGATACTCGCTGATATGTAAAACTCACTGTCTTTTAGCGAGAATGGCTGTTTCAACGCTTCAATGATCTTATCCGCTAAACTCGCCGCTTCCCTGCGGTCCGCTCCTGTTTCGCAAAGGATGGTAAATTCATCTCCACCCATCCGGGCAATTGTGGCGTGGTACCCTTCCGCACTCTTTGCAATTCTGTCGCTGACCCCCTGCAAAAAGATATCGCCGTAGGAGTGACCCAAGGAATCATTGATCATTTTGAAACGATCGATGTCGATAACCATGATGGCAAAGCTCGATAAATCTTGGCTGCTTTTTTCAATGGATTGATGAAGAACTTGATTAAACTTTCTTCGGTTCGGCAAGTCGGTCAGCTCATCGTGATAAGCTAAATATCTGATTTTTTCTTTCACGCGATTCTCTTCGGTAATATCCTTCACAATGATGTGATTCCCCACCACTTCTCCTTCAATCTCAACCGGGACATTGAGTACACTCAACTCTACGCGATTTCCGTTCGGATGAAAAATGGTCGTCTCAAAATTATTCCGATTGGGCTGAAAAGACTGGGCAAAAGAATCTTTGGTGATGTCCCTTTTCTCCTCTACAATATGCATGCCAATTTTCGATACGTGTTGATTAATGAATTCTTCCTCCCGCAATCCACCAATCTTCGTAACAGCTGGGTTCATTTTGATAATACATCCGCCTGTATCTAAGGAAATAATCCCGTACTCATTATTTTTATAAAGGGAACGATACCAGCTTTCACTTTCCTGAATGACCGTATCTTTTTGCGAGAGTCGTTTGTTAATAAACAAGCCGAACAATGTAATGCCGATCAGTAAAAAGGTGGCCAAGACAATGATATAGGCCAAGGTCTCCGGCTCAATCTGCGTTTCCACTTCTGTTGTCGGCAGTTCTGTAACGTAGAAATGCGCTGCAACCATCCCGGTGTAATGCATGCCCGCGATTGCTGCTCCCATTATGAGTGAGCTGCCCAATTTGTATAAATACGCGTATTTTGCCTGATCACGGCGAAAGTAAAACAAGAGCCAAAGTGCCGCTGCCGAAGCAGTCGCTGCGATGATAATGGATAAAATGACGATCCACATATCGTATGTAATTTCAATAATCATCGCGGCCATTCCAACGTAATGCATCCCAGATATTCCAGCAGCCATAAGAATTCCCGCGATACCTAGCTGTCTCGCATGTAAGTTGCTTTTCGTGACGGTAAACAAGGCTATGCTTGAGACAAAAATAGCAAGGATGACGGATAGGACGACATACTCCATGTCATACAAAACCTTAATGGGGAGGGTAAGTGCCAGCATTCCGACAAAATGCATGGACCAGATTCCAAGCCCCATCGTTGTGGCACCAAAAATCAACCAGAGTAGCTGATGCTTCCCCTTACTTTTACTCACTCTGGCTGCCAGGTTGAGAGCAGAAAAAGAAGCTGCAACCGCGATTAAATAAGATAGTATCACAAGGAAACTGTCGTACGTTCCATGTATCTGGTGATCCAAGCTCGTTCACCGCTTTCCTTTTGTTAATCTCGATGGTCTCACTTAACCATGCTGCCTGATTCCCCATAACGATTTACCTGCAAAAAGGAATCGATTTCTTTCGTGGGCAGCGGCTTACTGTAAAAGTACCCTTGGACTTCATTACACATTTGTTCCTTTAGAAATTCAACATGTTCGTGTGTTTCTACGCCCTCTGCAATAACGGCAATTTTCATGTTGTGTGCCATGTCGATGATCGTTTTTATAATCGCTTGATTCCGTGGATTCAAATTCCGGACAAAGGATTGATCGATTTTGAGCCGGTCGATCGGAAATTGACTTAGATAGCTCAAAGAACTGTAGCCCGTCCCGAAATCATCGATACTGATGCTAATCCCAAGACCTTTCAACCGATTCAAAATCCGTATCGTATAGTCTACATTTAGCGCCATGCTTTCCGTGATTTCCAGCTCTAAGTATTGCGGTGATAAGCCTGTTTCTTCAAGGATTGAGGTAATCATCTCAATGAGGTTGTTTTGCATAAATTGGCGTAAGGATATATTCACTGCAACAGCCAGTTCTGTATAGCCTGCTTCTTGCCACACTTTTGTTTGCTGGCATGCCGTTCGCATTACCCATTCCCCAAGTGGAACGATTAAGCCTGTTTCTTCTGCGATCGGGATAAATTGAATTGGTGGGATGAGACCAAGGTCTGGATGTTCCCAACGAATCAGCGCCTCCATGCCGATAATCTTGCCGGTGTGCAAATGAATCTTCGGTTGGTAGTGCAGTGTAAATTGTTTCTCATCCAGAGCTTTTCGCAATTCTCTTTCAAGCTGTAGCTTTTTAGCTAAAACCTGATGCAGCTCCTCCGAGAAAAATTGATAATTATTTTTTCCTTGCTCTTTTGCCAAATACATGGCTGCGTCTGCATGCTTCAGTAGCGCTTCGATATCGTCTCCATCATCCGGATACATGCTGATGCCGATACTTGGTGTGATAAAGATTTCGATATGGTCTAACGTAATCGATTCTGACATGCTCGTGATGATTCGCTGCGCAATTTCACCAGCCTCCTTGTGTGAGACACCTGTGAGAAAGATGGCGAACTCATCTCCACCTAGTCGAGAAACAGAATCTTCTTTTCGCAAACAACCGATGAGACGATTTGCTACTGCTTGTAAAAGGACATCCCCAATGGAGTGGCCAAGCGTGTCATTGATGTTTTTGAAACGATCCAAATCGATGAACATGACGCCGATTTTCTCATTTTTTTGTTTTGCCTTGAGCATGGCCTCAGCCAGTTTTTCATGAAAAAGCGTTCGATTAGGCAGATTGGTTAAGGAATCGTAATGGGCCATGTAGCGAATCGTTTCTTCTGCCTTTTTTCTCTCGGTGATGTCAATCATGGAGCCTACCATTTCCACGATCTCTCCGTTTTCCTCAATAGGCGACAATGTAATGTAATAATCATTTCCGGATAGTTTCAGTTCGAAGGTAACAGACTCACCAGCAAATGCTCTGCGAAAATAGCTTTCCATTTGCTCCGCTACCTCATATGGAAAGATTTCATACGATGTTTTTCTCAACATCCTCTCAGACGTTAGCCCGAGCTCTTCGGCAATTTTCCCTTCACACAAGGTATAGGTGATGTTTCCTTTTGGATCTGTTACGATCTTGAACACGCAGTTTTGCAAGTTTTGGACCGTCCTGCGAAAATCGTTCTGCAATGCTTCTGCCAATGCTGCCTCTGCTTCAATCCGGTCGGTAATATCCGTACGGATCGAAACATATTGATACGGAACTCCCCGGTCGTCTAAAAATGGCACGATGGTCGTATTCATCCAGTATTCACTGCCGTTTTTGGCGCGGTTCTTCACTTCGCCCTTCCAGACTCGTCCTTGCTTGATCGTTTCCCACATCAATTTAAAAAACGACTTGGAATGATAGCATGAGTTAATGACCCGATGTGTATTTCCAACCAATTCATCCACTTCGTATCTGGAGATTTCACAAAACTTGTCATTTACATAAGTAATGACGCCTTTATCGTCTGTAATCGCTACAATCGAAGATTCATCAAGTGCATTTTTGATATCGTGCAAGTCCTTCATCGTCTTTGAAAGAGACTCTTCCATCTGCTTTCGTTTCGTGATGTCCGTCCCAATTGCCACGTACTGATAAAGGAAACCACTGTCGTTCATGAACGGCACTAACGTCATGCTAAGCCAGTATTCCGTACCGTCCTTTGCCCGATTTTTCATCTCGCCTTTCCACACTTTTCCTAGGCTGATGGTATCCCATAGCGATTTAAAATAGTTTCTCGAATGGAAACCGGAATCGACGATGTTATGGTTTTTTCCGATTAATTCCTCTCTACTAAACTTGGATATTTGACAGAAGTTGTGATTGACGTAGGTGATGATTCCTTTTTCATCTGTTATCGAAATAACAGATGACTCTTCCAATGCAGATAATGCATACTTTACATCTCTGATTTGATTAAACACATGGCACCCCCGCCTGTTCTCGCATTACAATTGAAACTTACGAATGGAATGCTGCAGCTCTTCTGCCATTTCGGCGAGTGTACTAGAAGCGGTTGTAATCTGTTCCATAGAAGCTGTTTGTTCTCCGCCACCATTCTTGAAACATGAGCAATTCCCTCTGAAAATTCCACGACGGAAACCGTTCCGTAATTGGCTTTATTGATTTGTCCTGACATTTCTTGTGTTCTTTTCGAGATTCGTTTGACTCGCGATTTTCGTAATAATCGAAACGATTGAACCGACTTCTTTTGATTTTTCGCCGAGCATATTGACCACTTCAGTTGAAGAGCTCACTCTTTGATTCATCTCATTCATTTGCTCGATAGATTTGGCAACCACTTCATTCCCTTCTGTTGCTGTTTTGTTCGCTTCAATGGATGAGCTGATCGCATGCTCCATGCTCGTTGCTGTCAATTCCTCGGAGGAAGCGGCTACTTGTTGTGAATGGAAGGAGACTCGTTCTAATAAATCTTGCAAATTGTGCTTCATTCGGGAAAAATGGCGGGCAAGTTCACTAATCCCTTTATCTTATGTAACGGCATTTACCATAGGTCTTTTGACCTTTTTTCATCAATTAACATCGTTCTGTAACATTTCTGAAATTCTTTTCGACAAGGAAAAAGCCCCTACTGCCAAGGCAGACGAGGCTTACATTTTCATTTATGCGGCTCATGTTTCCTGCATGTCTTATCGTTTTGGCGCCCGAAAACCTGCTTGCTGGGCTTCTTCCTCCGTCGCAAACCACATTTCCGCTTTTGTTTGCTCATAGCTAGCGGAGCCAGGAACGTGATAGATTTTCTCGCCCTTGCTGTTGACATTGCCCTTGATGGTCTTGCCTTCTGGTGGTGCAGCGTCTGCGGCGGTATTGTTATTGGATTGTTTTTGGGGCTTGGCTTTTTCCTTAGAAGCCCCTGCCTTTTGCCCTTCTAAAGCCCAAAGCCCTCGATTCTGCTCCCGCGCCTCACGCTCGGCTGCCAGGAACAGCTCTGCTTGGGCTACATTCGGTGGGATCGTCATGATCCGGGCGTAGCCGTCACGAACGAGCTTTTCATTGACAAAGGTTCCATCTTCCAAATATACGTAAGCAAGCAAACGCTTGTATTTGTCATAGGGCTCGACATCGAACTTCAGCTTAACCTTTTTACCCGTTAAAAGCTCCTTGGAGTAATTGCTCGCTTCTTTCCCATACGGTTCGACTGGATGGTTGGGTTTCACTGTCTCCGGGGTATCTACGCCAATCATACGGACTTTTTCCCCGCTGTCCAGTTCGAATGTATCGCCATCAACCACTCGTTTGATCACAGCATCCATCTCTCCGTTAGCTTCTGGTTTGCCGGACGCTCCACAGGCCGATAGCAAAAGAGCCAGTGCGAGCAGATACATTGCAAATCGTTTCATAGACTTCCTTCTCCTCTTCTATGTTGCATTGTTTTCCAGCGTAGTGGATTTGCCCGCGCAGGTCAATAGGAGAGAAAAAAGTACAAACACTCAAGACTTTTGGTAAAATAATGAAAATGAAAAGGGAGCGATTCTCCCCTTCCCGATCAACTCGATAGTGTTGGCTTCTCCTTGCCCCCCTACGCAGCGCCACGAGAACTGCCACCGCTCGAGTATGTGTTGGATAAAGAAGTCCATTTTGGGTAACGAAAAAAACGACCTTCGCGCAAGGTCGTTTTGTTTATACGTCCAGATTTTAGTCACGATCGGCACTAAACAAGAACAACAGGACGACCACGACAATAATAATCCATATAAATTCCTCGTTCTCGCGATCAAAAAAACCGTCGAACAGACCCATGGTGGAGTCCTCCTTTCCTTCTCGCTACAGCCTATGCAAAAGGCTAGACGCGTGCCAGTAGGTGGAAGAGCCCAAAAGTGAAATGCGTGTTCGACAGACGACTTTTAAAAAACCTCAACAAGAATGTACTACTTACTAGTAGACAGGATCAAATGCGTATAGGTACCTAGCTGTCTGACTTCATTCGTAAAACCAAGATGAACAAGCTCCTGTAGCAACCGAGAGCGATCAGCATAGCAGCGGTCCTGAATATCTGCTATCACGCTCGTATGGCCAGCCTCCTCTAGTGCAACAAGATGCGCTTGTCTATGTGCCTGATCCACAAACATCAAATCGGCAATGACCAAGCGTCCCCCTGGTTTTAATACACGACGACATTCCGCCAAGGCAAGCTGCTTTTGATCATCCGTCAAATGGTGCAAGGCGTAACTCGTAGCCACAAAGTCAAACCGATTTTCTAAAAACGGAAAGGCGAAAAAGGTTCCCAGCTTCGTCTCGACCTCTGGGTGTTTCGCTCTGCATTGCTTCAGCATTTGCGGTGATTGGTCGAACCCGCTCATCCTGGCTCCTTTTTTCACAAGACGCCCTGCGAGGTTTCCAGTTCCCGTTCCGGCATCTAGGCCACATTCTCCCGGTTTGACTGCAACTGTCGCAACGACTTCATCCAGCACGTTTTCGTAAGATTCGTGACCATTCCCGCCATGTACCCATTCGTCGTATCGGTCCGCCCATTCATTAAAATTCCATCGATCCACCCAGTTATCCCGAGTCTGCTTTAATCGCTTGTTCGCCTCTGCCAATGTAAACAGCTCTGCTGGATCAATCGACTCTCTACCCTTTATCCGCTCAATCATCGCTTCTGTCGTTTGGATGACCTTGCTCATTTCTACCCATCTTGTATACATAAACGAACGCTGCAGCTCTAAATAATGGAGAAGAGTGCCTTCCTGATCCTTCATTTGAATCAGAAGCTCCCGAATGTCTTCTACCGCCATCCCGACCTCGCGCAGTGTAATGATGGTTTGCAGTCTCCAGACATCTTCCTCTGTGAACTGGCGATAACCGGATGCATCTGCTTTCGATGGCTTGATTAGCCCTTTTTCTTCATAATATCGAATCGCACGCGGGGTTATTTGCAAGCGATGGGCCATGTCTTTGATTTGCATGGAACTCTCTCCCTGTATCATTCTTTTCTTATCATAAACCTTGACGCAGCGTGAATGTACAGTTAGAAAGAAAAAAAGCTGCCGGATTCCTCCCGACAGCTCATTTCTATACTTATTAATGTGGCGCCGGCTCAGAAATTTGTTGGAGAGCGTCACTCGCCTCATCGTGGTGGACTTGACGAACAGCCATATCTGCCAACGCCACAATTCCGACCAGCTTGCCATGCTCGACAACGGGCAGGCGACGAATTTGATGCTGAGCCATCACCTTTGCCGCTTCATCAACCGTCATTCCTGGCTGACCGAGAATAATGTCTCGGGTCATGACAACCTCGGTTGCAGTCGATCCTTCATGCTTTTCAGCCAAACCGCGAATCACAATATCACGATCCGTAATCACGCCGATCACATCATTTTTTTCATCTACAACCGGAATGACCCCTACATTCCAATCGCGCATTTTGCAAGCCACTTCATACACATTATCCTTAAGCGTCACAGTAGCGACATCTTTTGTCATAATTTCGCGCAGAGTGCGATTTTCCAGCTTTGCCATTTCATTCTCCTCCTTTTGCTAATCAACGATTGTAGTTTGTCCGCTCATCTATCGTTTCATTCGCAAGAAAGAGTATGATATATTGCGCTTCTTCCAAAAACAGACTATGATTAATAAGTGAATATCTCACCCATTTTTAGGAGGAAAAAGAATGGTCATTAAGGACACGGGTATTGGCACGAAAGAAGTCTTTTTCGCCGATCTGGAGCATTATATGAGCGAACTCGGCTTTGATCGCGGCGCTTGGGATTACAAGCATGCTACATACGATTATAAAATCCAAGATAAAGGCAACGTCTTTTACCTGCGCATCGAAGCGACCGTGACAGAAGGCAAACTTGAGGATACGCACGCAGTCCTGAAGCTCGAAGATCCTTACATGGGCAAACATCTTTTCCCACACGGTCTGGACTACGATTACCCAATGCCAGACTCCGTTGTAAAAACAGCGAAGTTGAAGCTGCAAATGCTGGGTGAAAAGCTGTCCTCACACTAAAAAATGAAATGGCACGGTGTACAGAGAGGAATCCCCTCTCTGTTTCACGTAGAGGGGGGTTATTTTTATGAAGACGAGGGGCGTACCTGACTTCTTGCTCCTGTTTTTGACCGCCCTACTTGTTGGGTTTGGGATAACCATGGTACTTAGCTCCAGCTCCATTTTCGCGTTGACGAGCTTTACAAGCGGCGGCTGTGATTATTGTGGCGGAGATGAGCTTTATTTCGTGAAGCGTCAATCTGTTTTCTTGCTGCTCGGTGTCGTTGGGATGCTGGTGGCCATGAACATTCCCTTCTCCTTTTATAAGAGAAACTTCTTATTGATTGCGCTCGTCAGCTTCTTTTCTTTGCTCCTGGTCCTTGTTCCAGGTATTGGTAAGGAAGTAAACGGAGCTCGATCGTGGTTTGAAATCGGTTCTGCAACTATACAGCCTGCGGAGTTTGCCAAGCTTGGCCTTATTCTGTACTTGGCAGCGATCATCTCCAAAAAAGGGGACGGGATTCAAAAGCTGAAATCTGGTTTGATGCCCCCACTGATGGTAACGGGGATGTTTTTTATGATGATTGTAGTCCAGCCTGACCTCGGTTCTGCCGCCATCTTGCTCGGGTGCGCTTTGATTGTCATGATCTGCGGTGGAGCCAAAATCCGTCAACTGGTCGGTCTCGGTGCACCAGCTGTGACTGTTGCTCTATTGGTATACATCACAGCAAAGCCCCATGCCTTGAATCGGATTTACTCGTACCTCAATCCGTGGAGTGATATGGATGGCACCGGCTACAACATTATTCAATCCTGGATTGCGATTGCACATGGCGGTCTGACTGGGACAGGCTTTGGGAAAAGCATTCAAAAGTATTTGTATTTGCCCGAGAGACATACCGATTTTATTTTCTCGATCATGACAGAAGAGCTTGGTTTTATCGGTGCCTCGGTGTTCCTCTTGATTTTCTTGCTTTTCCTGCTGCGAGGCATCCATATTTGTCTGCGCGTAAAAGACACCTTTGCCAGTCTGGCAGGTATCGGTGTTGTCAGCATGTTTGCCATTCAGGCGATCTTAAACATCGGCGGAGTGACGGGTTTGATTCCTTTGACAGGTGTACCATTGCCCTTTATCAGTTATGGTGGTTCCTCCTTACTCGTATGTCTGCTCGCCACTGGCTTTTTACTCAGTATATCGCGGGAAGTCAGTCGCCAGAAGGTAGAAGAGCAATTACAAAAACAGCCATATGCCATGTAAAAAACAAACAAAAGGGATACCGGATGCGTCCAGTATCCCTTTTTTCTTAGTCATTTCGAAGAAGTTCGATTGTTTCCACCCGTACATTCACAGCTTCCACATAAAGACCTGTCAGTGTTTCCACCGCTTCTTTTACTTTTTCCTGTAGGACGTGACAGACGTGATGGATCTGCGCCCCATAACGGACGGATACACGCATGTCAATGGTGACTCTGTCGTCGATTACGGATACAGTAATGCCTTTCGCGCCGCCATTCAGCTTTTTCGCCAAATCTTGATAGATTCCGCCTGAACGGACTGTGACTTCCAACACTTCTTCTACAGCAACGCCAGCAATGATTGCGATCACCTGATCTGCTACTCTGATTTCGCCAAGCCTGTCAGCCATCAGGACGCCCTCCCTCTTCGCCCGTTTCGTTCTTCCCCCACTGGTTTCATTTGCCTTTTCTTTCATTATAAACAAATCATGCTTGGGCTTGGAAGGAAATTTGTTTTTTTCTCTCCGTTAGTGTCGGAGACGTGCAATGTATGTCAACGAGTGTCAACTGATCTGCAGCAAAAGCCTCCCGCAATACTGGCTCAAGAGCTTGTACCTCTTTGACAACCTTGCCACTGATTCCGCAAGCACTCGCCAATTGCTGAAAATCTGGATTACGCAATTTCACTCCAAAAGGGATCAAACCCGCCTGACTCATTTTCACCTCTTCCAATCCTAATGTCCCATTGTTCACCACAAGAATCACAATCGGAAGTTGGAGCTGGGCCGCTGTCATAAGTTCCTCCAGATTCATTTGTAATCCCCCATCCCCAGCGACGCAGACGACCTGCTTCTCAGGATAGGTGAGCTTTGCAGCCACAGCCGCAGGCAACCCGAATCCCATTGTTCGCCACTTTCCCGAAAAGAGTGGGGTCTGTTTTTTCCCACGGAACGCACGGTTAAACCAGATTGTGTGCTCCCCCGTATCCAGGACGATAATCGCATCTTCATTGACCATGCCCCCAAGTGTATGCATCAAGGTTTGTGGCTTTACTCGTTCACTCACTTGTTGAATGACTGCTTGCTCTGTCTCCTCGCCAAACTCTCCATGCCAACGCTTGATCTGTTCCTGCCACGCATCGTCTTTTCTGTGCGATTGCAAACGCCTCATCCAGATCGGCAGGACATCATCCAATTCAGCTGTGACAGACTGGAGGTAGGGATGAGCATGTATGGATCCAGGCTGATGATCTACTTGAATGACGGACAGTTTCTTTGGCAAAAAAGTACGAGGGAACCAGCTCGCTCCCAGAATCAGCAACAAATCTGCTTCCGCTAACGCATGTAAAGCGGTTTCGCTGCCCCCCTCTCCCCAACCGCCAATCACAAGTGGATGAGATTCATCAACCGTCCCTTTTGCTCCGAGCGACAGCAACACCCCTGCCCCTAGCTGTTCCGCTAGCCTCACACACGAATCGGCCGACTTGCGGGCACCGATTCCAAGGAGAACGAGAGGCTTTTTCGCCTTCGCAACCTGCTCGGAAGCAAGCTCAATCTCCATCCGATCAGGATAAATGGCATGTGGAATACGTGGAAGTGCTGCAAGGACAGCTTCTGAAGTCGTTTGGGTGAAGACATCCTTGCAAATGGCGAGATGTGTCACTCCTTTTTGTTGCATAGCCGTGACAAATGCTTTGTGCAGAACACTTTGGATTGCGTCTGGATGCGTAATCGTTGTCGAATAAAAACTGATGGGGCGTATCATATCTTCTTGTGAGATAAACTGCTTGTACGCACCACCCAGCTTGTATGTCTCCACTTGACCTGTAATTGCAATGACAGGTACACGATCCGTATGGGCATCTGCAAGTCCATTCAGCAGATTGACGAAACCCGGCCCCATCGTCGCGGTACAAACAGCCGGAAACCCCGTCAGTTTTGCTTCCGCACTTGCCATCATGGCCGCAGCAGATTCATGCTTGCAAGCAATGTATTGAATGTCGGATTGCTTCGCGATCTGATCCAGCCAGGCAAAGATTCCGTCACCTGCCACCCCGTAGATTCGTTTTACTCCCCATCTAATCAATTGCTCCGTCAAATATTGCGCGACCTGCATCAAAATCTTCCCCTTTCAGGACAAAGTGCAAATACATGTACTCGTAGTCTACGCATTCTCCAATATTTTACTAAGACCAAAATGACGGAAGTTGGAGAACCTAACAATAATCAACTGATATACAAATCCATACCCGAAGGAGGGTAAGAAATGAAACAGCCTGTCAAATGGCTGCTAGCTGTAGTAGTATTCGCACTTCTGATTACGTCTGCGGTTATGGTATCTCCCTTGCGCTCGGATGCATTCAGTAAGCAGATCGTCAAAGTAGGGGCAGAAGGCTCAGACGTGCGCGAAATGCAGTATCGCTTGAAGCACCTTGGCTTCTATACCGGAAAAGTAGACGGGGTATTCGGATGGCGTTCTTATTGGGCGCTGCGTAACTTTCAGTATGAGTTTGGCTTAACCGTAGACGGTGTCCTTGGGGCGCAGACGAAAGTAAAGCTGTACAATGCAACGAAAAATTATAAGCCTACTGCTTCTGATCTCGGGGTGCCACAAACCGCAACCCCTGCACCAACGAAGCCTTCTACGCCTTCTAAACCTACGTATCACGCAGCTGGAATATCGGAGAACGACCTGCGTCTGATGGCGAATGCCGTTTACGGAGAATCGCGTGGAGAGCCCTACATTGGCCAAGTGGCAGTGGCGGCTGTTATTCTAAACCGTACGAAAAACGCGTCCTTTCCCAATACACCAGCGGGCGTTATTTTCGAACCTCGGGCCTTTACGGCCGTGGCGGATGGTCAGATTTGGCTAACACCGAACGAGCAGGCAAAAAAAGCAGTGAATGACGCGCTCAAAGGTTGGGACCCAACTGATGGGGCCATTTATTATTTCAACCCGGATACTGCTACATCCGGTTGGATTTGGAGCCGCCCTCAAATCAAAAAGATCGGCAGACACATTTTTTGTCGTTAGCATTCTATTAAAAACAGGCACGACAGTCGTAACTGCGTGCCTGTTTTCCTTTTCGCGTTTCATTTGGAACGCTGTGATTGGAAATGCTGGGCCATTTTGATGAATCGTTCTTCCGGTTCAGTGGTCCCGCAAACACCACATTGTATCATGTAGTTCTCACCTTTGTACGGCTGGTGAAACATATCGAGCTGGTCTTGATGGAGTTCTGCTACGACTTCGCCTGACTGTGGATCCAGTCTTATATAGCGAGGGGTCTGCTCAATGACAGTGAATCTCATCCGATTCGATTTACATGTCGGGCACAATAAAGGCTGGGTCATAAAAAACACCTCCCTTTTCTAGTTCATGGTTAGTTTTGTCCAGAACAGGAACTCTATACCTATGAGGTTTAGAGATGCGTAAAAACTGCTGAGGTGATCAAATGAACTTGAAACTCTTTTTCTCATTAGTAGGCGGGAGCATGCTATTAGCCCTTTACGCCCACTATTTTTCTGGAAATGAAATGCTCCAATTCGCCACGTCTTCCCTTGCCATCATTTTTTTGGCGGCTTGGCTCGGAAAATCGACAGAGAGCGTCGCCCATTATGCTGGGGACCGAATCGGGGGCTTTCTTAACGCTACCTTCGGAAATGCCGCTGAACTTATTATTGCTTTTTTTCTGGTGAAAGAAGGCTTGTTCGATATGGTCAAAGCCTCTATTACCGGTGCGATCATCGGAAATATGCTGTTGGTTCTCGGCTTGAGCACGCTACTGGGCGGTCTTAAGTACAAGGAACAAACCTTCAATAGCAGGCTGGCCAGTCACAATGCTTCCCTGATGACACTCGCAATCGTCGCTTTGTTCATACCGGCAGTCTTCATGTTTGATCTGCCTATGATCAAGGTAGAGATCATCAGCATCGTCATCGCCAGCCTGCTCATCATTGCCTACATTTTATGGCTCATCTTTTCAATGATTACCCACAGTGATTTTTTATCGGATATCGAGCCGCAAGAAAGTGATGCGGTATGGTCAAAAGGCGTCTCTCTCTTGATGCTTGCTGTCTCCACCTTTTTCGTGGCCGTTGTCTCGGAATGGCTGGTAGAGGGAGTTCAGCATGTCTCCGAATCGTTAGGGTGGTCAGAGTTATTCGTCGGTGCTTTTGTCATTGCGATCATCGGGAATGCGGCAGAGCACAGCGCTGCCATGCTTTTGGCACTAAAAGGACGCATCGGTGCAGCAGTCGAAATCGCGATCGGCTCCAGCTTGCAGATTGCCTTGTTTGTGGCCCCTACTCTCGTCATTCTCAGTCTCTTGCTAGGCAATCCGATGGACATCGTGTTCACTAGCTTTGAATTAGCTGCGATCGGAGTTGCTACCTTTATTACGATTTCCATCACACGGGATGGCGCTACGAACTGGTTTGAAGGCGTACTCCTTTTGACGGTGTATATTATTTTGGGTACGGTTTTTTTCTTCGCGTAGGGCGCAGGAACAAAAAAGGCTCCGCCATCCTAAAGTGGCGAAGCCTTTCGTTGTTTTACCAGATTCCCAGCATTTGCAGGAAAACGGCGAGAATCGCGATAGGTGCTGCATATTTAATCAGGAGAAGCCAAACAATAAACAGGCGTTTGCCCAGAGAAGTATGCGCCCCCAGCTCGTTGATCAAGGTCTCCCGCTTCATTTTCAAAGGAACGAAGATCGCAATAAGCAGCGCTCCCAGCGGCATCAAGATATTGCTGACCAAAAAGTCCATCGCATCAAAGATAGATTTACCGAACAGCGTAACCTCGCTCCATACGCCGAATGACAACGCCGACGGTACACCGACGATAAAGATCAACAGACCAACCACCCAAGCAAGGCGCTTGCGCTTTGCTTCGTCCCCTTTTGCAAGAGATGCGACGATAATTTCCAACATCGAAAAAGCCGAAGTCAACGTAGCGAAAAGGAAAAGAGCCAAAAAGATTAACAGAAAAATACTACCGAAGGCAATTTGTTCAAACACAGAAGGCAGTACGATAAACAGTAATCCCGGCCCTGCTGTTGGCTCTACTCCAAGGGAGAAGACAGCAGGGAAAATCGCCAAACCGGCAAACAGCGATACGAGCAGATTCAAACTGACAATCGATCCAGCAGAACGAACCAGACTTTCGTTTTTGGCAAGGTACGAGCTGTACGTGACCATGACAGACACCCCGACGCTCAGCGCGAAAAAGGATTGGCCCAATGCGTACAGGATCGATTGTGCACTCAGCTTGGAAAAATCAGGACTCAGAAAGAAGGAAACGCCCTCCATCGCTCCATCCAACGTCAAGGAACGAACCATCAATACCATGAATAAAAGGAACAAACCAGGCATCATGTACTTGTTAGCGGACTCAATTCCACTCTGTACGCCTCTCGCGACTACCCATGCAGTGATGAGCATGAAAACCAACTGCGCAACGACTGCACTAACAGGATCACCGATAACGTCACCAAACACTTTGTCATAAGCTGGCCCTTGCAATTGACCAGTAAACCCGCGAAGAAGATAACTAAGAATCCAGCCCCCCACTACACTGTAAAAGGACAAGAGCAAGAAGCAAGTGATCACCCCAAGGCGACCGATCCAATGCCAGAGTGACCCTGGCGCAATTGTTTTGTACGCACTGATCGCCTCTTTTTGCGTACTGCGTCCGATTGTGAATTCTCCTAGCAACAGCGGAAGACCAATTGCTAGTGTAAAGATGATGAAAAGGAGAAAAAACGCTCCACCACCGCTCGTTCCGACCATATAAGGAAATTTCCAAATGGCCCCCAATCCAATCGCCGAGCCTGCTGCTGCCAAGATGAAGCCGAGCCTGCTCGTCCATTGTTCGGCTTGTTTCATAGTCTTCACCCTCCAAAGATATTCTTTTTATGCTCAAAAATGGATACAAAAAAACCCGCCCCAAAAAGGGACGAGTTTTCATTTCTCGCGGTACCACCCTACTTAGACATCCCCCTAAAGGCGATGCCTCGCTTCGTCATTGATAACGGGTGTGACCCGGACTCTCCTACTGGCGGCGCCTGCGTTCAGAGGTCAGCTCAAGAGTGAATTCAACGGGGCTTCCATCAGGCTGCTCTCAGTCTATGGCAGCCTTTCCTGTCATGTAGCAGGTCCGTTTACTAGTCTCTTTCCTTGCTTGTTTCTATGATTCGATTGTTGGGCATTCACGAAAATTAAAAAAACCCGTCCAAAAAAGGGACGAGTTATTCGCGGTACCACCCTGATTAAGTGCACGGGATACAGAACCCCTACACACTTCTCTCCATCATTGATAACGGGAATGACCCGATTCCTCCTACTAGGCGAAAAGCCATTAAGAGGGCTGCTCAGGAGGGAATTCTACGGGGCGCGCTTCAAAGCTGCTTACAGTCTAAGGCAGCTTCTCCCTGACAAGCGGTGATTCCGCATACTAGTCTCCATCATCGCATTTCAAAATTAATAAAAAATTATAGAATTTAATTTAATATAAATATACGAAATAGGCAAGTGTTTTTTCTTTTAACAAAATGAAAAGCGAGGATAATCGCCGCTCTCCTCGCCTTACTTTTGATTAAACAGTTCATGAAGATGGGCCAATTTACGTTCCAATGAACCCATAATTTCTCGACCAATGTCTTCACTAATCAGTCCTAAGCGGACCGCGTACTCTACTTCACGAGAAAGCCCGAACATTTGGGTATCCAGCACTTCTTCATACAGTGGGCACTGCGGCATGGTCAGGTTTTCCATCTGTACGTCGATCAGCTTGTAAATTTTGTCGGCGTCTGCTTGAAGCAACGCTAGCGCTTTTTGTTCCAGATCGGGAACCTTAATTTCTGTCAAAACCTATCCCTCCGTTTGCCTCCATCCTTATCATACATAGTACGCGATTCTGGGCCATTTGAAAAGGGGAGAAGACAGATCAACTGCAAGAAGCTAAAAGATACCAAGCTTCCACTCTTTTGAGAGTAGCTCCAACAGCTTGACACCGGCTACCGAATTTCCTTTTTCATCCAAGGACGGACCGAACACACCAATCCCCATACGCTGTGGCACGGTTGCCATAATACCGCCGGCAACCCCGCTTTTCGCAGGGATTCCTACGTCAATCGCAAACTCACCAGAGGCATTGTACATCCCACAAGTCACCATGAAAGTCTTGCAGATTCTTGCTACCTCTTCTGGAATCACTCGCTCACCCGTATTCACGAGAATTCCGTCCGCTGCAAGGACCATCCCTAGTGTAGCTACTTCCTTCGCTGTCACTTCTATCGAGCAATGGCGAAAATACAGATCAAGCGTCTCTTCTACATCTGTTTCGAGAATGCCGCTGTCCTTTAGAAACCAAGCGAGGGCACGATTGCGATCAGCCGTTTTCTTTTCAGAACAATAAACAGCTTGATTGATCGTAAGATGAGGGTTTCCCGTCATTTTCCGCATCAAAGCCAGCACAGCATCTAGCCGCTCGTCCACATTAGCGCCACGAATCATGCCAGCAACCGCAATGGCTCCTGCATTGATCATCGGGTTCAGTGGTTTATGGGATTCGGTCGTCTCCAGTTTAATAATCGAATTAAACGGGTCGCCAGTTGGCTCTTTCCCCACATGCCGAAACACGTATTCCTTCCCGTTCTGGCATAAGGCGACGATCAGCGAGAAAATCTTGGAGATGCTTTGCATCGAGAATGGCGCATCTGCATCACCAGCAGAAAGGATCGTCCCATCGGGCAAGCATACAGCCACCCCCAATTGATGTGGTTCGACTTTTGCCAATTCAGGGATGTAGGACGCTACACTCCCATTGTGTGTATACTCAAGTGATTGGTTGCGTACTTGTAACAATTGTTCAGACGCTTGCTTCAAATCCATCGAAAATCCCCTCTGTCTATTACGTCGATGTATACAGATTCGATTGTAGATTTCTATAGGGGACATGTCAAATTATCCCTACTTCTGAACAGCGTGCTCCAATCGTTCCATCGCTTCGACTAGAATCGATCTCGGGCAGGCAAAATTAATTCGCATAAACCCTGCACCATCTGGCCCAAACGTCGTCCCATCGTGCAAACCGAGCTTTGCCTCCTCGCGAATGAGCTTGTTCAACTCCGCCTGACTACAACCTAACTGTCTAAAATCCATCCACCCCAAGTATGTCGCTTCTGGAATTGCCATAGATACCCCCGGAACACGAGTCGATAAAAACTCATGTACATAGGCCGCATTCTTACGTAAATAGATTAGCAGTTCTTCCAGCCATGTTTCTCCATGTTGGTAGGCAGCGATCGTTGCTTCCATCCCAAACAGATTCAGGTTCTCGTAGCCCATTTTGGATGCTGTGACCTGGAAGTCCCGCAATAACTGCTGATTTTCTGCCATCAAATAAGAAGTATACAGGCCAGCCAAATTAAACGTTTTGGCGGCTGATAGAAAGGTAACGCTCTGGTTAGCCAGCTCCGGTGCCAGCGAATAGTAAGGCGTATGAACATTTGGCTCATAGACCAAATCCGAATGAATCTCGTCGGCAACCACAATCACGCCATTTTCTACACACAATCTCCCCAAGCGCTCCAGCTCTTCTCTGGTCCATACCCTGCCGATCGGATTATGCGGTGTGCAGAGCAGCATGAGCTTCACCCGCGTGTCGCTCAGCTTTTGTTCGAGATCATCCCAATTCATTTCATAACGCCCGTCACGCTCTATGAGTGGGCTGGCAACGACATGACGTCCACGATTTTCGACTGCATGATAAAAAGGATGATACACGGGCGTCTGGATCAAGACACCGTCTCCTGGGGCTGTAAAAGCCTCTATAGCGACGTGAATGCCGGGAACGACCCCAGGTATCCCTGTCATCCAGCTCACGTCTACCTCTACACCAAATCGCTTGTGTATCCACTCTTTCAAGCTCTGATAAAGGGCATTTGACTTCAACGTATATCCGTATATCGGGTGATTTGCTCGTTTGATCAATGCCTCTGTGATTTCAGGAGCGCAAGCAAAATCCATGTCTGCCACCCACAGCGGAAGCATCCCTTCTCCGTTGACTCTCGGATTTTGAATCTCCCATTTGACACTATCTGTCCCTTTACGTTCGATGCGCTGATCAAAATCGTACACGCTCGTTCCCTCCCCGTAGTCCCTTCACTTACATACACACAGCATAAACCGTCTTTTTCCAATTGTCCAAGCTTCTGGTGTACGAAAAAAAGAGCCGCCCTGATGAGCGACTCTCTTCTTACTAAATAATAGACTAGCGAGCGTATACGCCAGGGCCAAATGGCAGATCCAGGAAGTACCATACTGTCAACTGCAAGATCCATACAACCAAGAAAACGATTGCAAATGGAGTCATGGTAGAGAAAATCGTTCCCATCCCGGCATTCTTATTATACTTCTGATAGAAAGCCAGGAAGAGCGGGATGTACGGATTCACAGGTGAAATCGTATTGGTTGCGGAGTCCGCAATCCGATAAGCGACTTGGATAAATGCCGGATTGTAATCCAACAGCATCAGCATTGGCATAAATACAGGTGCGAGGATCGCCCACAAAGCTGAACCACTCGTGATAAACAAGCTACAAACACCTGTGAATAGGGTGAAGGCAATAATGATCGGCAAGCCTGTCAGGCCCATGCTTGTCATGAATTCTGCACCATTGACAGCCATCAAAATACCAATGTTGCTCCAGTTAAAGAACGCGATGAACTGCGCTGCTGTAAACGCTAACACAATAAAGCCTGACATATCCTTGATGGCTTCGGACATGTAATGCGGAATGTCCTTCGATGTTTTAATCAGTCCCATTGCTCTGCCGTACACAAACGACACAGTCACGAAGAACAACAAGATGATGGGAATGATCCCTTTCAAAAACGGTGAGGTCAAGAAGTCACCTGTCTTTGGATCACGCAGCAGTGAACCCTCCGGAACGACCAGCAACCCTACAATGACTACGAAAATCAATGCTGCGATACCAGCTTTGCGCAGTGCTTTGTTTTCTTGCGGAGTTACTTCCTCGAATTGTACGTTTCGATCCCCGTGATACGTGCCAAGACGTGGTTCGATGATTTTATCGGTAATCCACCCTCCAAAGAAAGCGAGGATGACAACGGAAGCTGACATGAAGAACCAGTTATCTACAGGTGTAACCATTGCATTTGGATCAATTGTTTTCGCTACTTCGGTACTGATCCCTGCCAAGAGAGCATCTGTGCCGGCAATGAAAAAGTTCGCTGTAAAACCGGAGGATACACCAGCCATACCAGCTGCAAAGCCTGCAATCGGGTGACGCCCCATTGCCAAGAACACGAGACCGCCAAGCGGAGGAATAATAACCATGGCTGCATCAGAAGCAAGATTTCCTAAAATACCGACAAGGACAATGGCATAACTGACAACGGCTGCCGGAATGCCTGCCATCATTTTGCGTAGAACTGTCGTCAAAAGACCGATTTTTTCTGCCAGTCCAATTCCAAGCGTCATCGCCAGAACGAGGCCAAGTGCTGGAAATTCAATAAAGTTTTTCAGCATGCTCGTTAACATCCAATGAATACCTTCGACGCTAAGCAAACTCTTTACAGCAACCTCTTCGCCTTTTGCAGGATGTATAACCGAAAAATCCATGGCTGCGAGGATTGCAGAGACGACCATTAACACGCCACACAAAATAATGAACAGTACAAATGGGTGCGGGAGTTTATTCCCTACGGTTTCAATCCATTTTAAAATACCTTTTTGCTTCATCAGATCTGCTTGCACATTCGTGCCTTTCGCCATAGTTTCGCCCCCTAAGTCGTTTGAATTCCCTGAATGTTTCTGCGGCTTTGCAACCATCCTCGGGATGAATGATGTAGGTTTCCTTCTCTAGCGCTCATCGCCGTTGATGGTTCAGCGGGAGAAAGACGAAGTGAGCTTCCCTTTTTTCGTGAAAGCCTTTTCAAAAATCGAAAGGCTTGTACACAATGCCTTTTATCTGGCCCCCCCACTTTTCAGTAGGAATTCAAATATCACAGGCAAAGTTCACTCTCACATAATAACTTTCTAATATGATTATATAATCTGTAAAATGTATGTCAATAATTTTTAGACTATTTTATGAAATTTTCGCTTTTCCGATAATTGCTGTCATTTGCTGGTCTATAGTAATATAGAGATTGATTATGAACGACCACGGAGGAATGACGCATGTCTGATGTTATCGTGTTCAAAGGGGCTATTGCTTTCCCTATTACATTGGATCCAACCGTCTGGGTTTTTGATGAACGCAAATTCGATCTGAAAACATACTCGGGCGAAGATGATAGCTCGCTGGCCACGCAAGCAAAATATTTGGCTGGCACAGGTACGCAGTGGGATAAGGAATTGCGCGAAGGAGCTACGCTTCCTTCCGAAAGAAAAAGTTTAGCCGAAGAACGCAAAGTGCTCGAAGGCGAGTACGGAATGCGCCTTGATCCCTTCATTACAAATGCTGAGCCCCTACCAGAGGTGACTCATGTCCGTCTTCACCGCGAGGATGAGGAAGCGATCGTTCTTCCACTTGCCGAGGCAAGAAGAGCCATCCTCCAATTCTCCAAAGGCGGCAGGCCTATTAAAGAGGATGGTCCTGTGTATTTTTATTTGCCTGAAATGTTGCTTGCCAATGAAGAACCAATTAAAGGAATTACCGCTTTTGAGTTTATTACGGAGCAAGCGTAAGATAACAAAAGCCATCCTCCCGAAAAAGAGGATGGCTTTTGCCATATGTGACGTATGTGTGATGATTTTGCTCTTAGGCGCTGAACTGCGTGATACGGATATTCCGATGCTGTAGTTCTTCGCGAAGCAATTCGATAAAAGCTGCATCTAGTTGAAGGTCGACAGCTCGATGATATACTTCTATCAACATTTGGTCACTTAAGTATTTCACCTTTGCTCACCTCCATCCTTAATATGAGCCCATTGTACCAGAAGCATTTGTATCGAACAATCGTTCGGATATCCACAAGCAATGTGGACATCTTGTTGGTAACATGTGGGCAAATTGTGTGTAACTTATAAGCATCCAAGCATTTCCTTTGTGGATGTTTTTTTTCTTTTATCCACAGTCAGTCGAAATTTGTCGAACGAATGATGCGATTATTCTGTCATAATAACCCACAAAAAAGCCACCCTGTACAGGATGGCTTTCCTTGTTACTTTTATGCGTTTGCTGCTTCTGTCACGTGCAGAACTTGTTTGATGCGATCAATTGCCCAATCCAGGTCTTCTTTGCTGATAACAAGTGGCGGTGCAAAGCGAATGGTTGTCTCATGTGTTTCTTTGCACAGGAGTCCCAGTTCTTTTAGTTTTTCGCAATATGGACGAGCCGCTGTTGTCAGCTCCAAGCCAATGAACAGACCGCGTCCGCGAATTTCCTTGATAATCGGGTTGTTGATTTCTTTCAATTTCTCCATGAAGTATGCGCCCATTTCCAGGGAGCGCTGTACGAGACCTTCGTCAGCCAATACATCCATAGCTGCGATGGCAACCGCACATCCGAGTGGGTTTCCGCCAAAAGTAGAACCGTGGGAGCCTGGCTCAAATACGCTCAAGATCTCTTTATCTGCTGCTACTGCGGAGATCGGGAACACGCCACCCCCAAGAGCTTTCCCCATGATGTACATATCTGGTACTACATTTTCCCAATCGCTGGCAAACATTTTACCTGTGCGTCCGAAGCCCGTTTGGATCTCGTCGCTGACCAAGAGTACGTTGTTTGCTTTACATACCTCTTGTGCCTGCTTCAAGAAGCCCTCTTGCGGAATGATGATCCCTGCTTCTCCTTGAATTGGCTCCAGCATGAATGCTGCTGTATTCGGTGTAATCGCTTGCTTAAGCGCTTCAATATCGCCATAAGGAATGATTTTGAAACCAGGTGTAAATGGCCCGAAGCCACGTCTGTACTCTTCTGCAGAAGAGAAGGAAGTCACTGTGACAGTGCGACCATGGAAGTTGCCTTCACATACGATGATTTCTGCTTGGTTTTCTGGTACTTTTTTCACATCATAAGCCCAGCGACGAACTGCTTTGAGTGCCGTCTCTACTGCTTCAGCACCGGTGTTCATTGGCAAGATCATTTCTTTACCTGTCACCGCAGAGAGCTTTTCGTAGAATTCACCCAGTTGGTCATTGTAAAAAGCTCGGGAAGTGAGCGTTACTTTATCTGCTTGATCTTTCAGAGCTTGGATGATACGTGGATGACGATGTCCTTGGTTCAGCGCAGAATATGCACTCAGCATATCCAGATATTTATTGCCTTCCGGATCGTGTACCCATACGCCTTCTGCTTTGGAAATAACGATCGGTAGCGGATGATAGTTGTGCGCACCAAATTTTTCTGTTTGTTCAATAACCACGTTTGTTTTACTCATGTCGTTAGCCTCCTTCAAGATCACTTGCTAAAATTATCTAGCAAGAACGATGCCAAACAGCAAAACCCCAAAAAGTCGATCCAATTCGATGAGTTGAGCAAAAAAATTTTGCATCTCGCATTCGTAATCTTTTGCAGTGCATAATGTTTTTGCACTCATTCCCTTTATGCTATGATACCCTCATAAGGAAAGGCTGGTGACCACAGTGTCGTCTTCTACGCATAATTCTTCTGCTGACACTCTCTTGCGCATTTATGAACATACTTTGGACAGAATGAATGAAGGTGTACACGTCATCGATTCGGACGGGACAACGATTGTTTACAATGCCAAAATGACCGAGCTGGAATCGATGACCAGACAAGATGTTTTGCACAAACCTTTGGCAGAAGTTTTTCAGTTCCCGTCTGGTCAGGAAAGTACCTTGCTCACATGCTTGCGTACCGGAAATAGCATCCGCAATACACGCCAAACGTATTTCAATGACAAGCAAAAAGAAATTTCAACCATCAACAATACGTACCCCATCATTGTAAATGGCAAGATCATCGGGGCGATGGAAATCGCCAATGATGTTACCAAGATGGAACGATTGATCAGAGAAAACCTGCTGCAAAAAAACGGGTCACGCTACACATTCGAGCACATTATCGGGAGAAGCGGTCCAATTCTCGATGTCATCGAGAATGCCAAACGCGCAGCACGCACCTCCTCATCCGTATTGGTAGTCGGTGAGACTGGTGCCGGGAAAGAGCTGTTCGTGCAAAGCATCCATAATGCCAGCCTGCGTGCATCTGGTCCCCTTATCTCACAAAACTGCGCTGCACTTCCGGATAGCCTGATCGAAGGGTTATTGTTTGGAACTGCTCGCGGAGCATTTACCGGCGCAGTAGAGCGACCTGGCTTGTTTGAGCAAGCAGAAGGCGGAACACTTTTTCTCGACGAAATCAACTCGCTTAGTATGCCACTACAAGCAAAATTGTTGCGTGCTCTGCAAGAGAAGTCGATCAGACGTATTGGTGACACAAAGGATCGAACGATCGATGTACGAATTATTGCGGCTATCAATGAAGATCCTGTTGAAGCAATCGCCAATTCGCATTTGCGAAAAGACCTGTACTATCGGCTCGGAGTCGTCACGTTATTTCTCCCCCCGCTTCGGGAACGCAAGGAAGATATTCCGATGCTGGTCAGCCATTTTATCGAAAAATACAATGAGCTGTTCCAAATGGAGGTAAGAAGCATCAGTGACGAGGTTCTGCAATTTTTTATTCAGCATGACTGGCCTGGCAATGTGCGTGAACTTCAGCACTTGATTGAGGGGGCCATGAATCTGATGATTGACGAATCAACCATCCGTTATGAACACTTGCCCTTACACTTTTTGCGTCGTATGCCAGCCGCTTCTGTAACAATCGAGCAACCTTCCCCCCACACGTTGCCATTTGTGGACGAAGGAAAGCCGTTGAAGGAAACGATGCAAGAATTTGAAACAGCATATATTCACCATGTTGTGGAACGCTATAACGGAAATATTTCAAGAGCAGCCAAGGAATTACAAATCAGTCGTCAGAGCTTGCAATATCGTTTGCGTAAGCTGGGGATAAAGGGGTAAAGCATACCAATAAAAACGTTTTGGTTTGAGTCAACATAGTGGAGGAGAAGAAAAAGCACAGTTTTGTTGGTTCATCGTTCCCTAAAAAACTTGCATGATAATCTCATGAGATGCTATTCAGCCAATCCAATTATTCCCTTATCAATTTTAATAAACGCCAAGAGATTTGGCGTTTTTTTAATTATTTTGCATCAACTGCCGAATCATTTTGCACTTTTTGCCAGGATATACCTCAAAAATAATATTTTCATAAAGTATTTCATTTGGTATCATTCTTGCAGAGCATATATCGCTATCGCGCCTGAAAACGCATACATCCATTTAACATACTCGCGTGAAGGAGAGGGTTATATGTCCCAAAGCAACATGGAACAGCACAATCAATTGAAACGCACGATGAACAGCAGACACCTCTTTATGATTTCTCTTGGCGGCGTAATCGGAACCGGGTTATTCCTCGGATCAGGTTATACAATTAGTCAGGCAGGACCAGTTGGTGCCATTCTCTCCTATTTAGTCGGCGGCTTTATCATGTACCTGACTATGCTATGTCTGGGCGAGCTCACAGTTGCCATGCCAGTGGCCGGTTCGTTCCAAACATATATGACTCGCTTTGTTAGCCCAGCACTTGGGTTTGGTGTAGGCTGGTTGTATTGGCTTGGTTGGGCCGTGACCGTTGCTTTAGAGTTGTTGTCATCAGGATTGCTGATGCAACGTTGGTTCCCTGACTCACCTGTTTGGATGTGGTGTGCGATCTTCGGTGTAGTGCTCTTCTTATTAAATGCTTTATCTGCTCGAGCGTTCGGTGAGTCTGAGTTCTGGTTTTCCAGCATTAAAGTAAGCGCTATCATCTTGTTCATCATCTTGGGTGGAGCGGCGATGTTTGGCATTATCGACCTAAAAAACGGTCAGCCTGCGCCAATGCTCACCAACTTTACAGAAAGCCCGCTTCTCCCCTTTGGAATTACAGGCTTGCTGATGACGATGATCACCGTGAACTTCTCCTTTCAAGGTACCGAGTTAATCGGGATTGCGGCTGGAGAAAGTGAGAATCCAGAGAAGACGATTCCGAAGGCCATTCGTACGACGGTTTGGCGCACACTCGTATTCTTCATTCTGGCGATTGCCATTGTGGCAGGGATGATTCCACACCAACAGGCGGGTGTGATTGAAAGTCCATTTGTCGTCGTATTTGACAGCATTGGGATTCCTTATGCAGCTGACATTATGAACTTCGTTGTCCTGACAGCACTTCTGTCTGTGGCCAACTCTGGTTTGTACGCAGCAACTCGTATGCTTTACTCCCTGTCCAAAGAAGGAATGGCTTCGAAAAAGCTTGGGGCGGTAAATGGAAAAGGCATTCCGATGAACGCTTTGTTGATTACGTTTGCCATTGCTCTCTTGTCTCTTCTGTCCGGTATTTTTGCAGAAGATACGGTGTTCATGGTGCTCTTGTCCATCGCTGGTCTCGGCGCACAGGTGGGATGGATCTCCATCTCCGCTTCGCAGCTCGCTTTCCGTCGCCATTACCTGAAAAATGGAGGAAAGCTGGAGGACCTGAAGTTCCGTACACCTTTGTACCCTATACTGCCTTTGATCTCCTTGATCTTGAACTTGCTCGTTCTCGTGAGTCTGGCATTCGATCCAGAACAGCGCATCGCCTTGTACTGCGGAGTTCCGTTCATGATCATTGCGATATGCGTGTATCAATTCCATTTAAAAAAGAAACTCGAAGCGTAAATCAAAAAGAAAAGCTTGCAGCCCCCTACTTTCAAGAAGGGACTGCAAGCTTTTCATGTTTTATATGCGATGCGTTAGGCTTGGCATTGCTACAATGAGATTCGGACAATTTCCGTAACGACTACCATGGCAAAGACTGCAAATCCAAGGGAACTCGTTACCAGCAACATGCGCTTCAGCTTTTTCATATCTTCCATAAAATTCCCTCACTTTCTTGCGCCAATCATCTCTATCGATATATACGTATGAACAATGGAAAATGTTTCATTTCGCCCAAAAATATTTATGAGCGAGCTATTTTCTTCAAATCATTCCCGATTTGTCCGGTTTGTTGTTCCATACGATGCAGCATCCAGGCCACCCAAAAACCAATGACCAAACAAATGGTCCACGGCAGCCACGGCGTTTGCAAACGCAGCCCGACATCGTACACCCATCCTCCCGCTACCTGTCCAAATGAACCTCCGATGGCAATCGAATATCCGTTAAAGCCATAATAGGCGCCCACCAAATCTTTAGGAGCAAAACGGGGAACGACATCCACCAGATTCGGAACAGCAATCATGGTACCTAGTGCAAAAAGGAACACATCCAAGAGAATGAGCCACAATGAATCAGCAAACGTGAACAAAAATAGTCCCACGCTCATAAACAACGTCCCGATGCCAATCAAGGTAAGCCTTTGCGGATAACCCTCCAGCAATTGTGTCACTTTCATTTGAAATAAGATCACAAACAGCGAAAGCGCAGAAAGCACGATCCCTACATTCACCTTGCTATGTGTAACATTTTCAACAAATAGCGGAATCGTTAAAAACACCTGCATATTCAAGTAATAATACCCCATCAAAATAAAGGTATAACGTACAAACAGCTTGTCCTTCACTACCGTAGACATACTTTCCCATATACTATGCCGTGTATTCGTGGCGCGAATCGGTGGGAATAAAAAGAAGATCACGATAGCATTCACACCAAAAACCGCCCCTGCAAACAGCGAAATGTACGTAAAATCAATAGCCGAGAGTGCTGTCCCCACGATTTGAGAGCCGACAACTGCAATATTGCCAAGCACATTGCGAAGGGAGAATACTTCTTTTCGAATGGGATCAGGCGTAATAATGGCATAGGCAGCAGAACATGCAGGCTCAAACAACGCCCCACCCAAACCGGAAAGAATCGCGGCAACAAAAAAGTGCCACGTCTCGGTACAAAAAGCGAACATCGCAAAACCAACAGCACGCACGCCCAACCCGAGGAACATCGCAAAACCAACAGCACGCACGCCCAACCCGAGGAACATCGCCCCTTTGTATCCGAAGGCATCCGCGATCACACCGCCAAGAAAGGCAAGACCTTGCTGCGAGAACTGTCTCACACTCAGGACAATTCCTGCCATCGCCAGTGTCCAGCCGATGCTGCCTGTCAAATACAAAGTGAGATATGGGATTAATGCATAAAAACCCATATTCATCATAAAAGATGTGCTTAACAAGAGCTTCACTGAAAAGGGCGTTTCTCGCCACCATTCCCACTTCATTCCAATACCCCTCGCTCTCCCGATAGCCCATGAAATAAGGATATCCCCAGCTTAGCGAACAGGGTATAATTTGGGAAACGAACAATTTTGTATATGGTAATCAAATATTTAGATAAGAGGGATTCCAACTGTATGGACTTCGAACAATTACGCGCTTTCTACACATTGGCCCAAACGAAAAATTTCACCAAGGCTGCGGAAATGCTCCACTTAGTCCAGTCTACGGTGACAATGCGAATCAAGCAACTGGAAGAAAAAGTTGGCAAACCTCTTTTCATTCGTGATAAAAGAAGTGTTGAGATAACCCAAGCGGGCTTAACCCTTTTACCGTATGCAGAGAGAATTCTCAAACTGTCCCATGAAGCCCTAAATGAAGTCGCCTCACTCCAGCCTTATGAAGACTATTTATCGATTGGCAGCTTAAACGCGATCTGGACATCCACCCTCGAACCAATCTTGAAAGAGTACCACTACCGGTATCCACAAATTGCCATCAGCACAAAGACAGGCCACTCGTCCGATGTCATCCAGTATTTGCTGGATAACGTGATTCAAATCGGAATCGTATACGTTCCTCCATCCTTACCCAACTTTGACGTCATTCCAACGTGGGATGATGAAATTGTCCTGGTTTGCTGTCCAGAGAGCTCCATCGCCGCATCTACACACGTCGATTGGCGCGAACTGCGCAATCTGCCGCTGCTGTACATGAATTGGGGCCCTCCTTTTAACGAGTGGATAAGACAGACACTGCCGCGAAATTACGTACCCAAGCTAACAGTAGACAAAGCGGAGCTCGCCATCGATCTGATAAAAGAGGGTCTCGGCGTGAGCTTGTTGACGCGCTCTACCGTCAAAGCCGAGCTTGCGGCTGGTACCTTGAAGGAACTGATCATCACAGGCAATAAGCCTCCCAAACGCTCGGCGTACATCGTCTTGCCGAAGGACAAAAAAAATAAACCCAGCGTAGAAAAATGGCTGAGTTTAATGAGTGAATTAGGGTATTCCACCTAGATTATCTGGAATGCGGTATGGGGTCGACGACTGTGCTTCGTCTCCCCATCCATTCTTCATAGCCAAGACGAAGGAGAAAGTACCAGCACATCGACAGGAAAAAGCCGGTAAGCACATCACTCAAAAAATGAACGCCCAAGTACACACGGCTGAACGCGAGCAATACCACGAAAATAAAAATCGCAGGCTGCACAAGCGACGACCATCTTTTCTCCGCAAACCACTGGGCAATCCAAAACCCGACCATGCAATAAAAGGCTGGTCCGATCATTGCATGACCACTCGGAAACGAAAAGGACTCCGGCAGCTCAATCAGATTGACGCCACTCGGTCTAGGTCTGGCAAAAAACAGCTTTAAAAGCTCATTTGCGACTTCACTGACACCGAGGGAAATGAGAACAAACATTGCCTCCACACGATATTTCTTTATGTATAGGACAACGATCATAATCACTGCTACTGGTACAAGGAACATGCCTCCGCCCAGATTGGTTACCAATCGAAAAAAGGCAGTCCCAACATCCGAGCGAATCGACTCCGCAAATGCGATGGCAGCTTGATCCATACCTGCCACTCTCCCTGCTAGGTAGAGGGCAAACATGATCGTAGCAAGAACAGCAAACGCTAGTGCTCCGCCTACATATCCATTTTTTCTAGTTGTCTGAATCATTGTTGATCTCCTCTTTCTATCAAAAAGCGCAGGGACTCAGCAAATCGTTGATCGTCTTCTCGTGTACGAGCAGCAGGCCCCTTCGTACGACCTCCCCCGCGGCGATATCTCGCTTTTTCATTTCGTTCTTCCAAGTGAAACGCAATCCGTTCTGGGTCAAAAACCATCCCGTGTGGTGTCAGGGCATGGGCTTTCTTCCCGAGAATGAGAGCTGCCAGACCAATATCTTGTGTCACCACGACATCCCCCGGACTCGTTTCGTTCGCCAGCTTCATATCTACCGCTTGTGGCCCGGCATCTACCGTCACATGATTTGCGTTGCCGATTTGATGATTATAACTGGCAAAGGTCAAACAGATCCAGTCGAGCTCTTTGCACAATGCTTGGGCGGTTAAGAGTGCCTGGCGCGGACAAGCATCCGCATCGATAAGAACACGTCCTTTTGACATGGTTGCTCCTTTCGTGTGTATTTCTCTCCCCGTACCGATTCATTTTTGGTATGATGGAGGTGGAGAGGAGTGAGTTCACCTTTGCGCTATCAATTTATCCATGATGAACGGCTAGGTATACGACTTCCCGTGCTGCATCTGGAATGGGAAGATTATTCGACTGTAGAAAGAGCGGACATGTTGCTGGAATGGGAAGAAATCCGCGCAACCATTCCGGATCAAATACACCGGGTAGAGCAGGTTATCATTGAGAAAACCAAACAAATGTCCGAAGAGGAAAATTTCGTAAGATCTTGCGAATTGAACAGCGAGATCCACGAATTGGCCAGTGTTATTAACGATCTTAATATATGGTTCCGTGTCCAGCAAGACCATGACACCAAAATCCATCAATAATTCGTTTATTAAAAGCAACAGCTCCTTGGCTTCATTTTAGCCTGGGAGCTGTTTTTTCGTAGAAACGCTACGCTTTTTTTCGTTTGCGACCAATTTCTAGCGCTTTCAGCCCTGCCACATGCGGGGCAGCCATAGAAGTACCATTCAGCTTTTTAAACTGATTGCCCGGCCACGTAGACAAAATATCAACTCCGGGTGCCTTCATATTTACGCCCTTGCCTCTCGCACTGAACGATGCCAATTTTCCCGTTTGATCAATCGCACTAACCCCTATGACACCATCGTACCGAGCGGGATACTCCGCCTCTCCCCCTCCGTTTCCTGCAGAAGCCACCAGTACGATTCCTTGCTGATGGGCCCTGCCAACTGCTCGCGCCATTGCTTCGCTATATTGGGGCATGCCAAAGCTCATGTTGATCACATCCATCTTATTGGCAATCGACCATTGCAGAGCCTGCAAAATGGTCGACAAAGATGATTGACCTTCATGATCAAAAGCACGGACGTCATACAAATGGGCCTCAGGAGACACTCCCACAATTCCTCTTTGGTTCATCTCAGCTACGATGATTCCTGCGACATGCGTACCGTGTCCATTTTGTTTGCCGCGTACAAGTTGGATGCCGCCCTTTATTTGATCTCTCAAATCAAAATGATCCCGGGAGATTCCTGTATCGATGACAGCGACTTTGACGCCTGCTCCGCGCCCCTTTCGCCACAATCTTTGTGCCCCTACATATCGCACGCCCCACGGGATTTCATCCTCCCCTTCCGCATGGACGCTTACGGTAATGTTCTCTTCCACCATCGCTTTATACCTTCGAAAAAGCTCCTCATGCTGCTCAAAAATCTTTTGTTTGACACACAAGCAAGAAAGGTCATCATAGCATCGCCATGGAAGTCTCTCGGTTTTGGTCAGAACCTTGGTTTTCAAATCTGACAGTATCTCGGTAAATGGCGTATCCCGATGAAAGCTGACAATTTTCAACCTACTAGCCTCCCGTCATGCATCGTTCTGACTCATCCTATGTCATGGCTCCCCCTATGGGTTTGGGCCATTGCACAACGTTAAGCAAAATAGGCGAAAAGCGGCGTGAATCTGTCCAAGCGAACCCCCTTGCATTTCCATATAACTGCATAGGGCAGACGTATTCTTTTGAAAGGAGCGAAGCATCATGGCAAAAGCAAAAGGAAAAGCAAGGGCAAAAGTCAAGCTCAAAGCGAAGGGCAATCCACGTGATTTACTGAAGTCCATCAACAAGAAAAGCAAGAAAAAATGGACGATGGGCGATGTACGATCACTGGCAAAAGATTTTTCCATGAAAGACTTGAAGGACGACAAGAAATTAAGCGAGCTGATTAAAAAAGTCAGCAAGGCAGTCGGTGTCAAATTATCCGACCAGCAAATGTCCAGTGTAAAAAAGCAAGTGCATGATCGTCTCGGATAAGATATGTCTACCCTTGGCTTCGCCACTCTTTGGCGAAGCCTTTTTCATGCAAAACAAAAGAGAGAGCGAAAAATCGCTCTCCCTCTGGCGAAGCTACCCAGTGTTTTTCGTTAGTCGCAAGAGCAAGCAACGATAACGAGCAATACGAACAACACCAGTATTAAAGCAAAGTCGTCAAATCCTCCGTTGAACAGACTCATTCGCTTTCCCTCCTTTGCCAGCAACTAGTCATACTGTATGTGCGAATGCTCAAAGATGATTGGACCATCGCCTATACAAGACCGTTTTTCCCGGATTTTTACACAGCTACTGGCAAATTGAATGGAGATTAGCTCGCTTGTCTTTCAACTGGCTCGGGCAGTTCATACTGTTTTTTCATAACTTGACGCCAAAACGGAATCGTCCTTTGAATCATTGGTCCCGTTAACAGCGCGATCAGAATCGTTCCGATTGACACAGGTCCACCCAAAGCTGCTCCTGCGAGCAGGACGGTTACTTCTATGATGAGGCGGACTCGCTGGATACTCCAGCCAAGACGCTCATTCATCGCCAGCATAAAGCTGTCACGCGGACCCGCACCAAGAGAAGGAGACAAATACATCCCGATTCCGACAGCCAGAACAACAACACCTGCGAGAAACATCAAGAACCTCGCCCAAATTGATTGCAGTTCAGGAATAAAATCCAACCATAGGATAAGATCGAGAAAAAAGCCAAAGCAAATCATATTTAAGAACATTCCAAAATTGGGCTTGATTTTTGCCACCAAATACGTGGCGAAAATGACAACGACTCCTACGATCTGAGACCATAGGCCAATCGTTAATCCAAATGTTTTTTGCAGGCCGATGTGAAAGGTTTCCCAGGGTGCTACGCCTAAGTTTGCCTTAATGGCCAGCACCGTACCGAATGCACCAACGAACAAGCCAAGCACAAACATCATGTAGCGAACCGCAATCGACCGGTTGGAACCTCTGCCAGACACGTCTACTCATCTCCTGACGATGTGTTTTACTTCCAGCCTGCGATGACTTCGTAAAAAAGTCCGTCCTTCCGGTAATACGCTTCGGATTTGGAGAAGTTTAGGTAGGTCTGTGCCTCTGCAAGCTGCTCGCCCGTCAAAATGACCTGGCGTTGCTTGTTCACTTCGTCTCGATATTCGACAACGAGGCTGACTTCTTCCGACTGACAATGTTGAATAAGTTCTTCTGGTGTAGCAAAGGTAATCCGCTTCATGCTCCCCCACCTCCTCCATCGTGATCATTCATTATAGCAAGGATTATTTCTTTCTCCCATCGTTTCTCTCTCGCTTGACAGAAATGCTGCCGAGATCGTCAGCCAATTGGGTCGCTGGGAAAATTTGCTGCGCCTCTGCCAACAAATCCTCCATCGAAAAATCCCCGTCTTCATCTTCATAACGTGGACTGAAGTGAGTCAGACACAGTTGTTTCACGCCAGCCTCTTTGGCAATTTGAGCCGCCTCTCGTGCTGTGGAATGCCCGCTTCTGGTCGCCAGCTCCTTGTCGTGATGGGCGTAGGTCGCTTCGTGGACGAGCAAATCCGCCCCTTTTGCCAGCTCGAGTACCGCGTGGCTCGGTTCCGTATCTCCACTGAAGACGATTTTGCGTCCTGGCTGCGGCTCTCCAACGAAGTCCTTCCCGTCCAGAACACGACCATCCTCGAGTGTGACCTGTTCTCCTCTCTTCAAGGCTCCAAACAGCGGCCCTGACGGCACCCCGGCCTGCTTTGCCAGTTCTACTTGAAATGCTCCTGTCTTCTCCTTTTCCACCACGGCATAAGCAAACGAAGGCACGCGATGCTTCGCCATCCGACAGCTCACCACGATCTCTTCGTCCTCGTAGATTACGCCCTCACTGACGATTTTTATTTCTAATGGATATTGCAAATGAACCGGACTTGCCTCCATGATCGCTCGAAAATATTTATCGAGCCCCGGTGGTCCGTACAGCTCTAACGGAGTTGGCTCGGTATTGCGCAATGACCGGCTCGCAAGCAGTCCGATCAGTCCGTACAGATGATCCCCATGCAGATGGGTGATAAAAATTTTGTCCAATTGACTGATTTTCATCGGTGCTCGCAGTAGCTGGTGCTGCGTCCCCTCTCCGCAGTCAAACAACCACCACTTTCCTGCCTGTAAAAATCGCAAGCCGATCCCACTCACATTTCTTCGCGTAGTGGGTGCACCTGATCCGGTGCCTAAAAATGTAACGATCACGCTATGTCCATCTCCTTTGTGGCCTTCCCTCATCATGTGCCTGTCTCTATCTCTAGGCATTCACCCTTTTTTGTCTGGGCGCATAGCCTACAACATACAAAGCCTAGCAAGGAGGGACTCCTTATCATGAAACGATTTTTGGCGCTGGGGCTGGCCGCTTTTCTCGTTATGACGGCCGTCTTGACTGGCTGCTCCAGCACTCCCGAAAAAATAAGAATTGGTGAAGTGACTCGTTCTTTGTTTTACGCCCCGCAATATGTCGCACTTGAAAAAGGATTTTTCAAGGAAGAAGGTCTGGAAGTGGAGCTCTCAACCATTCCCGGCGGAGATAAAGTGATGGCGGCTCTGTTATCTGGCGGCATCGAGGTCGCGCTCGTCGGCTCCGAGACCAGCATCTACGTCTCTCAGCAAGGAGCTGCCGATCCCGTTGTCAACTTCGCGCAGCTCACACAAACGGATGGTACCTTCCTCGTCTCCCGCACCAAAATGGATGACTTTACTTTCGACAAGCTAAAAGGCAGTGTCTTCTTGGGGCAACGTAAAGGCGGCATGCCGCAAATGGTCGGGGAGTATGTACTCAAAAAGCACAACATCAATCCGCAAGGCGACCTGGAACTCATTCAGAATATCGAATTCAAAAACATTGCCTCTTCCTTCGCATCTGGTACAGGAGCGTATGTACAGTTGTTCGAACCGGAAGCCTCCCGCTTTGAACAGGAAGGAATCGGCCATGTCGTCGCCTCTTTTGGCAAAGAGAGCGGAACCGTTCCTTACACTGTCTTCATGACAAAACAAAGCTATATCGACAGCAACGCAGCAGCTATCCAAAAGTTTACCAATGCGGTCTACAAAGGGCAACAGTGGGTTGCCAGCCACAGTGCAAAAGAAACGGCTGATGTAATAGGCAAGTACTTCGAGCAAATCGATCCAAAGATTCTGGAAACCGCTGTACAGCGTTACCTGGAGCAAGGCTCCTATGCGACAGATCCCATTCTGGACGAAAAAGAATGGAACCAGCTACAAGATATTATGGATTCCGCTGGTGAATTAAAGCAACGCGCTGATTACAACAAGCTGGTAAACACCACTTTTGCTATCCAATCCAAAGAAGGGAAATAGGCCGTCATGAAGCAGATTTCTTCTACGCCGGCAAAAATAGAACTCGGCCACGTGACCCATCTTTATTTATCCACGACCAGGGCGTTCATGGCGGTCCAAGACATTAACCTGCGCGTGGAGGAAGGCGAATTCATTTGTCTGGTTGGTCCCAGCGGTTGTGGAAAGACGACGCTGCTCTCCCTGATCGCAGGGCTGGAGAAGCCGACAGCAGGCAAGGTGTGGATCGACGGAAGAGAAGTCCAAGGAACGTCTAGGCAAGTTGGCTACATGCTGCAGCAAGATTATTTGTTCAACTGGCGCTCCATCGAAGACAACGTGTTTCTCGGACTCGATATCCAAGGCATCCGAACCAAAGAAACAGAGGAGTACGCGCTGCATCTGCTGGATGAAATGGAGCTGTCTGATGTGCGCAAATCCTCTCCCCTGCAGCTGTCAGGCGGCATGCGGCAACGGGTTGCCCTCGTCCGAACACTCGCCTGTCAACCGGATGTGCTGTTACTTGACGAACCATTTTCGGCATTGGACTATCAGACCAAACTCAAGCTAGAAGACTTGATTTTTTCAACACTGCGTCGGCATAAAAAAACGGCAGTCCTTGTAACACATGATCTCTCCGAATCGATCGCGATGGGCGATCGCGTTTATATCTTTTCACGCAACCCGGGACGTATCAACAGCGAGATTGTCGTACCCAGCCCGATTCGGGATGCTCTGCCCTTCGACGCCAGAAATCATGAAGGATTCCAAGACTTGTTCCATCGCGTGTGGAAAGAGATGGAGGTAGTGTCTGATGCAGCCAAAGGAAATTGAATCCGTCCATCGCCGCTACTTGCAGCTAGAAAAGCGTATGAGCTTTTCCGTTTTTTCCACACAACTGTTCCTCTTTCTCGTTTTTCTCGGCTTATGGGAGCTGTTGGCTCGAACCAATACCATAAATGCGCTCATCTTCAGCTATCCCTCCAAGATTTGGGCTCAATTTTGGTTGCAGCTGCAAGATGGCAGTCTTCTCCCGCATGTTGGCTTGACTGTATGGGAAACGATTATCGGCTTTCTCTTAGGAACGATTCTGGGAACCGTCATGGCAACGATCATATGGTGGTCCCCTTTTCTCTCCCGCGTACTAGAGCCTTACCTGGTTATTGCCAACAGTATGCCAAAGGTAGCCCTCGGTCCGGTTTTTATCGTCGGCTTTGGTCCAGGTTTGCTCTCCGTCATAGCTATGGGGTGCGCGATCTCGGTCATCATCACCACGATCAACGTCTACACCAGCTTCAAGGAAGTCAATCAAAACTACGTCAAAGTCGTGCAAACACTCGGAGGGAGCAAACGGCAAATCTTCACGCTCGTCATTTTGCCGGCTACCATTCCAACCCTTCTCGCAACGCTGAAGGTAAATGTCGGACTTTCGTGGGTAGGCGTCATCGTCGGAGAGTTTCTCGTATCCCAGCAAGGCTTGGGGTATTTGATCATATACGGCTTCCAAGTGTTTAATTTCACCCTGGTCATGATGAGCTTAGCCATTATCGCGGTCATCGCTACCCTGATGTATCAAGGCGTAGCCTATATAGAGCGGCGGCTCACCAGCCAGTTCAAATAGATGGCTTCTAAAAAACGGTGCCAACCATCTACCGGGGATGATTGCACCGTTTTTTCATGGACTAATATGTTCCGGGGAGATCAGGGTGCCACGATTTCGACCTTTATTCTATCTGGGTCCTCGAAAAACAAAGCATAATGCCCCTCTCCTCCAGCATGGGGATGCCGATCCTGATAAAGTAAGGAGATGCCGCGACGAGCAGCTTCCTCCCGCAGCTTTTCCACATGTTCCCGATCCCGTGCGTAAAATGCCAGATGATTCAAACCGACACGACAACGGTGATACGAAATGTCGAGGAATCGCTCTTCTGTCTGGACGAATACCAGATAGGTGCCATTCTGTTTCCAGCTTACCCCACTGGCCCACTCCTGATACCGCGTATAACCCAGCTCACCCTCCAGCAACCAACCCCAAAAATCTTTTGAGCGCGCCAGATTGGAGACATTCACTTCCACATGATGCAGCATCGCACAATCCCCCTTCTTACAGAAAAACGCCCGACAGTGAAATGCCGGGCGCTCTAGCTATCGATTTACTTCCAAAACTTCCACTTGCTCTTCTTCGTCGTCGGATCATCCATTTGGCTCTCAACGACTTTCTGTTGGGCGGCTGCTTCCACTTCGAGCGCTCCAGGTACTCGATTCAGGAAGTGATCGACCATTGGCTTGTAGTTATCTGGCAAATGCTCTTGCATGTTACGCAGGATGCCGATTGCTTTTTCCATTTGATCAGTCGCCAACAGAGCATTGGCATAGTTGAAGCCCGCATACGGATACGGGAAATGTGGCGTCCAGAACTTTTCACAAATCTGAATCAATTGATAGACATAACCCGCTTGTCCCAATTCACCAGTCACAGTCATGACGACCTCAAAGCGATCCTTCGCTCCTTCAATCGCTACCGTGTACCATTTCATCGCATTCAGGAGGTCCTCCTCCGTCAAAGCAAGACGAGCCAGTTGAAGCTGTGGTCTCCAAGCTCCTTCTTTACTTGCCAGCGCCTCCAGCTGTCCTTTTAGCTCATCCTTTTTCCCTCTTTGCAAGAAGCTCTCGACAAACATGTTCAAGCCATTTTCTTGATTCGGGTCTTTGTGCAAACCTGTATGTAGAGTCTCGAACGCTTTTGGCTCATCTCCTTCAAACGCGAAGATTTTTGCCAAATTGGTGCAAGCCGTACCCGATGACGGGAATCGTTCCAAACAATCTGTCAGGATTTTTTTAGCGCTTTCAAACTCTCTCGCCTGCATATGAACGACTGCACGGAAAATGAGAGCAGACTCAATTGGCCCGTATAATTCGAGAAGCCTGTCGGCAGCGATCTGGGCTTGCTCGTGAAATTGACCCTTCACCAACTCCATCGCAAAATCGCGAAGCTTATCTTTTTCATCCCAGTACTTATCCAGATTTTGCGGAATTATTTTTTTCTGGTAATCCTCTCGGGACATATCGATGGTTTGACCAAGCTCATTGGTAAACGTCACAAATTCAGACATGAAACAGCCTCGCTTTCATTTCCTCACAAAAGTTTCAAATGCTTGTATCGCCAATTAGATCCATGCTTTGATATTTACTTTACGGATAAATTCCTCCATTGATTCCTTCGCCGGTTCGTCATTTGCCTCTTCTGCATCTTCCATGCCCATCAGTTGTCGAAACAGTGCTTCGTTCCTTGTCGCCAATGCAAAGTCAAGTAAAGCCTCATGCGAGATGCGGTTTGCTTCTTCCTCCAGCAATTGCTCCTCCAAGGCGATATCCTCTTCTACAACGGCGATATGCTTATCAATTTTCGGAATGCGTAAAACCCAGGAAAATGCGCTGTCCGGATTGCGGTCACGAGCAATCAGGTAACCGTATTCACCCAAAGGCAAACCCTGCTCGAAGGAGTCGGCAACAATGACGACGCGTTGTCCAAGCTTGAACATGAGCGTCAACTCCCAATAAAGATTAATTCTAATCATACTAAATTGTATGTGTTCTTGGGAAGAGCAAACCCCTTAGGATAGGTAAACGCACAAAAAGTTTGTTGCCCGAACCAAAATAAGGTACAATTTTACTAATGAATGGATATTGGTAATGAGGTGTACAAGGTATGGGTGAAATGTCTACAGGGTTTTCCCTGTTTATCGTTGGCTGGACCATTGTTCTCGTAAGTCTGATGGCGATTGGCGGGTATTTCATGTTCCGCAAATTTCTCAAGTCCATGCCCAAGCAAGACGGAAAATCTGACTTGGATTGGCAAGACCATTACATTGATCAGACACGTTCGCTCTGGACAGATGAGGGTTTGACCTTGCTCAATGAACTGGTTGATCCTGTGCCACAGTTGTTTCGTGATGTTGCGAGACGTTCCATCGCAGCGAAAATCGGCCAGATTGCATTAGAAGAGAAAGCAACCACCATTACAACAGATTTGATTGTAAAGGGATACATCGTAGCAACCCCCAAGCGTGACCATAAATGGCTCATTGCCCACCTGCAATCCAAAGAAATCGACTACACGCCCTATGAGAAATATTTGAATGCCGAGGGATAATTGAAACTTCCTGTGGAGTCATCCGTAAAAAAGGTAAGACCTTTTAGGCGAGGAGACGATGTGGATGTCAGTCCTACTCACGATTTTGGGGATCGGTTTCGTTATTTTGATCGTTGCGGTTGTCATTGTGGCGGTCCTCTTTAAGAAAGGCGCCCGGTTCTTATGGAAAATGACCGGACGTGGCTATCACAAGTACAGCAGCAGTGATTACCGATATCGGCCCTCGTGGAAGATGGGGCATCGAACATACGGTCATCGCCACTATCGTCGCAAATATTCCAGCCATAGTGGATTTTTTAGCAGCTAACGTTACTGAAATGAAAAGACACTCAAACTTGCTTGAGTGTCTTTTTTGTGTGGAACAGTCGAAATTAGATAGATTTACGCATCGCTGCTTTTTTTGTTACCGTTTTGCTGCCCTCCGGACACCCCACCCGATACCAGGAATGCCATGACTTCTGAGCTTTCCGTATCAAGCAGCTGTACCTGATCACTCGGAAACAACAGGAGATTTCCCGCAAAATTGTACGACTGCGGCAGATAGACTGCTACGTGGTCGCTGAGACCGAAAGAATCGAGGCTTTCCTTTGTAATAAACCCAATGGCCTTCGCATTTCCATCCTTGGATAGCGTCACGAGCACCGGCTTGTCAAAGCTCTTCTTCTCCCCTACAAACGCTCCGATCAAATCCTTGATGGACGTATAAATGAGTTTGATAAATGGCACTTTCTCGAAGACAGTGGATACCAGCGAAAGCACTCCACGTGTCAGTACATTCGATGCAAGGAATCCTACAATCGTGATGCCAAGTATAGTCAAGAGGACACCCAGTCCTGGAATTTGGAGATTAAACCACCTATGGACCAGCAGATAGAACCAGTTATCCACGGTCGTGAAAATCCAGTACAAAATATAAATTGTCACTGCCAAAGGAATGACAAACAATAACCCCTCTAAAAAATAGCGAATGAAACGCTTCATCTCTCTTCTCCTCTCTACTAACCACTTTTCCGTAATTATTGTACCTGATTGGATTGCCATCTGCTATGATGAAGAAAAAAGAGAAAGTAGGGAGATTCATGCAAGCACTTGTCACACCTCAATGGCTCAAGGATCATCTGAACGATGAAAATTTGGTGGTCGTCGATTGTCGTTTTGCTTTAAGTGCTTCTGAAGCAGGTGCAGAGGAATACACGAAGGACCATATCCCGCAAGCCCTCTACTTTCATCTGAACCGTGACCTTTCTGGCACCAAAAGCGAGCATGGTGGACGTCATCCCCTACCAGATACGGATCTGCTGGCTGCCCATTTTTCAAATGCGGGAATCGATGCCAACACGACTGTCATCGCCTACGATGATCAGGAAATGGCGATGGCAGGACGGCTATGGTGGCTGCTGCGATACCTTGGTCACGATCAGGTAGCTGTCCTCGACGGCGGATACGCTGCTTGGAAAAAGGCTGGCTATGAGGTAACAGCAGAAGTACCTACTGTACAAGCTCGTCAGTTCGTCCCCCATGTACGTCACGATATGCTGGTTGACATGGAAGGTGTCAAAAAACGCAGTGAACATACTGTATTGCTCGATTCTCGTGCACCAGAACGCTACCGCGGCGAGAACGAACCGATCGACGCAAAAGCAGGTCACATACCCGGGGCGCACAATTTCTTTTATAAGGACAACCTGGCTGCGGATCAGACAATGCTTCCAGCAGACGAGCTGCAAAAGCGTCTCGCTCCTTACGCTGATAAAGAATTGATCGTCTATTGCGGCTCAGGCGTGACGGCTTGCTCCAATTTGCTCGCTTTCCATGCTGCAGGTCGAACCGATGTGAAATTGTATTTGGGCAGTTGGAGTGATTGGAGCTCGTATCCAGATAATCCGGTAGCGACCGGCGAAGAGTAATCCATAATTGAACTGGCGGCGATCGCTTCCCTACCTACAGTAGGAGCGGTCGTCTTATTTTTTCTTCCTCTATCATTTTCGTCACCATTCATAGATAATAATTATCATTATCACAAGCATCTGCACGTGCCTGAAAAGGTGGATGGATTCATGAAGCATAACGAAGAATACGAGCCTAGTCGCAAAATGTCACTCAACGAGGTTCGCGTCTATATGATCTGTAACTTCGATCGTCCATTAAACGTAACTACGTTGGCAGCGATGGCGAACTTAAGTCCGAGCTATTTTGGCGATTCGTTCAAGAAAGCTTACGGACAAAGTGTCATGGATTATGTAACGAGTCTGCGTATCAATCACGCCAAGCGATTGTTACGCGAGACGGATATGAAGCTGCGCGATATTGCGAAAGCAATCGGGTACAGCGATGAGTTTTACTTTAGCCGGAAGTTCAAAAAGGAAGTGGGTGTATCCCCCTCCGCGTATGAAAGAGCTACCACGCGCAAAGTTGCCGTCTACTCCCCTTCCCTGCTGGGACATCTAGTAGTACTGGGGATTATACCAGTCGCTGCTCCTTTGGATGCGAAGTGGACCCCCTATTACTATCAGCAGTATCAGCAACAGATCGCGGTTCATCTAAAAGCGGTCGAAACAACGTGGAACGATGACGATCAGGAAGTCATGCTTCTAGGTGCCAAGCCGGATGTTGTCATTAGCCACATAGAGCTTGCCGGTACTACCAGACAACGTTTGTCCGCACACGGCATTGACGTAATGACCCTCCAATCTTCTGGCTGGAAGGAGCAATTACGTGAGGTTGCCAGTTACACGGGCAAAGAAGCAGCTTGTGACGCCTGGATCGCTTCTTATGAGGCGAAGGTTGCTGCCGTTCGAGCAGACCTGCAATCCGTGCTCAAACAAGATAAATTTGCGATCATTCGACTTTATCGGGATGGCATCCATCTTTACAACAACAAGGGAATGAAGGAGCTTCTATGCGACGATTTGCAGCTTTCTCTTGTGGAAGAGGAAATGGAACCTTGCAATCGGCCAATCACACTCGAGCAGCTTGCGAGCATTGACCCGGAGCGAATCCTGTTGTTCGTTTGTCTGGATGAGTCGACACGTCTAAGCTGGCTGACTCTCCAGCACCATTCGATTTGGAGAGGACTTCGCGCTGTTCAAAATGGGTATCTCTACCCCTTGCCTTCTAATCCGTGGTACGAGTATTCACCGGTCGCCATGAACCGTATGCTGGATGAGATGCTGCTGATGGTAACGGGGAAAAGTCCAAATGCGATTCAAGGTGTTGTCCATGGAGCCCCTTTCTTGGGTGAATTATAATGTTCCCGAGTGAGAAACATTATCAACGAGAGGGGACTCCACTTGTATGACAAAGAAAACAAGTCTTGCGCTGATGCTGACCACGACGATGCTCGTTGCTGGACTGGCAGCAGGCTGTGGGAACAACGTAAGCAGTGAGGCAGTGACGCAGAAGGTCGATTCGTCTGCGACTGGGAATGTCGCAGGATCGGCAAAAAGCTCTTCTGACCAGCCTACCTACCCGCGGGTTCTAAAAGATGAAATGGGTAACGAGGTGACATTGCCTGCCGCACCTGCCAAAATATTCGCTCCCAATCTGGAAGATACTTTGGTCGCACTGGGCGTTGCTCCGGTCGTGCAGTGGTCTTCTGGCTCAAGACCAAAAATGTATTTGCAAGATCAGCTAAAAGATGTGCCGTCCATTGCCTTCACAGGTGGATTGCCTCCAGAGCCGGAAGCGGTTATGGCCCATGAGCCAGATCTCATCCTCTTGCACAATGCCAACCATATCGAAAGCGGCGTGTACGATAAATATAAGATGATTGCGCCGACATATGTGTTCAAGCAAGCAAATGCTGATCTTGAATCTTCCGTACGCGTGGTTGGCAATTTGTTGGGCAAGTCGGCGGAAGCTGAAAAAGCTTTACAGACATATAAGGAGCATGTCGAGGCAGCCAAAAAGGAGCTGGCCCCTCATATCCAAGGCAAAAAAGCAGCGATCATTCGCTTCAATGGCAGAGGGATGTTTTTCATCAAGTACGATTTCTTCAGTGGATATGTCCTTACCAATGAGCTAGGCTTTTTGCCAAGCCAGGTTGTATCCGGCGGTGACATCAATTTATCACTGGAGAGCTTACCTGATTTGGATGCGGACTATATTTTCCTCATCAATGATGCTGGTACGGGAGATGCCTTCGAGAAAGAATTAACAGAGAGTCCTGTTTGGAAAAGCATGGAGGCTGTGAGGAATGGTCGTACGTTTAAAGTAGAGGGAGATCACTGGTTAAGTGGCGGCCTGATCGCACATAGGAAAGTCATTGACGATGTGAAAGGATTGATTGCAAAATGAAAATCATAGAGAAAAACGACTACTCCCCTCGTAATTGTGTAGAGTGGACACTGCAATCAAGCCAAGGTCATGACTATCGGATTATGATTGCGATTCCGGAAGCTGAGGCCCCTCCCGAAGGATATGCGGTTATTTATGCCGTAGATGGCGATGCGATGTTCGGAACGATTGCCGAGACAGTGAAGTTGCAAACCCGCAAGCCCAAGGGCTTCAACCCAGCCATTGTTGTAGGAATCGGCTATCCCTCCCGTCTGCCATTTGACATGGACCGCCGTTGTTACGATTTGACCATGCCTGTGGACGCAGCTACACTTCCTGACCGACCGAATGGGCAACCTTGGCCAGAGCATGGTGGAGTTGATTTGTTTCTCGATTTCCTTGAACAGCAGCTGATGCCAGCTGTTTCTTCCGAATGGCAGGTAAATCCGAGCAAACAGGCGATTTTCGGCCACTCGTTGGGCGGTCATTTCACACTGTATACGATGTTCTCGCGTCCGAAGCTTTTCTCACACGTCGTATCAGGCAGCCCTTCCGTCTGGTGGGGCAACGACGAGGTATTAAGAGAGCAAGAGCGCTTCATCGCCCATTGGAAAGGCGATCATGAACTAAAGCTGCTTGTCATTGTTGGCGGCGATGAGCTCTCCTTCATGGTCGAGGGTGCACAACGGGTCGTCGAGCGCATGGAATCACTCGCTACCAAAGGTGTTCAAGTAAGCTTCATCAAATTCGAAGATGAGGGCCACGTAAGCGTGCTCCCTTCCGCTATTAATAGGCTTGTGCGGTTTGTGCTTACGGATTAGCCCTCTGAAACTACTCTCGTAAACGTAAAGGACAGACAAATGATACGATATATGCGTCTATTGCTTCATTTCGGTTATCAAGAAGCCATGTCTTGCTTGTTTCCGGTCTTTATTTTCGGTTCGCTCGCCTTATCCAAACTCGTCACCATTCCTGGTTTGCCAAGATATGACCTCCTGCTGTTGCTCTGCCTCCTCTTTCAGATTTTCATGGTGAAAAGCGGCTTGGAGTCTCGGGACGAATTGAAGGTCATCACGGTCTTTCACGTGATCGGGCTCTGCTTGGAAATATTCAAGGTACATATGGGATCTTGGAGCTATCCAGAGGATGCGTACAGCAAAGTGTTTGGTGTTCCTCTTTACAGTGGCTTCATGTACGCCAGTGTCGCGAGCTACTTATGTCAAGCTTGGCGTCGACTAGAGGTATCTCTCACCGGTTGGCCGAATCAGATTATCGCCACCATTTTAGGTGCAATGATCTATCTGAACTTTTTCACCCACCATTATATTTGGGATTTGCGTTGGGTGCTGATGGCAGCTATTTTCATTGTCTTCTGGAAAACACGTGTATATTTTACTGTCGCGAACGAGCGGTTTTTCATGCCCATCCCTATTGGCTACTTTTTGATCGGTTTTTTCATTTGGATTGCGGAAAATATAGCGACGTTCCTCGGCGCTTGGAATTATCCGAATCAAAGAGCAGGCTGGGAGCTCGTGCATCTCAGTAAAATCAGCTCGTGGTTTTTACTTGTCATCGTGAGCTTTATTATCGTGGCGGAATTGAAGCACGTAAAATCCAGACGATCCCAATCCCATGATAGCAAGGAACACATGTAAAAAGCCTATCCACTCTTCGTACAAAACGTCAAAGGGTGGATAGGCTTTCTCTTCTTACTTAATAACGTTGCTGAGTACATTCTCAATCATTTGGCGGTTGGCAATGACGCCTGTGTACAGCCAGCTGGAATCTTTCGCAAACGTATACGCATTTCCATTCTTCACAGCAGGGATATTCGCCCATATTGCATCCTTTTGCAGTTGTTCTACAGCAGTCGGATTACTGTTTACGATAAACAAGTACTCGGCATCGAGTTCAGCCAATTTTTCCATAGAGATCGCGTTCCAGTTTGCTTCTCCTGACTTGGAGATTTCCTGAACGATAGCAGGCACCTTAAACCCGAGATCCTTGTAGAGCACATCACCGCTAGACAAGTCCTGACGTGCTACGTACACATTTTTCCCCGTCATCCACAGCGCTGCCGCTGATTTTTCCCCAATTGCTTGCTGCAACTTTTGCTTCGACTCGGCTACAAACGTCTCATAATCCGCCAGCACTTTCTTCGCCTCTTCTCCCTTGTTGAGGACTTCTCCTACTGTCAGGAGCTCTTTGCGCCAATCGCTGTTCTTTTCTTTTCCAATGGTGTACGTAGGAGCGATTTTTGAGTACTGGCTATACTTGTCCCCTTGGACCAGGGATGCGCTATCCAAAATAATCAGGTCGGGGCTGTGGCTCATCACGACCTCTGGCGGCAGATCGTAAGGAATCGCTGGAATACCCGCCAACTCTTTTTGCAGGTAGCCTTGTACCTGGTTGTTCCCTACTGACCATTGAGCAACTGGCTTCACTCCCAACGCTACTAAATGATCCTCCAGATAAGAAGCGATCACGCGCTGCGGTTTAGCTGGGACTGTTACTTCATTCCCCAACGCATCCTTCAGTACTCGTGAAGCTTCCGCAGCTGGTGTCGCGGTCTGGCTGTTGCCCGTCTGTGTCTCTGGACTCGCAGTGTTCGACTGGCCAGAGCAAGCGCTCACGATTGTAACGAGGCTTGCCAATACGACACTGGCTATCGAAAGTTTGGCTGTTTTTTTCATGGGTGTGTTCCTCCATTTGCGTCATGCCATCTAGCAGCGACAAATGCCTACTCGACCGCATTTTCATTGAGAATAATTATCATAATCACAATGGGTATTATAGCGGATCATGGCAAGATGCTCAACTTTTTATTTTGAAAACGAAAAAAGACCCCCTGCTTACTAAGCAGAAAGTCCATATCCTCCTAGCGTGGAACCCCGCTTAACAAGAATCGATGCAGTCCCCCGATCAGACAGACACCCGCGGTTACAAAAAACGCAATGAAGTAGGAATGGTGCCAATTCCCCAGCAAGCCTGCCAATATTGGGCTCAATACCGCTCCGATTGACAAAACCGCCGAGTAAATACTAAACACACTCCCGTATAACTCTCGGGGTGAATGTACTGTCAAAACGGTTGCAAAAGCAGGGAACAGCATCCCAAAGCATGCACCGAAGAAAAACATCATGACGTGAATCGGAATCGCCAGCCCGATTGCCAGGGCGTACAGAAGAAGGCTGAGCACACCCAATCCGGCAAACGCTCTCGTCTCAACAGGGACGCGATGCAGCCAAAACTGGCATAAAATCGCAAGTGCTCCCAACCCTTTCAAGCTGAATAATATCCCCGTAACGGCCGGGGACATCCCCTGTCTTTGGATGAGCAAAGGCACTTCATAGATGATCGTTCCTTGTGCGTAAATGATCGCAAATCCCCCAAGAAACGCTGGATACAGCATTCGATTTTCCAGGATGGCGGTTAGGCTCTGCTTGCCCCCACCTTTCATCCTTGGCGTTGACGGCACGCTTCCCTCTACTCTATCGGGCAGCATCATCCAAGCGAAAACGCCAGCAATCATCATCATGTAACCCAGAATCACAAATGATTGACCATAACCAAACTGCACCGCCAAAAAGCTACCGACTGCCGGGGATACGATACCTGCCGAGGTAAGGACCAATCCCTTTTTTCCCATGATCTCGCCCTGCTCAAGTGCCGTCTTCCCTGTTTCTCCGAGCAGTGCAGAACAAGCAGGAGAAACAAACGCCATCAAAAACCCGAGCATCAGCCGAAAGGTAAAGAAACCCGCGGTATTTTGCACAATGCCTTGACCAATCAGCATCACACCAGCCAAAATCAATCCACCTGCGATAAACCATTTTTTCGGATAGCGATCGAGAAAAGGTCCTGCGAGCAGGTTGCCTGTCAAGTTGCTGATCGCATATCCCCCGAGCACGAAACCAATCATCGCAGCGGATACACCCAATACGTTTAAATACGGCGCAAGAAGTGGCGTCTGCGCGTGCATGTCAAAGGCAACAAGAAACAAAACCACTAACAGGAGAGCTCTCAAAACATTCCCTTCCTCTCTAACGGCCTGTCTTTATTCCAGTATATGAAGCGAATGGTACAAGTAGGATACGAAAAGAAGAAGGAAGATTCAGAATAGATGTAGCATTTATTTTTGTATTACCGTAATATTTACTGTAATACCGTAGTTGACTTTGTCAGGAGGTGACTTTTTGGAGCACATCTACAAAAAAATACGAGCACTTCGTATTCAGCAGGAGCTTACTTTAAAGGATTTAAGCGAGAAATCGGGATTCTCCGTCAGTTTTTTATCACAGGTAGAGCGCGGCAATAGTTCGCTCGCGATTACTTCTCTGCAGAAAATTGCGGAATGTCTGGGTGTCCCCATTACGTACTTCTTTGAAGTCGAAAAAGATGTCACGTACCACACCCCCATTGCAAGGCGTAAAACGTTGCAGATTGAAGGGTCACCTGTGAAGTACGTTCGAATCGGTGGAAATTTCCCTGACAGAGCACTTGAGCCCCTCCTCAACGTGTTGCCACCCGGACAGACGAAGCATGTCGCCTTTCAGCATCCTGGGGAAGAGTTTTACTATGTCGTTAAAGGATGTGTCACCATCGTCGTCGACGAAACAGAATACCATCTCGATCAAGGAGACACAATTCACTTCCCTTCCTCTCTCCTTCATACGTGGTACAATCCTTCCACTGTTGAAGAAGCCGAGATCCTGTCCGTTTTGACACCTGTCATTTTTAGAACCTAACCTTGTCTACCATTAAAAAAGGGTGATCTGGATGCAAGAAAGATTGGAAAAGCTGCACGCGTACATGGAAAGCAGGAAATTGGACGCATTGATTATGACGCATCCCAAAAACGTGTACTATTTTACCGGATTTTTGACGGAGCCACATGAACGGTTTATGGCCCTCGTTTTGGTGAAAGGTGAGTCCCCCTTCCTCTTCGTTCCACTGCTGGACGGTGAAAAAGCACGGGAGGCTTGTCCAGCCATTATGATTTACACGCATGATGATTCACAGGATGCACTGACTGTGCTTCAGCAGCTGCTTCCAACTCCCCTCTCTCACATTGGTGTGGAGAAGAACCATTTGACAGCGAAAACATATGAGTCGCTTGTCTCGATCGTGCACGCTACAGAAGCAGTCGATGTCGGAGAACTGCTGTCCAATATACGTGTGTCCAAGGATGCATCTGAAATCGCTACCATCAAGCGGGCAATTTGGGTGATGGAGGAATCCCTACGCCGTACGCTCCCTCTGATATCCGTAGGGATGACGGAACTGGACGTCGTAGCAGAACTGGAATACCAAATGAAAAAGCTAAAAGCCCAAGGCCCTTCCTTTTCAACGATTGTACTGGCGGGAGAAAAATCAGCACTGCCCCATGGTGACCCAGGAGAACATGCGATTCAGGCAGGAGAAGTTTTGTTGATTGACGCAGGGGTCTATGTCGATGGGTATGTATCGGATCTGACTCGTACTTTTGCAGTTGGTCAAATAGGGTCAGAATTGCTAGACATGTACGATACGGTCTTGCAAGCGAATCTGGCCGGGATACAGGCCGTTCGACCAGGAGCTCCGATCGCAGAGGTTGACCGAACTGCACGAGCTGTCATTGGGGACCGGGGCTATGGAGAATTTTTCATCAATCGTGTCGGGCACGGAATCGGACTAGAGCTACATGAAGCTCCTTACGTTCATAGCCAAGCAGCAGGAGAGCTCATCCCGGGCATGGTTTTCACGATTGAACCAGGCATTTATAACACGAAGATCGGTGGCATCCGCATCGAAGACAATGTGCTCGTCACGAAGGATGGCGTAGAAGTATTGACGTCGTTTCCCAAAGAAATGCAAATTATTGGATAAATCCAAAAAGCAAAGGCTGGTGTCGTTCCTTTGAAAGTGCTGGAAACAGATCGTCTCATCCTCCGCTGGCAAACTGCCGAAGACGCAGATTTTGTCTTGAAACTCATGAATGAGCCTTCTTGGATTCGATTTATTGGCGATCGTGGTCTTCGTACGACGGAAGACGCCCGCAACTATATTTTGAATGGTGCTGTCGCGATGTACGAGAGTCTTGGCTTTGGTCTGTATTTGGCAGAGCTGAAGGAAGGAAATGTTCCGATCGGCTTATGTGGACTGATCAAGAGAGATTCGTTGGAGGATGTCGATATCGGCTTTGCCTTACTGCCCGCATACTGGGGCAAAGGCTACGCGTATGAGGCAGCCTCTGCTGTTCTTGCCCACGGAAAAGAAGTTGTCGGCTTAAAGCGCATCGTAGCAATCACTAACCCCGATAATGCATCTTCAGCCAACCTTCTAAAGAAAATCGGTCTGCAAGAGAAAGGAATGGTTACCCTTCCAAATGCTACGGATGAGGTCAGATTTTTTGCCATCGAGTTCTAGTCCATGCTGTCCAAATGAGTCGTGGAATTCGTGAAATGGACAAAGAGGGCCTCACCGTGATCGGGAGGCCCTGCATTTTCTTTTTCAATTAAGAATGAACAGTTTTCAAACCGAGAGAACTCTCGTGGAACTTGATATTCGAGTACTTATCCATCGCGACACGCAGCTGGTACTCGCTCTCAAACAGCATAACCGGACGGCCATAACGGTCGGAAACGGTTCGGTTCTTCACAGCATCGAGGTCTGCTTTCTCCCCTTCGAGCCAGCGAGCGATTTGATACGGCATACGAGTCAGCATGATGTCTACCCCGTACTCGGCTTTCAAACGGTATTCAAGTACCTCGAACTGCAGCACACCTACCACGCCAAGAATCAGCTCTTCCATCGGATGGGTACGGAATAATTGCACCGTTCCTTCCTCGGTCAACTGCATGATTCCTTTTTGGAATTGCTTGTGCTTCATCGCGTCCTTCACCATCACCTTGGAGAAAAACTCTGGCGAGAAGTGCGGCATTTCTTCGTACTCAAATGATTTTCCGACACAGAGTGTATCGCCGATCTGAAAAATGCCCGGGTCAAAAAGACCGATGACATCTCCCGCGAACGATTCTTCGACTATTTCGCGGTCCTGTGCCATAAACTGTACCGGCTGCGCCAATTTGATGTCTTTGCCAAGACGGACGTGCTTGACTGACATTCCCCGCTCAAACTTGCCGGAGCAAATACGCAAGAAAGCGATGCGATCTCGGTGAGCTGGGTTCATATTGGCTTGGATTTTGAAAATGAAGCCGGAGAACGCGTTCGTATACGGATCGATCAAGCCTTCTGTACTCTTCTTCGCGGAAGGTGCTGGCGCCATTTGCAGGAAGTTGTCCAGGAATGTTTGTACACCGAAGTTATTGATGGCACTACCGAAGAAAACAGGCGTCAGTTGCCCTTTGTTGATCAGTTCAGGATCGTATTCATCTCCCGCAACATCCAGCAGAGAGATTTCGTCCTGCAATTGCTGCCACAGTTCTTGACCAACACGATCACCGATCAATGGATCTTCTGCTCCCTCAACAGGGAAAAAGGAAATTTCCTCGTGCTGTGTATTGTTTTGATACAGCTCGACACGAGACTTCATACGGTCAAATACGCCGCTGAAATAGCTGCCCATCCCAATCGGCCAGTTCATCGGATAAGAACGAATACCCAGTACACGCTCAATTTCTTCCAAGAGCTCGAATGGATCTTTACCGTGACGGTCCAGCTTGTTCACGAACGTAAAGATCGGAATACCCCGCATCCGACAGACCTTGAACAGCTTGATAGTCTGTGCCTCTACCCCTTTTGCTACGTCGATAATCATCACAGCAGCGTCAGCAGCCGTCAGCGTACGGTACGTATCTTCACTGAAGTCCTGGTGACCAGGTGTATCCAAAATGTTGATGTGGTGTCCGTTGTATTCGAAATCCATCGCACTGGACGTAACGGAGATTCCACGCTTTTTCTCGATCTCCATCCAGTCGGAGGTGGCATGCTTGGAATTTTTGCGCCCTTTGACCATCCCTGCTTCACGGATGGCTCCGCCGTAGTAGAGCAGCTTTTCCGTCATTGTCGTTTTACCCGCATCCGGGTGGGAGATGATGGCGAAGGTACGGCGTTTTGCTATCTCATTTTCCCATTGGGGATTGGATTGACTCATCTTCATTCTCCTGTCATCGCAAATAAGTAACACATTCGTATCCTCTACGATTATACCGACAAATGCTTGCCGCATCCACCTAGTAATTTTTTGTTAAACCGATATAATATTCAGTAGTAAAAATTTTTTGACTGCATGACGTACATATTGATTACCAGAACATGACAAATTTACAGGAGGAACCCTATGTCAACGACTGTGGAAACACGTGCGGCCGAATTCCGTGACTATGTGAAGAAAATAACCAGCTACACGCAAGCACTGAACGTTCTTTATTGGGACAAGGCTACACAAGCTCCTCGCAATGGAATGGATGCCCGTTCCGAAATCATCGGGACATTGGCAGGCGAGCAATTCAAGCTGGCGACGTCTAAAGAAATGGAAGCGCTTTTGACAGAGCTAAGTGAGCCATCTGTCCTCGAAACATTGGATGAAATTACCCGTCACAGTGTGCTGGAATGCAAAAAGGAATTTGACCGCAACAAGAAAATTCCTGCTGACAGGCATCAAGAGTACGTTGTACTGACCGCCAAGGCAGAAACAGTGTGGGAAGAAGCTCGTGCCAACAACGACTTTTCCATGTTCCAGCCGTACCTCGAGAAAATCGTGAACTTCCAGCTCGAGTTCATCGAATATTGGGGTCATGACGGCAAAAACAAATACAACACCCTCTTGGACATGTATGAGCCTGGCATGACTGTCGACCAGCTCGATCCGATCTTTGCTACCTTGCGTGAGAAAACCGTCAAGCTGGTAAAAGCGATCGCCGACTCTCCGAACAAGCCAGACACATCCTTCTTGACAAAAAACTTCCCAGTGGCAGACCAGGAAGCATTCAGCCGTTATATCCTCGAGAAAATCGGATACGACTTCACGTCTGGTCGCATGGATCGTAGTGCGCATCCGTTCTGCACCACCTTCAACCCTGGGGATGTTCGCATTACGACGCGCTACGCTGAAAATGATTTCAATTCTGCACTCTTCAGTTGTATTCACGAGGCTGGACACGCGATGTACGAGCAGAACATCAATCCAGAACTGCTGTTCACACCACTGTGCGATGGTACCTCCATGGGGATTCACGAGTCTCAATCCCGCTACTGGGAAAACATGGTCGGACGCAGTCTGCCATTCTGGAATCACTTTTTTGCGGACTTGCAAAAAGCGTTCCCTACCCAGTTCGAAGGAGTGTCTGTAGAAGATCTGCATCGTGCGGTTAACGCTGTTACTCCTTCCTTTATCCGGACAGAGGCAGATGAGTTGACGTACAACCTGCATGTCATGATCCGCTACGAAATCGAGAAAGGCTTGATCAATCAAACCATTCAGGTGGCTGATCTGCCAAAAATCTGGAACGAAAAAATGAAAGAATACCTGGGTGTCGAGCCACCGACAGATACATTGGGTGTGCTTCAGGATGTACACTGGTCAGGCGGAATGATCGGTTACTTCCCGACTTACTCGCTGGGTAATGTGTATGCGGCACAATTCGTCCACGTTATGGAGAATGAGATTAACGGTTACGAGGAGCTGATCGCGAATGGCGATTTCGCGCCGATCCGTGAGTGGCTCAAGGAAAAAATCCATCAGTACGGTAAAATGAAGAGCCCTCGTGAACTCGTTCAAGCGATTACTGGCGAAGGTACAAATGCTACTTACTTAATGAATTACCTCGAGAAAAAATACACAGACGTATACAAGCTGTAAGTAGTTCTCCCCTTGCTCCCCAATGTTCTCCCTACTCAGGGAGGACATTTCCATTTTCAACAGTTACTTTTCGTAACCTACGTACATAAAAGTGCATCCTTCCCCCCAGGGATAAATGCTAGTACACTGCACAATATACATGAGATTCCTATTGTCTTGAAAAAGGAGTGTTTTTCGTTTGGCTATCGATCTAAAAGGAAAAACCGCATTCATTACGGGTGCAGGTAAAGGTATTGGCCGCGCAATTGCGATCGCTCTCGCAAAGGAAGGCGTGCATCTCGGTCTCTTGGCTCGCTCTGAGGAAAGTCTGAAGCAAGTCGCCAAGGAAGTAGAAGCATACGGCGTCAAGGTAGCGACTGCGACCGCAGACGTCTCCAATTACAATGCTGTCACAACAGCTATTGCTTCTATCAAAAATGAACTGGGTCAGATTGATATCCTGATCAATAATGCGGGCGTTGCCAAATTCGGCAAGTTCATGGAGCTGGAAACAAGTGAATGGGAGCAAATCATCCAAGTTAACTTGATGGGTGTCTATTACGTGACTCGCGCGGTGCTCCCAGGTATGATTGAACAAAACGCCGGTGACATTATCAACATCTCTTCCACAGCAGGACAAAAAGGTGCTCCTCTTACCAGTGCGTACAGCGCATCCAAGTTCGGTGTTCTTGGTCTGACGGAGTCTTTGGCTCTTGAAGTACGCAAACACAATATCCGCGTCACGGCGCTGACTCCGAGTACGGTAGCTACCGATTTGGCTTTGGACTTGGGTCTGACAGACGGAAATCCTGAGAAGACGATGCAGCCTGAGGATATTGCTGAGTTCGTGGTTAGCCAGCTGAAACTGAACAAACGCATCTTTGTGAAATCCGCTGGACTGTGGTCCACCAATCCATAGAAATGACATGGCAAAAAAGCGGAAAGAGTCCGTTCGTACAGGCGGATTTCTTTTCGCTTTTTTTCGAAGCCCTGTGAAATCGCTTCAATTTTGTTCACGTTCTATCCACGATTTCTTCACGCCTTATTCACACCTGCCCAACCAAAAATGCCCTCAACTGGAGTATGATGAACATGTAAAACATTTCCACAAAGTGGAGGGTATCCTTATGATACAAATGCTGTCGAATTGGTTGTGGGGTAATGAAGAACAAGAAGTCGTTCCATTCGAGACGAAAAGATACGTCCGGAATGAAATGGAGCAATTCACGTTCAACGAGCCACAGCAAGTGCTGCCGTATCCGCATCCCCAGCTCTAAGATCCGTTACTTGATCCAATATAACCTGAAGCTGCCGAGTCTGGCAGCTTTTTTTGCTTCTTTCTGAAAGCGCTCACTGATGTGCTACAATGTGGTAAACAGGAGGGGTTCGCTTTGGTCGAGTTCACAGAAAAATGGTTGCCTACATACATACGCCGCGATTTGGCAGTCTTATTTTGCGGGATCAATCCAGGGCGTATATCAGCTAGGACGGGTTTTCACTACGCCAATCCAGCCAACCTGTTTTGGCGCGGATTGTACGAAGGAGGCCTGACACCTCACAAGCTCTTGCCAGAGGAAACTGCTACCCTCTTAGACTACAACTATGGTATTACCGATCTGGTCTCACGCCCTACCCGCTCCGCAACAGACCTGCGCAATGAGGATTTTGCTGCAGGGGCAGAGCTGTTCGTCCAAATGATCCAGACTTACCGGCCTCGTGTCATCTGTTTTAATGGCATTACTGCTTTTCGTCACGCGACTGGACAAAAAAAACAAGCAATTTCACTGGGGCTTCAGCCAATCAGGTACTTTGGGACAGAAGATTGGTCAGGCAGCTATGTGTTTGTCGTCCCGTCTACAAGTGGGGCTAACGCATCTTTTACACGTGAGGAACGAATCGCCAAGTTTACTGAGCTGAGTCATTTTTTACGCGAAATGAATTGGCACCCTCTTCCCTCTCCTGCTAAGTAGATCCTTTAGTGTCATTCACCCCTATTCTTCCGTACAATACTTGTAGCTCTGTACGCAAGGAGGGGCATCAGCAGTGGACGACCTCATCAAAAAAATCCAGATCAAATACGATATGACTGTTTTGCATCACAAGACCATTCGGGATACACCCAAATCACTCGTCATTTACTTGGAAACATCCAATGGCAAATTCATTGGAAAAGCTTCCCCTCTGCAAAAGGAACGTTTACATTTCATCCTGGATGCTGAAGCGCATTTGCGGAAAAAAGACGTACTCATCCCCGACATTCAACGAACCAAAAATAATAAGCGTTACATAACTCATAAGGAAAATCTTTTCGTTCTCCATCAAAGGCTATCCTGGCCAAATATCGCGTATAACTCCCCTATTCGAATGGAACGGATCGGCTCGGTATTGGGCAAATTTCATATGAGGTCGCTCGGTTTTTCTTCCAAGCATGGCAACCTTTATAATGGCGCAGAAAAATGGACCGTGGAGTACAAGACAGATTTAGCTGCCCTTGAGAAGTGGGAGCTTCAATATGCCGGGAAGAATGATCAAAAATACGCTGTGATCGCGGAATACCTTCCTTTTTTTAAACAAGCCGGGATCACAGCAAAGGAACATTTGATATCCTCTCCATACTTTTCGAAATGGAAAAGGGAACCCTTAACCAACCATTTTCTCTGTCATGGAGATTTTAATAATGGGAATTTGCTCGTCAGTAATCAAAGAATTGCGATCATTGACTGGGAGGACGTTCGTTACGATTTTCCGTCCAAAGACATTGCCCGTGTTCTATCCCTTGCTATGCGAAAAAATGACCAGTGGAACGAGGAATTGTTCTCTCATATATTGCGTGGCTATCTCCAAGAAAATCCCCTTTCGATGGAGCAACTGCATTTGCTCTTTGTCGATCTCACTTTCCCGCATATCATTGAACGTTTTTTACGCAAAAAGCTGTATGCCCAGATGGACCTTGCGGAGATTCAACAGTTTTGCAATCGGGAAGCTCTCAAGACCGCCTTTATGCTAAACGAAATGAAGGCCCATGTGTATTAGAAGCAAGGCTATAGCCTGTCTATACAATGGGCCTTCCCTATATATCTGGCGTAAAACCGTTAAGCCTGGGCCATCTTCACCAAAGAGCTTTGCTGGCGTGTATATGAAATGAGCTCTGCCGCCATCTCGTAATAATTGAACGGTGTAATCAGATAGATACCATTGAAGTAACGAACGGCCGTGTCGACCAATTCCTTCGCGATTGCAATTCCTTCCTGTCTGGCGGCTTCTCCCTGAACCTTTTTCATCCGTTCCAGAGCCTCTGTCGACAGTTTGATTCCGGGCACTTCATTATGCAGGAACTCCGCATTACGCGAGCTGGTCAACGGCATGATCCCGATAAAGACAGGAATGCCGATATGCTTCGTCGCCTCGTACACATTCCGAATGGACTCTGCATCGTACACAGGTTGCGTCATAATGTAATCCGCGCCTGCCTCGACCTTCTTTTCCAATCGGGCAACAGCAGCATCCATATTTCGGACATTCGGATTAAAGGCGGCGCCTACGATGAACTGGGCTTTTTGCTTTAACGGACGTCCTGAGAACGAAACACCTTCGTTCAACTGCTTCACCATGCGGATTAGATCAAACGAGGTCACGTCAAATACCGAGCTGGCACCCGGCAAGTCCCCAAAGCGTGATGGATCGCCAGTAATCACCAATATTTGATCGATCCCCAGAGCGTGCAGCCCCATTAAGTGCGATTGCTGCCCAATCAGATTGCGGTCCCGGCAAGCAAGGTGCAAGAGTGGATCGATTCCATGTCTGCTCTTCATGAGTGCCCCGAGTGCCATGTTGCTCATCCGAACTGTCGCCAACGAATTATCCGCCAGCGTAATAGCGTCCGCTCCTGCTTTGTGCAGCTCGCAGCATCCGTGGAGAAATTGGTCTGCATCCAGATCACGTGGCGGATCAAACTCGACAATGATCGTCGTTGCGGTTTTTACGCGCTCGACAATGCTCGGTTTCTCCCTCTCCCTCGTGTTCTGCACAGAAATCGTAGGACGATCTCCAGCTACGATGGTCGGGTTTACACGCGCTTGCGGCTCCAGTGACTCAAGTGCATCCGCAATCGCCTTCACATGTGCAGGTGTGGTTCCGCAGCATCCGCCAATCAACCGAACCCCCTGCTCACGCAAACGAAGCGCACTCTGTCCAAAATATTCAGGTGATGATTTAAAAGCGTATTCTCCGTCAGTCATCCCCAGACGCCCTGCATTCGGGAATACAGATAAGAGTGCATCTTCTGGAATCACTGTATTTTCAAACGAGCGTAAGAGTTCAGCGGGACCAAGGCGACAGTTTAGTCCGATCACGTCAGCGCCCGCGGCTTTCAGCTCAGAAAAGGCATCTGTCAAAGCGTAGCCATCACGTGTACGCCCTACTTCCAAAGTGGCTAACTGCGCGATTACGGGTACATCTGTGAGCGGGCGGATTACCTCGATCGCCAGAAGCAGCTCCTCCAAATCGAGGAACGTCTCCAGAATCAGTCCATCCACGCCCGCATGCAACAATGCGATTGCCTGTTCCTCATACTGGTCACGGAATTCATCCAATACCTTTTTCTTCACCCGTCCAGCCAAAATAGATCCGATGCTGCCAGCTACATACGCATCATCCTGTGCAGCTTCCCTTGCAATGGCGACTGCAAGCCGGTTAATCCTCGCTACTTTATGCTCCAAACCGTAACGGCTCAATGCATCTCGGTTGGCAGAATACGTATTTGTCTCTAGGAAACGTGCACCCGCCTGGTAGTAAGACGTATGGACTTCATGCACCAAACGAGGGTTGGACAAACACAGCTCTTCAAAGCTGACGCCAACTGGGACGCCCAGCCCGTGCAGCTGGGTCGCCATTGCACCATCTCCGACTAGGAGGTGGTCTTTCAAGTAGGCTCGTAAATCTTTCTTTCTCGTCGTCAACTCCATCCCTTCTCTCCCATTTTCATTTATACGTGGTCAAACTCCGTCGTTTTAGACTTCAAAAATAGATGGACCTGCATTGAAGTAACGCGCTTCAGGGTGAGCAAATACCATCGCTGATACAGAAGCCTCTGGCTCCATCATGAATCCCTCTGTCAGCTGAACGCCGATATCCTCTGGACGCAATAGACGGAACAACTGCGCCTGATCTTCCAGGTTCGGGCAAGCAGGGTAACCGAAGGAGACACGAATGCCCTGATATCTAGCTCCAAAGCGCTCCAGCATCGTCATTTCAACAGGGTCTGGTATACCCCACACGTCGCGCATGACGTGATGAATTCGCTCAGCAAATGCCTCTGCCAGCTCCAATGCCAAGGCTTGGAGGACATGAGAGCGCAAGTAGTCACCACGCTCTTTTAGCTCTGTAGATTTTTCGCGAATCCCGCCCCCAGCCGTTACGGTCAGGAATCCGACATAATCCATTTCCTTGCTCTCCACCGGTCGCAAGAAGTCGGCCAGGCAAAGATGAGGTTCTTCCAGCTGACGCGGGAACGAAAAGCGCTCCAGCAACTTGCTGTGGTCTTTAGGATCATAGACCAAAATATCGTTGCCATCTGACTGAGCCGGGAAGAACTGATACACACCGTGGGTCGAAATGGTTCCTTTTTGCTTCGCTTCATTCAATAACTCTTCCACAATGCCGTACAGTTCCAGTACCTTCTCGTCGCCTTCCTCTATCAATCTATCTACATTTCCGCGTACGCCGAGGTGTTTTCCGAGGAGCATCCGCAGGTTCAAATACGGTTGCAGATGGCTCAGCGGGTATTGTCGCAAAACATGTCGTTCACAATCGGGCGGTAGATGGATTGGAACGGTTCTGCTGATGGCTGAACGAGCTGGCAAAGGTGCTTTTTTCTCCTCGACAACAGGCTGAGCCGTTGCGACTGCTTCCAGCAGATGCTGCTGTTCCTCTACCAAGCGATCACGTTCTTCTGGATTTTGCAGACGATTCACAAGCTCCAGACCATCCATGGCGTCTTTTGCGTATAAAACAATTCCACGGTATTCCGGTGCAATCCGGTTCGATGTGAATTTGCGTGTCAATGCCGCACCGCCAACCATCATCGGGATATCAATGCCTGCTTCACGAAGGTCTTGTGCGGTAATGACCATTTGCTGCGCGGATTTTACCAGGAGTCCAGACAGACCGATGGCATCCGGCTTTTCTTCTCTGCATGCGGCAATCAGTTGCTCTGGCGGTACCTTGATCCCCAGGTTTACGACATTGTAGCCGTTGTTTGACAAAATAATTTCCACGAGGTTTTTTCCGATGTCGTGTACGTCGCCTTTGACGGTCGCCAGCAAGATTTTCCCCTTTGCAGCGGCATCGCTTTTTTCCATGAATGGCTCTAAAAACGATACGGATGCCTTCATCACTTCCGCGCTCTGCAGTACTTCTGCCACGATCAACTGGTTGCCGTTGAACAGGCGACCTACCTCTTCCATCCCAGCCATCAACGGGCCATTGATGATCTCGAGTGGTGTGTATTTATCCAGCGCCAGCTTCAGATCTTCCACCAGACCATCCTTGGAGCCTTCGACTACATAACGGGCCAAACGTTCTTCAAGTGTTAACGAGGAGACTTCCACACGAACTTCCTTTTTCTTTTGACGATAAAATTCAGTGAAGGCCGCCAATGTCTCATCATTTGTCTCGAATAGAAGGGCTTCTGCCAGCTTTCTCTCGTCTTCTGGAATCGAAGCGTAGCGCTCCAGCTTTTCTGTGTTAACGATGGCGTAATCAAGCCCTGCGAGAGTGGTGTGGTACAAGAAGACCGCATTCAGCACTTCCCGACCCGCAGGAGGCAAGCCGAAGGAAACATTACTGACACCCAGGATCGTCTTGCAAGCAGGCATTGCCTGTTTGATCAAACGAATGCCTTCTACGGTTTCCTTGGCAGAGCCGATGTATTGTTCATCCCCTGTCCCTACTGGAAAGACAAGTGGATCAAAAATAATATCCTGTGGCTTTATTCCATACTGGTTGACGAGAATGTCATACGAACGTTGTGCGACCTCCAGCTTCTTTTCGCGAGTGATAGCCATACCCGCTTCTTCAATCGTTCCGACGACAACGGAGGCACCGAACTTGTGAATAAGCGGAACCACTTCCTCAAATCGATCCAACCCGTCTTCCAGGTTAATCGAGTTGAGAATGGCCTTCCCTTGCGAATAACGAAGTCCCAGTTCCATGACCTTGGCATCTGTCGAGTCGATCATGAGCGGTGCTTTTACTTTTTTCACGATGAACTGTAGGAATTTTTCCATATCTTCGTATTCATCACGGTCGGGGTCAGCCAAGCATATATCGATGACATGTGCGCCACGCTTTACTTGGGCTCGGGCAATATCAGACGCTTCTTCATAGTGACCAGCTGCAATCAGATCACGAAATTTTTTGGAACCGATGACATTGGTCCTCTCCCCTACGAGCAAGGGACGATTGTCATCTTCGACGTAAACGACCTCGATCCCGGAGACCGCGCTCAGCGGTTCTACAGCAGCACTGCGCGGCTTGCAGTCTTTCAATGCTTCTGCCATCGCTTGAATATGGTCAGGCGTTGTTCCGCAGCAACCGCCAGCGACGTTTATCCAGCCCTGTTCCGCGAACGCCCGCATTTTCGAAGCAAGTCCCTGTGGCGTTTCATGATAATGACCGTTCTCATCTGGCAAACCTGCGTTCGGATAACAGCTGACCGCACATTGGGCAATTCCTGATAGTGTCCGCAGATGATCACGCATGAACTCAGGTCCTGTCGCACAGTTCAGACCTATAGAGACAGGCTTTATATGCTCCAAGGAGACGTAAAACGCCTCGATATTTTGGCCCGCCAGCGTCGTGCCCATCGGCTCAATCGTACCTGACAGCATCACGGGGATCTCCTGTCCAAGCTCTTCAAAAGCTTTGCGAATCCCGATCCCGCCAGCCTTGACGTTCAACGTATCTTGCGAGGTTTCTAAAAGAAGAACATCGGAGCCGCCGAGAATCAGACCTTTTGCCTGACGATAATATGCCTCGATCAGTTCTTCGAAGGTGACACCGCCTGTCAACGAAAGGGTTTTGGTCGTCGGTCCCATGGCACCTGCTACAAAACGCGGCCACTCCTCCGTGGAATAGGCATCCACCGCTTCTCTGGCCAAGCGAGCTGCCGCTATATTGATCTCAAGGTCTTTCTCTGGCACATCGTACTCGGCCAAAACAATGGAAGCAGCACCAAATGTATTTGTCTCGACGATGTCTGCGCCTGCCTCTAAATATTTCTCGTGAATGGAACGAATCACATCTGGTCTGGTCAAGTTCAGGAGTTCATTACAGCCATCATAGGCTTCACCGCCGAAATCATCAGCAGTCAGATTCGCCTGTTGAAGCATGGTGCCCATTGCACCGTCCAGAATCAGAATTTTCCGGGAAAGCTGTTCGCGAAAAGTTGGTTTCATTGACGTGCCCCTTTTCTCCCTTGCATCTGGGTAAATAAAAAATCCTCTTCTTTGAAAGAAGAGGATTTGTCAGCAGATACGAAAACGCCTGAGACATCCTCTTATCTTTCAAAGCACGTAGCTTTGCTGGAATTGGCACCGGATTTTTACCGGTTGCCGAGGCTTCATCAGGCCAGTCCCTCTGCCTCTCTGGATAAGAGTCGTACACTTGTCATTTAGTTGGTTTGCGAAATGTCTTGAATGTTTGCAAGTATCTTAACACCCCCTTTGTCTCCCCGTCAATTGTGAATTGTCTATTTTTTACTGAGCTTCTCTTCTTACCCGCCCATTTTTGCCTAAGCTGGGCATCCGCCCAGTCCAATATCGGCATTCGTGTATAGACTGGAGTATAACGGAAAGGAGGGGAAACAAAGATGAGTACATCTTTCTGCGGTAACGGATTCTTCGGTGACTGCTTCGCAATCGTGCTCGTGCTGTTTATCCTGTTGGTTATTATCGGGTGCTCGTGTGACGACTGTTAGATAAGTGTAAAAAAGGCTATCCCAAAAGCCATCAGGAATGGCTTCGGGATAGCCTTTTTTTCTTGTTATTTGGTGATGATCTTGCCTGTCACAGCATCCAGAGTAATATATTTGAACGCCAGCTTTTCGTCACTCCACGGCACATACGCCAGCTTTGGTTGAGCTAATTTTTGCCCATCCACATCTCTCCTCAAATAGACCAGCTTTAATGGCATGACTCGTAAATACGCCTCAACAGCCTTGTCTTTCGAGACGATCTCGTCGGATGCTGGAAGCTCCACCAACTCGTGCGTCTCTCTGTAGTTTTCGAACTTTGTCACTTTGCCAGAAGACGGATCGACTGTTACTGAATAAGCCGCTTTCGGCCAGCGATCCTGTACTGGAATGCCATCCTTGCTCATGAGATATCTGAATTCCCATTCGCCCGAAGACACAGGATTCGTTTCGTCTGGCTGTATGACTTTCGCCAATTGCACTTCTTTTATGCCTGGATCAACGTATTTAGGCAGAAAGGCAAGTGCAGCCTCTTCCGCTTGCTCGCGTTTGACTGTCACTGCTGTATCGGATCGCGGTGACCCCAGCCCGACGACACTGCCTGTTTCTGCGAGAACTTCTACGCCGATATACTTGTCATTTTTATCATTCCAGACGTATTCCTTGCGTCCGTCACGGTTACTCTCTCTATAGGTCGAGTCATCCACTTGTATGCCGAATTCCGCTTGCAGCAACGCTTTTGCCTCATCCTTGGAGCGAACCTTGACGTATTCCTTTGGAGATTCGATCGGATGTGCTTCCTTCGTATTCAACTGATCATAAGCAAGCCCGTTATCTCCCGTTCCATACACCATCTTGCCATTGGTCGCGTCGATATACCACTCCTGCCCATCTTCACGTCCTCTTTGCATGAAGGAAACAGCTGGTGTGTACTCCAGAATGGGCTGCCACATATCCCCTTGATTTGATTGTGGCTGTATTCTCGGATTCTGCACGTACCGAAGCTTCATATGCTCGCTCAGCTCTTTGATGGCTACCTCTTCTGACACAGCAGTCGATACATCCGGGTACTGCGACGGCTCAAATGATTCGAGCCCCTTATTGAAATATTCGAGGTGGCCAGAGTCGGTTGTTTCGATGCTTATTTCATCAGACAACACCGGCATCCCGTTATAGTATCTCAGGTACAATCCCGGATGGTTGGCGTCCAACAACCGATAGTTCTCGCTATCAGCCCCGAGCAGCTTGTTCAGGAACTGTCGCTCTTGCTCCAATGCTTTTGCTTCTTCTGCTCTTTTCTGGCTCTTTGCTTCCTTTTCATCCTTAAACAGAAGCCTATAATGTTCCAATGCTTGACCATTGCCAGTGATCACAAGAGAAACTTCATGACCCTCTTTGTTCGTTTTCCCCAAAATGAATGACATGCCATCGTGGTTCTTTTCTTTATCCAAAAGAAGAAGGGATGGGCTCAAATCGGGCATGGCATCTGTCAGCTTGGTGAAAAAGGCTTGTTCGCTCTTGTTCAATCGCCCGAAAAACGCGACTTGCTCACGTTCGTCAATTCCAACCGACAATACGTCGAACGGAACGGGCTGGCCGTTTTCGATCCGTTGATAATTCACGCTCATCCATGGGCCTTTTACCATATGCTCGTCGGTGTAGATCTGAGTCTCGACGAGCTGATAGGTCTTACTTTCCTCCCCCAAAAAAGCTTGAAGAAATGCGCTTGCTGCTTTCGCCGCAGTCTTGGATGATGGCAAGTTTATCTCCTTCTGTTCTTTCCGCTCACCGTTTATTGTAAAGCTCTCAATTTGTCCTGTCTGTGTATCATAGACAACATTGGCACGCGCAGTATCCCCTTCCAGTAAAGTTAGTGCACTGAATCCATAGCTTGTACGATCCACTCTTATTGTCATCTTGCTCAAGGCTGGAATCACTTTTTTCAATGGTAAGACGGCATCTTCCGCCGACACCATTACACTGTTCTGATTTGCCTCTTTATTATTTGTTTCCGTAGCAGTCGTTGCAATCGCATTCGTTACATTTTTGCCATTTGGCAACTGTGGAAACCAGCCTTGCTGGTGCATTCCCACAGCAGTAACCGCCAAGCAAGCTGCCAGCGAACCAGCCACGAAAATTCGGTTTCGATTCTTGTGTTTATTCTTTGCAATCGCATCTCTGATCCGCAATTCCATTTCCTTTGTAAACCTCACTTCCTCCACCGATTCCTCACTTGCACTCCGTACCGCTTCACGCATTTGCTTATCTACGTCCATTCCAATCCCTCCTTTTCACACAATGCCTTAAAATGTTTTCGGGCCCGTGACAATTGGGTTCGTACGGCATCTTCTGAAATATCCAACACATGCGCAATCTCTTTTATCGACAAATCTTCATAGTAATGAAGTACCATGACTTTTCGGTACAGCGGCGAGAGCTTCATCACCTGCTCCGCTACCTGTATCTTGCTCATTTGTCCGATGACTGCCGATTCAACATTTGCCGTGTCGACCTTTTCCGGGGGTGCTTCCTCTTTGGAGAGGTATGTAGAAAAAATCTGGCGAAAGGACCACGAACGCAAATATTTGCGGGACTCGTTGATCGCGATTCGGTAAAGCCATGTTTTCACGCTACTCTGATGGCGGAACTGATCCAGACCCCGATACGCCTTCAGAAACACTTCCTGGGTAATGTCTTCCGCAATTCCCCGATCCTTGACGATCAAGTAGGCGAGCTGCACGATGTTGTCTCCGTACTCGCTCATGAGCCTCGTCAGCTTCTCCTCGTTGGTCAATTGCAGCGTCCAGTCCGCTTCGCTACTTTTGGCACTTGCATTCACGCGCTGTTCACCTCCTTGTTTCGTGTTGATATGTATTTGATCCAGCTGGCTTATTTTTGTGACAAGAATATCCAATTATTTTTTCCATAATCCTTTTCTCTTCTTCCACTGCTGCACTCTGTTACGTTGCTTTCATTGTCAGCACCCATTGCTTTTGCTATCATGAGGCTTATTGTAGAGCGAAAGGAACGAGATGACATGGATGACTTGCAAGCACGAGAAAAAGACAAATTTCTGTCCTGTTTGGAAACCATAAAAGAACTGTCCAAATCCGAATTTGAAACCTATTCCATCGTTAAGAATACCGAAACCGGGGAACATTATCTCCATTATTTTTTGTCCCACATTAACTTGTCCGAGGGAGGCAGAAGAGACGATTACGATCACTTCCTGCCGATTGAATCCGACGATATTTTAGCGATTATGTTTGGCGAACAGCCGTACCAGTTTCCGGAGAACTGGCGCTCCGCTTATTTGCGAAGTGGGAATGACAATCGATTGATCCCGTTCGATCCATCGGAAAATTACGATCTGGACGAGGCCGCTGCTGCCGAGTTGGCTATGCTTGAAAAGTTGGAGCAGTACAAAGAGCAAATGATGAATGCGGAAAACCTCAGCGCGGAAGAAAAGGAAGAGCTGACCAAGCAATATTTCGCGGAATTAGATAAGATATTAAAAAAACCTTGATCGAGGCACCTTGCATCATGACGGTATAAACAGCTATAATTCTAGTGAAACAGACGAATCGTTGATGAGGAAAGTACTCCTTGTGTGAGGACGAAAGCGAGTCGGGGACGGTGTGAGCCCGATGCCAAACCATGTGAGGAAGCGCCCCTCGGAGATGCGGCCTGAACATCCTGCGCCAGCCATTATGGGCAACGGATCGTGTAGGGCCATGCCGGGACTGCCCGTTACAGCAGATCAAGCGGTTTTTGCCTTCCTGTTCGATGGAAGGGAAAAACAACAAGAGTGGCACCGCGGGAGTATAACCTCTCGTCTCTTTTTCACAGGAGACGTAGAGGTTTTTTTATTTGAAAGGAGTAGAAATTTAGATGAGTTACAAACACCAAGTCGCTGAAAAGATTGCCGCTACGCTCTCCTCGATGGGCGTTGACACACTGACAAAAGAAGCCGTATACGGCATGCTGGAAACACCTCCAAACCCTGCAATGGGCGATGTGGCCTTCCCATGCTTCCAATTGGCAAAAGCATTGCGCAAAGCCCCACCGATGATCGCGGCAGAGCTGGCTGGACAGCTCACCGGTGCACCAGTGCGCGAATCGCAAGCAGTTGGTCCGTACGTGAACCTGTTCCTGGATCAAGAAAATGTGGCAGAGCAAGTAATCGGGACCATCCTTACCCAAGGCAGCACATTCGGAAGCAGCAATGTCGGTCAAGGGCGCAAAGTACCAATCGACCTCTCCTCCCCGAATATCGCGAAGCCGTTTTCCATGGGTCACCTGCGCTCTACCGTTATCGGGAACGCAATTGCCAACATCATGGAAAAGCAAGGCTACGAGCCAGTGCGCATCAATCACTTGGGTGACTGGGGTACACAGTTCGGGAAACTGATCGTTGCGTATCGCCTCTGGGGTGACGAAGCAAAGGTAAAAGCAGAACCAATCAAGGAGCTGCTCAGCCTCTACGTTCGTTTCCACGAAGAAGTCGAGAACGATCCTACCTTGGAAGATCAAGGCCGCGAATGGTTCAAAAAGCTCGAGGATGGCGACGAAGAAGCACAGCATCTGTGGAAATGGTTCCGTGATGAGTCCCTCAAGGAATTCATGAAGATCTACGACCTGATGAACGTAGCCTTCGACTCCACACACGGGGAAGCGTTCTACAACGACAAAATGGATCGCGTTGTTACATTGCTCGAGGAAAAAGGGCTATTGACTGAATCCGACGGTGCGATGGTCGTGAACCTCGATGAATACAACATGCCGCCATGCCTGATCAAAAAATCTGACGGCGCTACCCTGTACGCAACGCGCGATTTGGCTGCTGCCCTCTTCCGTCACGAATCGTACGATTTTGCAAAAGCACTCTATGTCGTAGGAAACGAGCAACGTCTTCACTTCCAGCAGCTCTATAAAGTGTTGGAAAAAATGGGCTATGCGTGGTCTGCAAATATGCACCACATCCCATTCGGCATGATGCTCAAGGACGGCAAGAAAATGTCCACGCGTAAAGGGAAAGTTGTTCTCTTGGAAGAAGTGTTGGCACAAGCCATTTCTGATGTCCAAAAAGTCATCGAGGAGAAAAACCCTACGCTGTCCAATAAAGAAGAAGTGGCTCGTCAAGTCGGGGTAGGCGCAGTTATTTTCCATGATTTGAAAAACTTCCGCCTCAATGATGTCAACTTCTCCTGGGAAGAGATGCTGACCTTCGAAGGGGAAACAGGACCATACGTGCAATACGCACACGCGCGTGCATGCTCGCTACTGCGCAGAGGTGGCTACCAGCCAGCGTCGGCGGTAAACCTGGCTTCCGGTGCACTCGACAGCAAAGAGGCTTGGGCAGTGATTACCCTCTTGAACGCGTTCCCAGAGGTAATCGAACGTGCTGCCGATAACTTCGATCCGTCGCAAATCGGCAAGTATGTGATCGACCTGGCACAAACGTTCAACAAATTCTATGCGAATGTACGCATCCTGGCTGAGGAAGAAGATGTGAAGGCATCTCGTCTCCAGCTCGTAGCAGCAGTCGTTGCTGTGCTGAAGGAAGGTCTGCGTCTGCTCGGTCTGTCTGCTCCAGAAGAAATGTAAGAAAGAATACGAAAAGCCGGTTGCCTTCCTTTTGTGGGGAAGCGCCGGCTTTTTTGATTGTCCCGTGTCATCGTCATTCTTCTGTGAGATAATGAAACGATGGCAGATGAAAGAGGTGAGCAACAATGGGAAGAAGTGTACATTTCGGCAAGACGGATTTTACCTTGCGACTCACTGGCTTGCATACGCTCTTAGCCTTAAAGAGCACGATCACGTTACCTTATCAGTCGATCAAGCATGTCGAGGTTGGTTCTTTCATTCCGCCAAAATGGATGTTGCGCATGCCAGGGACGTCTTTTGGCCCATTGAACATTTATGAAGGAAGCTTTCAGTATAGAAATGAATGGTACTTCCTTTCTTTTACCCAGACAGATTCGTTGTTGATCCTGGAAGTAGAGGGTCATGCCAAATACCAGCACGTCATTGTACAGCTGGAAAACCCAACAGAAGTAGCGGCTACATTGCGAAAATACTTACGTGAACAAAATGCCCCTTCATAACCGATCTAGCTTTCATGACAAACAGCCCCGACATAACAACGTTCGGGGCTGTTTCATTTGTACATGTAAAGTTTATAGCGTCAAATTTTCATAGATCACTGACATTCCCATGCCACCTGCCATGCACAGCGTCACCATGCCATACTTCTCGCGTCTGCGCATCATTTCGTTCATCAACGTCACTGTCAGCTTCGCGCCAGTTGCTCCCACAGGGTGACCCAAGGCAATCGCGCCTCCATTGACATTAACCTTACTCGAGTCCAGTTCCAAGCATTTGATCACGGACAAAGCCTGGGCGGCAAATGCCTCGTTTAATTCGATGAGCCCAATGTCTTCTAGCGCCAATCCCGCTTTCTCCAGTACTTTTTGCGTAGCGGGAACTGGTCCGATCCCCATTACGTCAGGTTCGACTCCTGCGCTGGCAAAAGCCTTGATTTTCACGAGCGGAGTCAAACCCGCCTCCTCCGCCTTTTCACGAGACATCATTAATACTGCGGCTGCGCCGTCATTCATCGGACACGCATTTCCGGCAGTGATAGATCCCTCTTTTTGAAAAACACTTTTCAGCTTGGCGAGCTCTTCTAGCTTGATATCCTGTCGCACCGATTCATCCTGCGCAAAAACACGGGTGCCTTTGCGATCCTTGATTTCAATTGGTACGATCTCATTCGCGAACGTGCCTGCTTCGATTGCTGCCGCTGCTCTTACGTGGCTCTCATAGGCAAACCGATCCTGCTCCTCACGGGAAATACCGTACTGTACCGCCAGCCGTTCTGCGGTCAGCCCCATATGCTCGCCGGTCAACGAGCAGATCAAGCCATCGGACAAAAGAGCGTCCTCCATGGACAAATTGCCGAATTTGCTGCCCCAGCGGTTCTTCACGAGGTAGGGAACACTGCTCATGGATTCCACTCCGCCCGCAATCACCACATCCTCTTGACCTGCTGCAATGGCTAGTGCACCGTTGCCAATTGCTTTCAATCCTGAACCACAGGCTTTAATAACGATGTGACCATAGACATTGCGTGGAAATCCCGCCAGCTGCGAGCTGATACGTGCAGCATTGAGTCCTCCCCCATGTACGTACCCATTGCCAAAAATCACTTCATTGACTTGTTCCTTCGGCAAATCAACCTTATTCATCAAGCCTTCCAATACCTGCCGCCCCAGCTCTGTTGCCGGTACGTCCCGCAGGCTTTTCCCAAATGCACCCACAGCACTGCGCACACCCGCAACAATGACCACGTCTCTCATGCCCCAGCTCCCTTTCGTTTTTACGCCATTACAGTACACGGTTCAAAAATTCTCTCGTGCGCTCTTCTTTCGGGTTGTTGAAAATTTCTTGGGGTCTAGCCATCTCGATGATCTTGCCTTGATTCATAAACGCCACCCAGTCAGCCACTTCCTTGGCAAACCCCATCTCATGCGTCACGATAATCATCGTCATTCCTTCTTGCGCGAGCTGCTTCATTGTCTCCAGCACTTCCCCTACCAGCTCTGGGTCAAGCGCCGAGGTTGGCTCGTCGAAGAGCATGATATCCGGTTTCATCGCCAGTGAACGAGCAATGGCCACGCGTTGCTTTTGTCCACCGGAGAGGCTGGATGGGTAGGCGTCCGCTTTTTCAGAAAGACCTACCTTTTTCAGCAGCCGGAGCGCTTCCTGCTTCGTTTCTTCCTTGTCCGCTTTCTTCGCAATCAGCGGTGCCTCCATGATGTTTTCCAGAACGGTTTTATGCGGGAACAGATTGAAGTGCTGGAACACCATGCCTACCTTTTGCCGTACTTTGGTCAAGTCATCCTTCTTCGGATCGATGCTTTTACCTTCGATATAAATCTCTCCGCCGTCCTTGATCTCCAGAAAATTAATGCATCGAATCAATGTGCTTTTCCCCGATCCACTGGCACCGATCAAGACGACGACCTCACCCTTTCCGACTTGCAGGGTGACATCCTTGAGAACTTCCACTTTTCCGAAGCTTTTCTTCAAATTTTGCACGCGTATCATTTCTCTTTGCTTTTCCATCGTCTTTCCCCTCCGCTTTACGCCTCTCCTTTTGCCAGACGCTTCTCCATGATGTGGACCACATACGTAAACGCCATGACAATAACCAAGTAATAGAGCGCCACAATCAAAAAGTACGTCATTTCATCAAAGGTTTCCGCAGACAAGCGACGAGCCAGCGAGAACAACTCATCCATGGCAATGAAAGCGGCCAGAGATGATTCCTTCAAAGACAAAATAAACTGGTTACCAAGCGGCGGGATTGATCGTTTCATCGCTTGCGGCAAAATGATCCGGCGCATGGTTTGACGAGCGGACATGCCCAAAGATAGACCTGCCTCCATTTGTCCTTTATCAATCGACTGAATCGAGCCCCGGAAAATCTCTGCGATATAGGCTCCACTGTGAATCGCCAGAGCGAGCGCTGCCGACCAAAATTGACCGAGATCAATAATTTTGTAAAAGCCGAAATACAAAACGAAAATTTGCACGACCAACGGTGTACCGCGAATGATCATGATGTACGCATTGGCTATGAAGCGTGCAACTGGAAGCTTGGATACCTTTAACAAAGCGACAAACAATCCGATAATCGAGCCTACGATAACAGAAGCGATCGTCAACTGAAAGGTCAGCAGCAACGGCTTCCAAAAAAACGGCAATGTCCGGAAAAACTCTTCTGTCAGATGGGCAAAACTGGGCACTTGATGCCACCCCTCACTCGTAATGGAATTTGTCTTTTATACCAACTCACTATTCTGCTTTGCTGATATCGCGATTAAAGTACTTCTCGCTCAATTTAACGTAGGTACCATCCTCCATCATTTGCTTGAGCACTTCGTTGATCTTGTTCAGCAATTCCGTATTTCCTTTGCGCACTGCGATTCCATGCTTGACTTCCGAGAGGGGCGACCCGCTTTTCTTGAGCTTCAAGCCTTGTGCAATGGCAATCTCCCCTACGACGCTATCTGTAATCACGACATCGTGTTTTCCCTGCTCCAAGGCACGCAGAGCCGTTACATCGCTGTCATACGTTTTGATGTTATCCGTATACTCCCGCGCCATCTTTTCGTGTGTAGTGCCGAGTGCGACTGCCACTTCTTTACCTTTCAAACCTTCCAGCGTGCTAATCGTCCCATCCGGGCGAACGAACAGTTGACCACCGGACAAGTAGTACGGGTCTGCGAAATCAACCTGCTGCTTCCGTTCTTCTGTAATCGCATGGCTGGCAATCGCTGCATCGTAGCGTCCTTCTTTTACCCCTGCGATAATACCGGAAAAAGGCGACGTGACTGGCTTTGGCTCAAGACCCAAACGCTTGGCGATCTCATTGCCGATCTCGACATCAAATCCGGTCAATTGACCATCCTTGAAGTAGCTGAATGGCTGATATTCACCTGAAGCCGCGTATACAAATACGCCTGCCTCTTTTGTCATGGACGACGCATTTCCAGCAGAAGCCCCACCCGCTTGCCCTCCCACACTGTTAGTGGAAGCGCCTTGGCTACATCCGCTTACAAGTAGTGACAACGAAAATACGACTCCTGCGATCATTTTGATTGTTTTTTTCATGTGTTTCATCCCCCTGTTCTATTTGTTCACGCTTACATTTTTCATTACTCTACCATTTGTAAATTTTCTGAAATCATTAAAGGTGCCCCGGTATTCGTAATGACATTTTCCAAGGTGAACGGGTACATTACCTCTGTCAAAAGCAAGCCTCTTGGCGTGACCTCGATTACAGCCCTCTCGGTGATAATGAGATCGACGCAGCCCTTCGCCGTCAGTGGCAATGTGCACTCCCTGCGGATTTTGGGCTCACCTGCCTGATTGACATGGCTCATGAGCACGATCACTTTCTTGGCGTAATAGGCCAGTTCTGCTCCTCCACCAATTCCATGAACGCGCGAGCCAGGAACAATCCAGTTTGCCAGATCTCCTCGGCGATTCACCTGCAAAGCCCCGATAAACGCTGCGTCCAGCTTTCTTCTTCGGATCATGCCATACGCAATGGTGCTGTCGAAATACGATGCCCCCGGTACAACGGTAACAGGTGCTCCACCTGCGTTGGAAATATGCTGGTCCTCTTCTCCCTTTAACGGCGTAGGTCCGACACCCAAGATTCCATTCACCGAGTGAAACATGACTTGCCATTCATTCGGGATAAAATCAGCGACCAGCTCAGGTATTCCGATCCCCAAGTTCACTGCCATTCCGGGAGCGACCTCTTTGGCCGCACGCCACGCAACCATATTGCGCTGATCCATTTCCAACCCCATTAGCTGTTCCCTCCGCCACGAACCACGATATAATCCACAAAAATGCCAGGCGTCACGATTTTATCCGGGTCCAGCTCTCCTGCCGGAACGATCTCTTCCACCTCAGCGATTGTGATATCTGCGGCCATCGCTACTAGCGGATTCAGATTTCTTGCTGCCTTGTCATAAATGAGATTTCCGTAAGTATCCGCCTGTTTTGCATAGACGATCCCTACTTCCGCTGTCAGGGCAGCTTCGATCTGACAGGTTCTTCCGGCAAAAGCAAACGGCTCTGCTCCTTCCATTCGCTCTCCACTCACATGCGCATCTACAACGATTCCCGGAATGCCAACACCCCCTGCCCGAATCTTTTCTGCGAAAATTCCTTGTGGACAAAATGTCACTTCCAGCATTCCATCCAACATTTGTTGACCTGCTTCGGGATTGGAGCCAATATGTGTGGTTATCAGCCGCCTCACCCGTCCATGACTGATCAGCTTTCCGATTCCGATTTCCGGATACCCCGCATCAATTCCGATGAGTGTCAAGCTTTGCACGCCTTTGTGCAAGATCGAATCAATCAAGAGTGCCGGGGAACCGATCGTGCCGAATCCGCCATACATCAGCCGGGTGCCATCCAGAACATGCTCCACTGCTTGTTCGTGCGTCACCAGTTTTGATAACATCGCATGCATTTCCTTGTCTCGTATTCTTGGGTAAATCGCTTACGTCGAACTATGTAGTAGCAACTCTTGTGCCAAGCCTCAAAGCGGCATAAAAACACAAGCAAGCTACAAGCTACTTCTATTACTGAGTCGAAATAGACTCACTTTTGAAGCGAAAAGGTAGGAAAAGTCTAACTTTTCTATTGAATCGATTTCGACTCAGCTAGTTTTAATTTCGATTCACTATACAACAATCAATTTGATCTTGTACAATCAGTTGAAAAACCGGGGAGCTACTCAACATGGAAAAAGCTGCGGAGATACTAGCACTGTCTTCTGTTGATCGTTTTATTGACATCCTGAACACACTGGCAGATGGCATATTCATTGCTGATGCGCAGGGAACTACTTTATGGTTAAACAATGCCAGTGAAAACCTGTGTGGTCTGCCAAAAGCCGAACTCATCGGGCAAAACGTATCCGACCTCGAAGAAATGGGGATTTTCAGCCCCTCTGTCACCCGCTTGGTTTTGGAAACGGGAAAACCGACCACAACCATTCAGCTCGTCAATAATAAGGGGAAATTTCTGGTGACCGGACATATTATCCCGGATGAGGATGGAAGACCGGAGCTGATCGTTTCCCACTCACGCGATATCACTGAGGCAGCCCGTGCCAGTTCACAGCTGGAAGAAACGGTCGCTTTACTAAAGCGGTACAGCGAAGAAATTCAGCTCATGAAGTGGGAAGCTAGCCAGAGCTCTTCCCAAACCTTGATTGGCAACAGCCGTTCCTATCTCGCCCTGCTGGAATTAATGAAAAAAGCAGCCCCTGTGGACACGACCGTGTTTATTACAGGAGAAACAGGTGTAGGAAAAAGCTATCTTGCGGAGCAAATCCATCAATTGAGCGAACGAAGCAGCGGGCCGTTCGTCCACGTCAACTGTAGCGCCATTCCCGAAACCTTGATCGAGTCAGAGCTGTTCGGCTACCATAAAGGGGCCTTTACGGGGGCGAGTCACTCGGGGAAAATCGGATTAGTAAAAATGGCGGACAAAGGGACGCTTTTCCTGGATGAAATCAGTGAGCTTCCCTATCACTTGCAATCGAAATTATTGCTGCTTTTGCAAAACAAAACGTTTATGCCGATCGGCGGAACGAAAACATACACTGCTGACATCCGCATCATAACCGCAACCAATGCCAACCTTCAGGAACTCGTGCGGTTGGGCAAATTCAGACATGACCTGTACTATCGCCTAAATATTTTACCCATCAATGTTCCGCCATTACGGGAGAGAAAGGACGATATTTTCCCGTTACTCCATCACAATTTACAGCGATTCAATAGCAAACATAACCAGAAACGGCGTTTTTCCCCGGAAGCACTGGATGTTTTGCATCAATACGAATGGCCTGGGAATGTGCGGGAGTTGGAAAATTTGGTAGAGCGGATCGTTATCACGTCAAAGCTGGATGAAATTCAAGTGAGTGATTTGCCAGAAGAACTGCGGAGTATTCGTGAGCTGGAGGAGGGAATTCTTTCACTCGGTTCTCTTTCTCTTACAGAGCGGATGGAGAAAATTGAGATGGAATTTATTCTGCAAGCATTGCGTACACACAAAACAACTCGCAAAACAGCATCGGCCCTCGGCATAACCCAGTCGCTACTTATGCGGCGGATTAGAAAGTATGGGATTCAGCTGGATTCTGAGGATGAGTGAGTCAACATAGTGGAGGAGAAGAAAAAGCGCAGTTCTCTTCGACTCTGACACGCTCACAAGGGGGATTGACTGTCCGTCTCCACTTCAAAAAGGGGACCGTCGAGCCAAAGCCACCCTACGGGCGGACGTTTCTCAGGGAAGAAGTGTTCGACAACCGGGTCCCCTTTTTGAAGTTCCGACTGGGTAGGCGTTGTCAAGGTCTGCGAGTCCTGCGCTTTTTCTTCTCACCAGCTTTTTTTGTTCATCGGTACCTTTTAAAAGCAAGATCCTCGTCAGTATAAACTGAGGGATAATCTTCATAAGGCTCAATGCTACAGATGAGCGTCCGTATACACTCTTATTGACATAAAAAAGGAGCGCTACCTTGCAGCGCTCCTTTTCGTTCTTGGATTACTCGTCAATCTTCTTTGCTTTTTTGCCAAACCACGTATTTGCAACCAGCTCGACTACCTGCTTCGGTAATGATTGTGGTGCTTGTATTTCCGTTCCAGCCTTGTCCACTGTGCGGTACAGCAAAGCTTTGTCATCCGCGGGGTCTGACATGGTTTGCAGCGTCCACTCGCCGATTTGTCCGGCGCTTGTCCACTCCTCGATCATCAGCTGATACTCACCTGGAGCCAGCTCGATGTAATCTTCGTCAGTCACATCTACAATCGCATATCCATCATGCTCGATTTCAGCATCGTATGTATTTCCGTTCGCCGCTTCGTACAGAGCGAGCTCCTCCGGGTTATTCAAGTTTTCTGTCAGATGAGTAAAATCCGCAATCGTCACCTTAATACGCTTTTTCATAGGTACCCCTCCCGTGTTGAACACATCATTTCACACTCTACCACAACATGGTCAGCCCTGCCAATTGTCTATAAGCAGACGGACATGTTTGATTTCTTCGCGATGTCCCCCTTCTGAGCCTCTCGCGGTTTCCAGAACGATGGGAAGTTCCCGCAATTCGGGTGTTTGTAAAAAAGCGGCAATGGCTGCATCCCCGATCATCCCTTTACCGATAGAGGCATGCCGGTCTCGAAAGGAACCACTCGGATAAACGGAATCGTTCAGATGAACGGCTCGCAGGCTCGTAAAATAATCGAGCTCTCGCATCCGATCAGCTACTTCTCCCCAATCATTCCCTTTCCACAATCCGCTGGCAAATGAATGACACGTATCCAAGCAAAAGCCTACCTTTCTTGGCTCAGCAAACAGTTGTCGAACCTGCGTAAGCTCTTCGAGAGTCGTACCCATGCGGTTGCCTTGTCCAGCATTGTTTTCAATTAACAGCTGGGCTTTTCCATTCCAGCCATCCAGTATTTGATTGACCATCTGGATCATGATTTTGTATCCGGTAAGGACATCCGCGCCTTTATACTGGCCAAAGTGAACAACCACACCCAACGCTCCACAGGCTTCGGCAATTTCAAGGTCATTTCGTACGGAGCCCACTGTAACGGCGAAAAGCTCCTGCTCCTCGACGCAAAGATTCACTGGATATGGTGTATGAGCAATCGATAGCATGCCATTTTGCTGACAAAAAGCGCGACATCGCTCTGCGTCCCGGGCATCGAATTGCTTGACACCTAAGCTACGCGGGTTTTTCGGGAAAAATTGAAATGCTAACGCTCCTTCTCTAAATGCAGTTCTCGCCGCCTCCTCGTACCCGTGACGAATACTGACATGACAACCGATTTGCAAGATAGCCCCTCCCCTCACTCGCTTCTTCTCATTTTTCCCTCTGTCCCTTTTTCTCAATCGAGCACTTGCACTTCCCTGTCAGATCGAATAAACTAAAACTAAACCGAACGTTCAGTCTATAATAAGGAGCATTTCTATAATGTCAAAGCGCCGTCTCGATGGGGAGAAAACCAAGCAACATATCGTAGAGAAAGCCACCGAGTTATTTTCTCAGAAAGGCTATTCAGCCACTTCCATTGAGGACATTTGCCAAGCAACTGGAGCGAGTAAGGGCAGCCTCTATTACCACTTTAAAAACAAGGAGCAGTTGTTCCTGCATTTGCTTGAAAAGCAGTACAGCGAATGGGTAGATTTATGGCAGGAAAAAGAAAAAGAATTCGAGACATCCATCGAAAAGCTGTACGGCTTAGCTGCCTTTTTCTTGGAGGATTTTTTGTCCCACCCTCTGAAAAAAGCAGGCGAAGAGTTCTCCGGCAGCCAGCTCGCTGATCCAGTCATTTTGGAACAAGTGCTGGAAATGCTCGGCTCCACGTATACCCTCTATACCTCACTCTTCCAAGAAGGAATCGACCGAAGGGAGTTCGCTCCATGCGATCCCGAAGAAATGGCGATGATACTGGAAGGGCTCATGAATGGAATCATCAATGTAGGTTATCAAATGGAAGATGAGCGTCTTCATGCTCTGCTGAAAAGGAGCATTGACGTTTTGCTGCACGGCATTATTGCCAGGTAGCATTTTTTTCAACTTTAATTAGACCGGACGTTCGGTATAATTTTTCGGGAGTGATATGACCCATGAAAGGTCTTTGGGGAAACAAAGTTTTTCTTACCGTTTTTATCACGGATACATTAGAAAATATTGGTATATGGATTCGCAACATGGCCTTGCTCTACTATGTCATGGAGACGAGCGGCAACAATCCGACCGCCGTATCGCTTTTGACTGCTATCGAACTTGCGCCGATCTTGGTTTTTTCGATTATTGGCGGGGCATTGGCTGATCGCTGGAACCCGAAGCGAACGATGATAGCCGGAAACCTGTTAAGCGCCCTCTCTGTATTGGTCATCGTGTATTTGCTCTGGCAAGGGATGTGGATCGCTGTATTCTTTGCGACCTTTATCTCGGCTATCGTGTCGCAGTTCTCCCAGCCTTCTTCTGCCAAGATGATGAAACGTCATATTCCTGATGAGCAAGTTGCAGCAGCTGTGTCTATTTCCCAAAGTACGGGTTCGATTTTTCTGCTGGTTGGCCCGATTATTGGTACCTTTTTCTTTGAGCAGTGGGGCATCTACCCTTCCCTGTTAACGATGGCCGGGCTGTTCTTCGTCTCGGCACTGATCTTGCTGATACTTCCCACCTCAACTGCCAGTGCAACAGAGGAAGGCGGAACTCTCCTTTCTGAGATTAAAGCAGGTTTTGCCTATGTAAAAAAGCGACCAGCCTTGCGCCGGATCGCCATTACCTTTTCATGTCTGGGGTTATCCTCGGGTTTTATCAATTCACTGGAGGTATTTGTCATCACGGATCGTCTTTTACTTTCCAAGGAAGCCATTCAATGGTTTACCGCGCTAGACGGTTTGGGTATGCTGTTGGGCGGCATCTTGGCTTCCATTTATCTGGAACGCTTGAATAGTCGCTGGGTCATTACAGGTGGATTAATATTCTTCGCTCTCTCCGTCGCCGTAGAAGTTCTCTCTGTATGGATGTACCTAACTGCAGCGATGCGCTTTTTTACCGGAATAGGGATGGCATTTTTACAGATTGTAATCGGTATGTTCATGATCAAGCTCGTGGATGAAGCATATATCGGAAGGGTGAATGGAACGATCTCACCGCTCATGGTCGGACTCATGATGGTCGGTTCCTTTGCAGCAGGTCCGCTCATGCAGATGACTTCGTTGATTACGGTATTTCTGATTGCATCTGTCATCCTTCTGCTCGCTGCATGGGGATGTAAGCAAATCAAGTGGGATTCGGCGGAAGTAACACAAGATGGAGCTAACCAACTTCTCGAACACAAGCAGGCGCAAACGCTATCGTAAGAGACATACGACCAAGCAAAAAAGCTGTCCACCAAACGGACAGCTTTTTCTAGTAAAATGCTATGTTTTCACAATGAGGAGTGGTGTTTTCGTACGATGAATCGTTTTAAATGTCACACTGCCGAGCAGCGTACCTGCGACTGCACCTTGGCCATGATGACCAAGCACAACCAGTCCAGCATCGATTTCTTCAGCGGTCTGGCGGATCACAGTCGCTGGATCTCCGACCACGACCTTGCTTTCAAAAGGAAGCGATGCAGCTTCAAGCATCTCCTCGCAAGGTTTTAACGATTCACGTCCCCAACCTTCGAGTGTATTCATGTTATCCCAGCCTACGCCATATACACCTGCATATGTGACTGGTGGGATGACAACGGACAAAAGCGTATACGATACATCTGGGAGGTGCTGACTCATCTCAATGGCTTTTTTCGCAGCTTCCATCGAATGATCGGAACCATCTACTGCAATGAGTACTTTGTTCCAAGGGAAGCGGCTCTCATCTGTCTCCTCTGCAATGAGGAAAACCGGAACTTTGACATCATGGAGTGTCGGATAGCTGACGCTTTGCAACAGGAAGCCTGTAATGCGGCCGTAGCCGTGTGTTCCCATTACGATGGCGGCATAGTCATTCGCAGCGTGCTTGGCAATGACTTCATGCGGCTCTCCGAATTCAATCTCCAATTCATACGTGATACCTGCTTCTTCTACGATCGCCAGAAATTTCTTCAGATCTTCTCTTGCTTCATCCAATTGATAATCTTCTACGACATCTCGTCCCAACCTTCTGACAACATTGCGTGAAGGGAACGGAGAGATGGCATGAAGCAATGTGATATCATGCTTATTTTTGGCGTAGGCCAGCGCGAAGCGGACAGCCTGAATGGACTGCGCTGAGAAATCAACAGGAACTAGAATGCGGGACATAATGACACGTCCTTCCTCTTTTTCATCTGGCAAATGCGGTGTAGCTCTATGTATCCATCTGCCTTGATTTCATTGTAGCCCTGTGGGCCCTACGTGTATGTAGGGGTATTCCCTGATCTTGGTAGGGATATTCCCTGATAGGGAGTCCTAATCTTTCAATGCGCTAGTCCATGACAGCCGTGATAAAAATAGTAGGCTTTTCACTTAAATCAATGTCCGTAATCTCATGATCATCCACCATCCGCCGAGTCGCCTGTTGGTCTCTTCGAATAACCCGAACGACTGGGCGCGAAGGCAAGCCTTTATTTTGATCAATGATCACACCAATTTCGCCTGTTGACAGCTTAAGCGAGGTTCCTGTCGGGTACATGGCAATCGAGCGCAAAAAGTGAATGACCATTTTATGATCGAAGCGTTTCTCCGCAAGCCCCATGACTTTTTCGCAAGCCTCATACGCTGGCAACGTCTCTTCTTCCCCCGAAAAAGGCGAGATGAGATTGTCATAGTAGTTACAAATCGCCACAATCTTGGCGAAATCATGAATCTCATCGCCAGTCAGTCCTCGTGGCTGCCCACTACCATCCACCCATTCATGATGCTGCAAAGGGACATGTGCGGACACAATACTCATCTCATGTTTTTTACGCAACAGATCAAAGCCCAGCCAGGTATGATGATTCGTTTTGCTGTTCTTTTTGTATGCTGGTGCTTCCTTGTCGACTGACAGCTTTCCAATGTCATGCAAGAGGGCGCCGATGGCGAGCTCTTTTAGTTGAGCCGTATTATAACCTAATCCAACGCCCATTACTGTCGCCATCATGCACACATTCAAGGAATGAATGTACATAGCGTTGTCGGTCGTGCGAATTTCTCCCAGATTCAAGAGCACACGACGATTTCTCAAGGTTTCATCGATGATACTTCCCACTGATTTTTGAATGCCGCGGACATCGAAGTTTTTTCCGGACTGCACACACGAAATCGCTTGTGACAGATTGCGGATTGCGTCCTTCCGAGTGGTCTCCGTGACGACCTCCTGCTCTTTCACTTCGTCGAGCAGCGGGTCTTTGATGCTTAGCATCGTGACGCCAAACCGGCGCAATTTATTAATCATTCCGACAGTCAGTTGGACACCTGCATGCAAGAGCGTCAAACCCTCGCTTGTATAAATGCTTCGAGCCAAAATGTCTCCTGGCTCTACTAGGTCTACATTCACATATTTCATGGGGTCTTTCCTCCTGATTCCGTCCTCCCCTGATGCTTCTTCCCTATCTTTGCTTTGAAAAAACCTGTTTCGCAGGATTTTGCCGAAAAAACATCCCCGGAACAGATTCCTCCTCGTTTTTCATCTGTGCCTTCCAAGACCAAGCCATGTACAAAGCCCAGAAAATTGGGTACGTGCATCCTGGTAGCCTTGTGAGTAATAATGCTCCAGCTTCTCCTCTTGACGTTCAAAACCTCGTAGAAAGGTACCGACGGGAGGTGCGATGACAAACGCTTTGCCTTCCTTTTGCATCTCTTTGACCTGCTCAATAGCCTCACAATAGATACGAAAATGACGAATGAATGCTTGACACAAGCGCTTACTTTTGGGAAAGAGACGCTCGACACGCGAAAGCTTGCGCATCCACTCACTTGGCGGACAAGAAGAAGTAAGCACAATAATATGTTTTTGATTGCCATCAAGCATGGACTTCACGAAAGGTACCGGATGCACGATGCCTCCATCCCATAGTTTACGTCCGTTGAACGCAACTTTGGGTGATAGAAACGGAAGACTGCACGAAGCCCGAATCACATGAAAAATATCCTCACAGTCGTCTTTCGTAAAGTAAACGGCATCCCCTGTCGCGCAATCCGTCGTGACAACAACAAACTGTTCCTTGGCTTCACGAAACCGATCAAAGGCGAACGGCTCCAGTTTGTTAGGCATCTCATTGAAAATAAAATCCATGCCAAACAGCGAGCGCTTCTTGATCAAATTTTTGTAGTGAAAGTATCGGGGATCACGAATGTATTTCGTATGATAAATCTTGCCCAATCCGTGCTGTCTCGCCAGGTATGCCGCCCCATTGCATGCACCTGCTGATACAGCAATCACATACGGAATGTATAGCTCCTGCTCCATGAAGTAATCCAAAACGCCAGCAGTATAAATTCCACGGCTACCCCCTCCCTGCAAAACGAGCCCGACCTTTTCCATACCAATCACCCATTTTGATGTCGTTTACCCGTAGTATGAATGAGTGCCCAACGAAACATGCAGGGTGAGATCGTGCCAATCAAAAAACGACCCTCAAACGGGGTCGCCACTCAATCGTCTTTTTTCATCATGCTGTACTCATCACGGATCATCGTTACGTTTTCCTCATGCTGTGACAACTCCAGCTTATAGAGGATATCGGCAAGCACCGCTGCATAGATCAACGTTAACTCCCCGGTGTTGACCGGCTCACGAAAGTAGCTTCCGATCATTTCATAGCCTTTTCGCTTATAGGATGTGGTATCTTCCTCTTCCAGTGCTTCACATAGCTCGCCAATCAGATCATCCAGTGCCAGCCTTGCGCGCTCATAAACATCTGGCTGGTCATGTGATAAAGCGTCTGACTCTTTCGTCGTCCCCACTTACCCCTCCTCCTTTATTCCTAGAGTGGGGCACGCGGCTGGGCTTTATGCAGATTCTTGTTCCGATTTCTTCGCAGGTGGAACTCGGATTCCCGTCAACGCCTGAAACAGTACGCGTTGGTACTTCCTCTCGGCATCCGGATCAGGTCGATCCAGTAGTGTTCCGAGCACTGCCCCTAGAAAGCCGAGGGGTATAGAGACCAATCCAGGATTCGTCAGTGGAAATAGTGGCTCCGCACGAATAAGTCCGGTTACGGGATGCATAACAGTCGGTCCCAAGAAGACAAGGACTACTGATGCCGTTAACCCTGTCAGGACACCACAAATCGCTCCTCTTACAGTAAACCGCTTCCAATACAAGGTAAACAACAGCAGTGGCAAATTGGATGATGCTGCGACCGCAAACGTCAGCGCAACCAGAATCGCCACGTTCATTTTTTCTGCACCGATCGCCAGCCAAATGGAGATCACGCCCACCGCAACTGACGAAAGCTTTGCCATGGTGACTTGTTCTTTTTCTGATGCCACCCCTCGCCTGATCAGATGACTGTAGACATCATGCGCGAATGCAGAAGAGGCGGAGAGCACGAGTCCTGTCACGACCGCCAATATCGTCGCGAAGGCAACGGCAGCAATATACGCCATCAAAAACTCTCCGCCGAGAGCATCCGCCAAGAGTGTGACAGTCAAATTCCCCCCGAAGCCCACATTTTTCAATGCCTCGTAGCCTACAAACGTGCTCGCCCCGAAACCGAGGAAGATCGTCATCAAGTAAAAAGCGCCGATGACCCAGGTAGCGGTGTAAATCGAATTACGCGTCGTCTTTGCGTCCTTGACTGTGAACAACCGGGAGATAATATGGGGCAGTCCCGCGGTACCGAGAATCAAGGCCAAATGCAGGGAGATCGTTTCAAGCGGATCATGAAGCTGATTACCCGGCTGCAAGAACTGTTCCTGAAGAGGTGTAATCGTACTCACATGGGAAAACATTTCGGAGAAGCTCCAATCAAAACGTGCAAACACGATCAGACTTAAGATCAACGTCCCCGTCAGGAGCAAAATCGCTTTAATAATCTGAACCCATGAGGTCGCAACCATCCCGCCGAACACGACGTAAAATGTCATCAGGCTCCCGACAATCAGGACCGCCGTATCGTAACGGACTCCCAATAAATAATGAATGAGGGCACCTGCCCCAACTAATTGCGCCAGCATGTAAAAAATCGTAATTAATAGTGTCGTACAGGCAACAACGCCACGCAGCCAAAGACTGTCAAACCTGACGGCAATCGCGTCTGCCAACGTATATCGCCCCAAATTATGCAACGGCTCCGCTACTAAAAACAAAATAATCAGATAAGAGACAAAAAAGCCAATCGCATACACGAACCCGTCAAAGCCGTACATCGCAATCGTTCCCGCAATCCCCAAAAACGAAGCAGCACTCATGTAATCTCCTGCAATGGCAATGCCATTTTGTAACCCATTCAAGCGATTTCCAGCTGCATAGAAATCTCTCGTCGTTCCTGTCTGTTGGGCAGCCGAATAAGTGATGGCCATCGTCCCGATAATGACGGCAAGGAAAAAGATGATCGTCGTCACGGACAATACCTCTCCCTTCTTGCAAAAATGAAAAAAAGACCAGGGGCTAACCCCAGCCTTCTCTTCGTGGCATGAGCTTCCTATGTTTACTGTTTCTACGCTGAATCTTTCATTCCTGTATTCGCTTTCACCAAAATTTCATCGTACTTCTTATCATCACGGGAGCTGGACAACAAGGTTCCGATCCATGCTGCCAAAAACCCTAACGGGATCGAGACAATACCCGGGTTCGGTAACGGGAACAGCGCTTCGCCGACCAAAATAGCTTTTCCAGCCACAGGATTCCAAACGTTCGGACTCAACGCAACCAGAATGAGAGCGCTGAACAATCCGACGAGCATCCCGCTGATTGCTCCCGCCGTATTGAACCTTTTCCAGAAGATCGTGAACAAAATCACTGGTAGATTTGCACTCGCCGCTACTGCGAAAGCCAAGGCAACAAGGAAAGCCACGTTCAGATTTTGCGCAAACAAGGCGAGCAAGATAGAGACAATCGAGACTCCGACAGACGCCCATTTGGCCATCTTCATCTGCTCCTTTTCCGTTGCTTTTCCTTGACGTAATACGTGTCCATAAAAGTCGTGCGCAAACGCAGAAGCCGCAGTCAGCACCAGCCCAGCCACTACCGCGAGAATGGTAGCGAAGGCAACCGCGGACACGAAGGCGAACAAGAAATTTCCGCCGAGTGCTTGCGCAAGCAGAGGAGCTCCCATATTACCTGCCGGGTCCATATTTCCCGCTCCGACAAACGCTGCCGCCCCAAAGCCGAGGAAGATCGTCATGACATAGAAGACACCAATGATCCACGTCGCGTACACGACCGACTTGCGAGCTGTTGTGGCATCTTTTACGGTGAAGAAACGAATCAAAATATGCGGCAATCCAGCTGTTCCGAGCACAAGCGCGAGATTCAGTGAAATCGTATCGAGCCCTACTTTAAACTTGTTGCCAGGATTGAGGAATTGTTCTCCCAATGGTGTCGCCGTCTTCATTTGCTCGAACATTTTCAATAGATTAAAATCGAATTTGGCGAAAACCATCATAGAGATGATGAATGTCCCGACCATCAACAAAACTGCCTTTACGATCTGCACCCACGAGGTCGCCGTCATCCCTCCGAAGACGACGTAGATCGTCATCAATGCCCCTACGATCAATACGGAGGTCGTGTAATCCAGCCCCAAGAGCAGCTTGATCAAGGCCCCTGCTCCAACCAATTGCGCGATCATGTAAAAAATCGAGATGGCAATCGAATTGAGAGCGGCGACACCACGAACCTTTTTATTGTCAAAACGCGCGGCTATCATATCAGCCATCGTGTATTTTCCTAAATTACGCAAAGGCTCTGCTACCAAATAGAGCACAACGAGATACGCGACAAGAAAACCGATACTGTAGAAGAATCCATCAAACCCGCTCAACGCAATCATTCCGGCAATTCCCAGGAAGGAAGCAGCGGACATGTAATCTCCCGCAATCGCGAGGCCGTTTTGCCAACCCGTCAAGCCTCCTCCAGCGGTATAAAACTCACTAGTCGTATTCGTCTTTTTCGAAGCGTAAAAAGTGATGACAAGCGTCAATAGAACAATGACGAGAAAGAGTAAAAATGCAGTAACGTTCATTAGCCCCTTCCACCTGCCTCTTGTTTGATTTTCTCAACGAGCTGATCAAACTGCTCTGCCCGCCTCGTGTACAGGATACAGAGACCCCATGTCATGACGAACTGAGCAAAGGCAAATACCCACGCCCACGAAATGGCTCCAAACGCTGGTTGATTCAGTACGGTGAAGTAGGAGGTTAAAATCGGAAGGGTAAAGTAAAACACGAAGAAAAAAATAGAAGATGGCAAAATAAATGCTTTTTTTCTTCTTAAAAGCTCTTTGAAAGTGGCTGACTGAATCACTTTTGCATAATCAACAGCATCCTTCTTCTGATCCTCGGCTTTTTTTGCCGAAGCGGATTTGCCCATGGGAACCTCCCCCTCATCTACAAAAATGTAAGCGCTTCCTACATTGTAGAGAATCCTTTTCTAACCGTGTATTTTTCTGCGCAAGATGTCGGGGAGCGTGTGTCAGTGGCAGATTTTTAACCACGATCTGCAAACCAATGGATCACCAGGCTTACTCCTCGAGCCGTTTGAGCAAATCCTTAGCGGAGGTCCGAGACACGGGGATACGTGGTCTACCTTCTCCCTTCAAAATCAGGTTGTAGGCACCGTTGAACCAGGGTTCGAGCTCGCTTATGTATTGAAGATTGACCAAATAGCTTTTGTGGGTACGGAAAAAGTCGTATGCGAAAAGCTTATCCGCCAGTTGTGTCAGGGTCATTCTCGTCGAGTAGGTAGCCGTTTGGGTGACGATTTGCACATATCGCTCCTCCCGCACTGCATAGACAATCGTCGCTGGATCAATAACCACTAATCTGCTGTTGTCTTCTACCAACAGCTTGGTTCGTTTGGTCTGGACAGGCTCTACTTTTGGCTTGACCAGACGCTCTCGTATTCTTTGCATCGTTTCTACCAACCGCTTGGGCTCCGTAGGCTTCAACAAATAGTCGACGGCGTACAGCTTAAATGCATCGATGGCAAATTCCTCATACGCGGTACAAAAAACGATGAGGGGATGCTGCTTGCGTGAAGCGAGCATTCTCGCTGCCTGCGCTCCTTCCAGCTCAGGCATTTTCATATCGAGGAAGACGACATCCGGCTCGTGCACATCGACCAATTCCAAAAGCTCTCGCCCGTTAGTAGCATAGGGCAGCAGTTCTACGTCTCCTTCCTGTAGCAGTAAATAACTCAGTTCTTCGCGTGCTAGTCGCTCGTCTTCTGCAATCATGACGCGTATTGGCATCAGGCACTCACCTCTTTTGTAATCGGAATCGTAAAGGTAATCGTACTGCCGCCTTCTGGTTTATTGGCAAAATGAAGTTGGGCATCTTGTCCGCACAAGCTGATCAGACGTTGGTTGACATTATGGATGCCAATTCCGTTGCCCTCCTTACTCTCCATGGGCACCTTTCCTAGAACTGGCAGCAAGTTGTCTGGAAAGCCTTGTCCATTATCTTCGATTTGAAAAACAACATGCACATCCTCCCGTTTCACATGGAGAATGATCTCACCGCCGTTCGTGATGTCGCGAACACCATGCTGAATGCAGTTCTCAAATAACGGCTGCAACGTGCCAGGGGGAATAAGAGCTTCCTCTACCCCCGCATCAATGATAGTGCGAACGGCGAATTGCTCGGAAAATCTGATTTTGATAATTTCCAAATAAGCATGCAGGTGATCCAACTCCTGTCTCACGGTGACAAGCGGACTCGCTGTTAGCTTCAGGTTAAAACGCATGAACACGCCAAGCTGAATGGTCATATGCCGGGCCAGCTGCGGATCAATTCGTATCAAGGTCACAATTGAATTTAATGTGTTAAACAAAAAGTGAGGATGAATCTGTGCCTGTAGCATCCGCAACTCTGCATCCTTCATCAAACCTTTCATTTGCTCCGTGAGAGATAGGGTCAATTGATTGGAGATCAGGTTGCCAAGCCCTTTTGCCAATGCTTCCTGGACCCTTCCTATTTGTTGCGGCCTCCGATAATAGAGTTTGATCAGACCAACGACGCTGTCCCCCTCTTTAATCGGCACGAGAATCGCGGCATGCAGGCTACAATTTTTCCGCTTGCACCCGACACTCTCTCGCGACAATCCCTTGTCGATTCCACCGCTATACAGAGCCCGCTTATCGAGCTCGCTATGGAGCGCTTCTCCCGGATGATGATGATCTGCCCCCACTCCAACGTGCGCAAGAAGCCGTTCTCGATCGGTTACCGCAACGGCTGCTGCTTTCGTTTCTTTTTGTAAAACGAGGGCTGCGGACTGAGCCGTTTGCGGTGTAAGCCCCCTTTTCAGGTGTGGCAAAATTCTTTCCGCTATCGTAAAGGAACGCTCCGCCTCAATGGCAGCCGAACGTTCTGCCTCTTGCAAGGCAACCCGTATCATCGTCGTAAAAATCGCAATCGAAACGCTGTTCGTCAGCACCATCGGGATTCCAATTACGTTGACCATGGTTCGCGCCAGCTCGGGTGGAGCTGCCATGATCAATAAAAGCGACATCTGAATAATGGGCGCGAACATGCCGATGAACATGGCTTTGGACGGAGAAATAACCCGCTCCTGTGAGAAAAAACGCGCTACATATCCTGCCAGCAACCCCGTGATCGGGATCGACAAGCCCATCGGTACTGCGGCGAATCCTCCCAATTGAAAGACATGAAGTCCAGCCATGACACCTGCCCCCAAGCCAACGAGAGGTCCCCCTAGCAAACCTCCAATAACGACCCCTACCAAAGTAGAATTGGCAATTATTTCATCATGGGACAAACGAAATATCCAAAACGCAGGAAGATAGCTCTCCCCTTGCACGACCACTCCTGCATATGTACCTGCAATCCCAAACAACCCGAACATCACGGAAAATGCAATTGACGTCCCTACGTGCAATTCGCGGTCTAAAAGCTGGCGAAACAACGGTGTCCTTGTCAAAATAAATGCCAGCGTCAAAAGAATGCCCATTCTTTCAATGAGCAATAACGTGAGATTGTCCACCGTAGCCTCCCTTAGTTTAAATCTTCTATAAATTCCGCATATTACCCACAATTCCCTGCTGGACAGACAACCTCGTTGGGCTAATTGCATACGCTGTGTGTGCAATGCTTCAGGAGAAGGGTGATCATGCCATGTGTGGAATTGTAGGATGGATTGATTGGGAAAAGGACTTATCTGGTGAACGTAATGTGTTGCAAAAAATGACCCAATGCCTCAAGGATCGAGGCCCTGATGCAGAAGGCTTTTGGCTGACTCCTCGCGCAGCCCTCGGTCATCGTCGCCTTGTGGTCGTAGACCCTGCTGGCGGACAGCAGCCCATGTCGGCTCTCAAAAACGAACATGCCTGCACCATGATTTACAATGGTGAATTGTATAATACTGAGGATTTGCGAGCAGAGCTGCTTGCTTGCGGACATACTTTTCAATCTCACTCGGACACGGAGGTGCTTTTGCACACGTATTTGGAGTGGGGCCCAGAATGTCTGTCAAAGCTAAACGGAATCTTTGCTTTTGCGATCTGGGACGAACGCGAACAAAGATTGTTTGTCGGTCGTGACCGTATGGGGGTTAAGCCGCTGTTTTATGCGCAAAGAGGCAGTTCATTTCTGCTTGCCTCTGAGCTGAAAGCCTTGCTCGCTCACCCCGAAGTCAAACCAGAGCTCTCTCGTGAAGGCTTGGCGGAGGTTTTCGGAATCAGTCCCGCCCGTACGCCTGGCCATGGTGTTTTTCACAACGTACACGAGGTTCGGCCCGGCGCTTATCTGTTAGTGACGCGGGATGGCGTCAAGCAAAAACGCTACTGGCAGCTCGAAAGCCACCCACATACAGATGACCTGGAGACAACAGCGGAACGTGTCAGGGAGTTAGTCACGGATTCGATTGAACGCCAATTGGTTGCGGATGTGCCCGTTTCGACCCTCTTGTCAGGTGGGTTGGACTCGAGCATTATTACAGCCGTTGCGGCAAATCATTTTCAAAAAACAGGCCGCGGCACCCTGCACAGCTACTCCATCGATTACGTCGACAACCGAAAACATTTCAAGGCGAGTGCTTTTCAACCGAATGAGGATGAACCTTTTGTGCAACTCGTTACAAAGTTTCTCGGAACCGAGCACCACACGATTGAGTTCGACACTGAAGATTTGATCGAATCCTTGAAAACAGCGACACTCGCCCGCGACTTGCCGGGGATGGCTGATGTAGATGCGTCCCTTTACCTGTTTTGCCGCGAAATAAAAAAAGAGACAACCGTCGTCCTCTCTGGAGAATGTGCAGATGAAGTATTTGGCGGGTATCCGTGGTTTCATCGTGAGGAGCTGTTAAATGCCGGAACCTTTCCTTGGTCGAGAGCGACAAAAGAACGTGCCACCTGGCTATCCCCTGATCTTCGTGATTGGGTCAAACCAGAGGAATACGTTGCCATGCGATATGAGGAATCTCTCAATGAAGTCCCACATCTTCCAGGGGAAGATCCGATTGAAGCTCGCCGACGGGAAATGTTTTATTTGAATATAACGTGGTTCATGAACACATTATTGGATCGCAAAGACCGAATGAGTATGGCGGCCAGTCTGGAAGCGCGTGTCCCGTTCTGTGACCACCGTATCGTGGAATACGTTTGGAACATCCCATGGGATATGAAGACGTACGGGCATCGGGAAAAAGGAATTTTGCGAAAAGCCATGGAAGGAATCTTGCCTGATGAGGTTTTGTACCGCAAGAAAAGCCCGTACCCAAAAACACACAATCCAGCCTATACGGAAGCCGTTCGCTCTTGGCTGCTGGATATCATAAACGACTCTTCCTCTCCACTGCTTCAACTGGTAGATGTTCCAACGATTCGAAAAATTGCTGAGTCAGATGCACAGGCTTCGAGCATTCCGTTTTTCGGTCAGCTCATGAGTACACCTCAGTTGTTCGCCTATCTCGGTCAGCTGGATTATTGGCTGCGGGAGTACCGTGTTTCCATTCGTACGTAACGGTATAACAAAAGCTCCTCGCCCCTTATGTTTCGGGGGAATTGAGGAGCTTTTCGTTACTTTTTGGTTCTTCCCCGTTGCTTGGTTCTACGTACGGGTTGTGCCTTCGGGTTGAGGGGTATGGTAGCCAGAGATTGATATCTCAGATCAAACTGCTCGCCTGAGCGTTTCATGATCGTGAACGTTTTGGTTGCGCCGACTCGGATCAAACGGTAGTCCACTCTTGTTTTTTTCCCTCCCCCGCTCAGGATCGCAGCCACGGTCCGATGATCCGGCAGATTCACTTTTATCTGCAACGACAGCACGGTTGCTGGAAAAGGCGGGATGTCACGGTAAGGAACACAGAGCTTACCTTTCAGCATCCGCAAATGGAGATTCCGAATCATCACTTCCGTCAATTGCTTCCCCCAATACCGGCGGAAAATACGGGAGATTTTTCGTTTGGTGTTGTATTTTTCGGGCAATGGCGTGTAATCCACACCGTTTACGGTATAAACAGGCTTTCCTCTCGGCGAATTCGCGATCTGAGTCCAGACATGCTCTGCTGAAGTGATAAACTGTTTGAGCCTCTGCAACTCATCCAAGGGATTTCACCTCCTCCATAAACCGTATGGTGGTGGGCTTATGCTAGTACGCCCGATTTCAGCGCTCCAAACGCAAACAGACAACAATTCTGAACATACATATAAATTGCAATCATATTATCGGGATGATAGAATATAAACCGCTTTCACTTCTCTTGTCGGGAAGTGCGTTTTTTTGCCTTTTAAGTTTAGTACTATTTAATTTCTTGGAGGTTGTAATGAATTTTATCATTCCCATCGCTGGCATACTCATCGTGATCGGGTTAGCATTGTTAGGGAGCAATAGTCGAAAACAGGTCAAATACAGACCGATCATCGTCATGATTGCTCTGCAATTTTTGCTCGCCTTTCTTCTTCTGCATACCAAGTTTGGGTTTATATTCGTTTCAGCCATTTCCAAATCGTTTGAAAAGCTTCTTGCTTTTGCTGCGGAAGGAATCAATTTCGTATTTGGCAATCTGGCAAACGACGGACAAATGTCCTTTTTCCTTGGTGTTTTGCTCCCAATCGTCTTCATTTCCGTCCTCATCGGTATTTTGCGTCACTTCAAGATTTTGCCGATGATCATGAAAGCAATTGGCTTTGTTCTGAGCAAAATTAACGGCATGGGTAAGCTGGAGTCTTACAACGCTGTTGCTTCTGCTATTGTCGGCCAAAATGAAGTATTCATCACGGTGAAAAAACAGCTCGGTTCCTTGCCGGAGCACCGTCTGTATACGCTGTGCGCGTCAGCCATGTCAACAGTTTCGATGTCGATTGTCGGTGCGTACATGACGATGATTGAGCCAAAATACGTTGTCACGGCCCTGTTCTTGAATCTGTTTGGCGGCTTTATTATCGCTTCGATTATCAACCCTTATACAGTGAACGAAGAAGAAGATTTACTGGAGATTCAAAGTAATGAAAAGCAGTCCTTTTTCGAAATGCTCGTCGAGTACATCATGGACGGATTCAAGGTAGCGGTAGTCGTGGGAGCCATGCTGCTCGGTTTTGTTGCTTTGATCGCAGCTGTGAATAGCTTGTTCGGCATGATTTTCGGCTGGACGTTCCAAGAAATGCTCGGATTCGTCTTCGCTCCTTTTGCCGTCCTGATGGGCATTCCTTTTGGGGAAGCGATGACGGCTGGTAGTATCATGGCGACGAAGCTCGTAACGAACGAGTTTGTAGCGATGATCGAGCTGGGAAAAGTCGTATCTGAACTGAGCCCACGTACAGTAGGAATTCTCTCCGTCTTCCTCGTTTCGTTCGCGAACTTCTCCTCTATCGGCATTATCGCTGGTGCGGTGAAAGGGCTGAATGAGAAACAATCCAATGTGGTTGCTCGCTTTGGGTTGAAGCTGTTGTTCGGTGCCACGCTGGTTAGTCTTTTGTCTGGTATCGTCGTCAGCTTTGTTTTGTAAGTGACATAAAAAAGTGTCCCTCTGCCATGTGCAGTAGGGACACTTTTTTGTATGCAAAGGGTATAGCTAAAGTTCTCTTACAAAAAAAGGATGATTGCATGATTTGTGGAAATGAACCAAATAAAAAAATATTTGGAGGAGATAAAATGAGTGACATTGGAATAAATGAACCGAGTCAAAAGCTCGACATCGGTGGAGTTAGACTATGTTTCAAATATTTTGGTGAAATAAGTGATTTTCCGACGGTGGTTTTTGATTCTGGTTATGGGTGTACATTGAACTACTGGAGTTCGATTGGTGGTGACATTTCTAAGCATACTAGGATGTTCATTTATGACCGAGCAGGTATAGGGGAAAGTGAAAGTGATAAAAGACCTCGTCATAGTCAGCAAATCATTGAGAATCTTAGAAGCTTGCTTCAGAAAGCAAACGTGTCTCCCCCTTACGTTTTGGTCGGGCACTCTTTTGGGGGATTGAATGTTCGACTATATGCAAGTACATTCCCAGAAGAGGTTGCCGGAGTGATTTTATTAGATCCATGTCATGAAGATCAAAATAAAGTCATGGTTCCTTTGTTCTCTGATGAAGTTCAAGCAGCGTACTATAGTCAGTTTGTTCTTGAAGGTTCTATTCAAGAGATAGAAGAAAGCTTTGAACAAGCTCGGAATTCTAAATCACTTGGCAACAAGTCACTCATTGTCGTATCGGGTACATTACAACCTCATCATAATCCCGAATCTATGGCTGCTTGGGTCCACTTACATAAAGAGCTTACGAAATTATCAACCCGCAGCAAGCATATCATCGTTGAAAATGCTGGACATGCCATTCATATTGATCAGCCAAATGTTGTCGTAGATATCATTAAAGACATGCTGTTTTTGTGTAAAGCTCAAAAATAATTAAGATGAATTGGTTTTACAGCAACTATGATCATTGGGCAACTCCCTCACTATAACCCTTGCTATCCTTTCGGGTAATAAAAGTAACCAGCGAGTGTCCGGCTACAATCGAGACACTCGCTGATTTTTATCGTATGACCTTCTCCACATCGACACGCCCGGAAAAAAAGGTAGCTCCTCCCCCCATGTCCGCGATGCGATCCGGGGTCAGCGCATTTACATAATGCTTTGAGTGAGGAGCATCAGCCCACAAGCCTTGACTAACCACCACTCCCGGTAAAACATTTTCTCCTATCGATACAACCAGCTCGCATTCTCCCCGCTCATTCCATATGCGGACCGTATCTCCGTCACTTATGCCTGATACAGACGCATCTGCCTCATTCATATGCAAACGTGGTATTTTCTCCATTTTCTTATGCTTCTCATTATTCGAGAACGTGGAGTTCAAATAGTTGTGATTCGGTCCCGGCACAAATAAATACGGGAAATTCCCATCATTTACCAATGGCGTGTACGTCGGTAATGGGGGCAGCCCTCGTTTTTCCATTGCCTGCGAGTAAAGCTCAATTTTGCCACTTGGTGTGGGGAGATGTTCCAAAAAGAAAGGTTCCAAATTTGCTTTGGCATATTGTTTTTCGACCAAAGTTTCATACGTGATTCCTTCCAAATGAGGATTGCCGTGCCCCTCCAACGCCTGTCTGACCATCTCTGCATCACTGTCTTGAAAAACAGGTTCGTCATACCCCATGGCGGCAGCCAGCAAGCGGAAAACATCCGTGTTGGACTTGCTCTCTCCAAACGGGGCGATCACCGGTTGCTGAAGTTGAATGTAATGATGCCAATACGACGTGTAAAAATCCGTATTTTCATAAGAAGACGTCGCTGGCAAAACGATATCGGCATAAAGAGCCGTCTCCGTCAAAAATAAATCATGCACAACGGTGAATAAATCCTCTCTCGCCAAGCCTTGCCGTACTTTGTTTCCATCCGGTGCAACAATGGCTGGGTTGCTCGTATAGACGAAGAGCGATTTCACCGGCGGCTCTGTATTGAGCAACGCTTTTCCAAGCTCATTCATGTTAATGACTCTCGTCTGTTTATTGGCCAGCAAATCTGGTCGCTGCACGGCAAGCTTGTTGTGCTCCAAGAAACCTTTATTTCCTTTATTGGCCCCACCACCTTTGACGAGCCACTGCCCTGTCAGGGCCGGAAGACAAGCAATCGTCCTTACACACATTCCACCATTGTCGTGATGCTGAATGCCGTTTCCAATGCGAATAAAGGACGGCGAAGTGGTGCCATACATTCTCGCCAATTTGTAAATATCGTCGACAGGGACTCCCGTTATGGCTGATACGGTAGCAGGATCGTAGGTACGAACATGCTCCCTGAGCTCTTCATGTCCTACCGTATACTTTTCCATAAAGGCTGAATCCACCAAGTTTTCTGCAAAAAGCACATGCATGATACCCAAAGCCAAAGCTGTATCTGTTCCGGGTAAAATCGGGATAAACCAATCAGCCCATCGACCCGTCTGATTTTTATGGACATCGATCACGACGATCTTCGCCCCATTTTTTCGAGCCTGTTCTGCAAATACCACTTGATGCATGTTGGTGCTGACCGTATTGATTCCCCACATGATGAACAGCTTGGAATGAACGGTGTCTTCCGGATCTGTTCCAAAAGCTCCGCCCATCGTGTAGCTGTACCCTACAGCCCCTGCACTGTTGCATATCGTACGGTCAAGTTGACTGGCCCCCATACGATGGAAAAAACGGCGATCCATTCCTTCGACACTAATTCGCCCCATGTTCCCGTAAAAGCTGTAAGGCAAAACGCTCTCGGGACCGTCTGAGTCGATCAAGGCACGCCAGCGTTCGGCTATGGTAGTGACCGCTTCCTCCCAACTGATTCGAACAAACTCCCCGCTCCCTTTTTTGCCAACACGCTTCAATGGATGCGTGAGTCGCTTGGGATCGTAAATGCGCTCTGTCATGTTGCGGACTTTGTTGCAAATATTCCCCTTCGTCACCGGATGGTTCGGGTCCCCTTCGATTTTGACGATTTTCCCCTCTTTTTTATGAAGGAGCAATCCACATTGGTCCGGGCAATCAAGTGAACAGACTGCTGGAAAAACACCGTTTTCCTGTGTCGTATAAGTCATGGAGGTTCCCTCTTTCTCCTAACCATAAATGGCTTTTATACGCTATTATAATCGATTGAAAAAAGAAGGCACTACCCCTGCTGAATGAGAAGTTCATGAGTTTTAAATCGCGGTCAATAGCAGAGAAAGGCTCCAAATAGCCACGGCAATCAAAGCCGCTATCCCGTTCCTAGCATGTTCCCCTAAATCAAGTGCTACTGGTGACAAGAAAAGAACAAGCATTGCTTCATTCCATACAAAGAAGGTTAATTTACAAAACACTTTTGTATGTAAGGAATGTGTAGACTTTTTATACCACGATCTTCATATTGTCTAAAACAACTAAGTAGCCCCTCTCCATAATAGTACATGTCTGCCGACACAAGCATACTGCCAATCGATTTTGCAACTCAAACATACTATTACTTTACATCGCAGTATCGCACGTTGAGGATTTTTTTAGACGTATTTTGCATGTTCCGATATTGTTTGATAAACCTCCATCTATGGATTGTCAAGTGGCTTGTGAGTACTTTCGTTATTTATACATAATTGATATTATGTATAATTATCTGGATCCCATGATAATGACTGAGTAAACCCCTACTGTGAACTGTCGAGTGACACAAATATAGGTACCAAAATGACACAAACATGTATACCGTTCATCTGGAACGTATTCACCCTTGAATTATAATCAGCAATTACAAGTAAATAGTGATTATGAAACCGCCCCGTTGGTATACATGTTTGTGTCATCAGACATGAACGGATTACGTTTTAAAGGTGCTTTTGTTACAAACACTGCGTAGTCCATGTGGTTCCAAATTGAATAGCTGCTATTTTGTAAAACTAGCATTCTTTACAAACCAATTTGAGCACCTTGGCTGTCGTGATGGTAGGAACGCCGATTGCACTTACGTTCGGGGTGCCGGTCGGCACTTGCTTGGTGACCTTATCGGTTGGCGTGCCGTATTCGGACTCATATCTCTTCTTGCTCTTGTTTTATTTGGTTGGGTTCTTTGCAAAGTGCCGGATTATCCTTAAAGTAATAAAAAACGCCAATCCGGTAATGGTTGGCGGCTTAGCGCATATTTTCGTTAAAATGCTGGCGGTCCCCCTTTTACAGTTTGTTATTCCTTAGGCATTTCGTTAAAGAAAGCTACCTCATCGACTGCCAGCCTCACAGTCGGATGACCGGGCTTCGCCGCCTTGCCGATGGCGATCAGCATAATCGGAATGTAGCGTTCTGATATGCGGAAAGCTTCCATGAACTTTTGTTTGTCGTAGCCGCCAATCGGTACCGTGTCGTATCCTTTAGCGCGGGCGACAAGCATGAGTTGCATCGATACTAGCCCGCCGTCGGTATAAGCGATTTGGCGGATGTCCTCGAGTGGCATGCTCGAATACATGCCGGTATAGTGTTTAACCATCGATTTTGCCGTATCCGCAGGCATGAAGCCCGCATCGACAGCTTGACCGTAAATCTTCTCGGCCATCCGGATGTTCTTGAGGTCTCCAAGAACGGCGACGACAGCCGAAGCTTCGACCACTTGCTGTTGATTGAATGCGATCGGAAGCAGCTTCTGCTTCAGCTCCGGCGCGTCGATAACGAGAAACCGCCACGGCTGCAGGTTAGCGGCTGAAGGAGCCAGCGTGGCTTGCCGCAGTATTTCGGCCAGTTCCTCCCGCGAAATTTTGACCTCGGGATTATAACTACGAACCGACCGGCGTTCTTGAATAACATCGAAAAAAGGTTGGTACTCCATCGTTTGCGATGGTTGTGAAATTGACATGGTTCTCTCCTCCTTTTGGTTTGGAAAAGCTGCATGCAGTTTTTCGTTCAAATACAACACTGGTTGTTTGAACAACACTTGTTGTATTTGTAGGTTATAATAACAACTGATTGATGCGCAATCATCAATAACCCTAAACCGTTGTATAGACAACACCATCTCTATAATGTCGTTTTTATGGGGGAGATCCTAACCATGACAATGAAAAAGAATGAAGCTGATCCTCGTGTGGTACGTACACGGCGACTCCTTCAAGACGCTTTCGATTCACTAATTCAAGAGAAAGATTTTGAATCGATAACCGTTAGGGATATTGCAGAGCGGGCTACTGTTAACAGAACGACTTTTTATGCGCACTTTGTAGATAAGTTCGAAATTCTTGAGGCCAAACTAATGGAATCATTTATGACTATCATAAATCGTAGAATAAGCGGTCATGAAGTATTAAATGAAGAAACAATTCAGAGTATTTTTCTGGGTGTATGCGATTTTCACAAGGGTCTAAGCACTATGTGTAAAAGAAGGTATGAATCGCTTGGACCTGTATTCGAAATTCAAATAAAGGAAAAAATTCAAACGATTCTTCTTTCCTTTATAGACGAAGACAAGATGCTATCGAGTCCAAACGCGCAATTCTTAATAAATACAGCTTCTATCATGTTAAGTTGGGGGATGTATGGGGCGGCTTACGTTTGGAACAATGAGGGGCGTCTAATTAGTGCGGAATCATTCGTTAAACAGACAATGCCCTTAGTGATGAACGGAGCCAAAGAACTGCTGGGATAGGTCCTGCCGGTATTTCTCTATCCTACCCGTTCAGATGAAACCATTATCTTGAATCAAGGTTGTTGTGTAACACAATGAATCATCCCGCTATCCTTGTATGCTGTACGACGGCCTGGCCCCAATACCATGGATCTTTAGAAGTAATAACCAACTAATCCGAAAAGTTACCTTTTCGGATTAGTTTAGAGAGGCGTTGTTGAAGTAAAGAAGGTACCCAGTTAATCCTATTATCTGACGACACAAAGATTCTACCATTCCGCGATACAACCAAGCTTTCAAATAGTGTTACGATTAAGCTGACACCGTCCTCTCTCCTCAGATAAAGAGGCGCACACTTGGTGTGCAATGAGGTTCAAGAGCCGTACTTTAAATGAGTTTTTCTTCCTGTTAATAGACAAATAGTTGGAAGAAAATTTAACTCGTTGAACTTGAGCATATCTAGCGGATTAGTTTAATTGATGTGAGTTGGCTAATCAAGAAGGCTGTGCCTCTAAGTAGATATTTCAACAAATGGTGCTGCCCTAGATATGATTTATTTACTTCTGTTTAATTGTTCGATTGAATTCCAACCTACAGGAGGGCGTCTCCCTTTTGAAAACCAAACGCATCCATTGCTAACCCAATTATCTCTCCATTTTTTGTAAACCGCCTCTTTATCAGGTACATCATCGTCATCATAACCATAGTGAATCCCACAACACGGGCATATTTCGTCTGAAGGTATTCCCCTTTCATTGTATGGGGCCTCCAAAAGTTCATTATAATTGCAAACAAAGCACCTGTTCATATTGATCATCATCTCCCTGGTTGCCTACTCCAATAAGTAGGTGATGTAGGTTTAAAGAAGGTTCTAGTATAACCACGAGAATTATAGGAACCAAAAATGTTGGTATTTTGGTCATACTCTCTAATCTTTCCCTCGCAATCAACCTTAACCTGAGAATTACTTCTATTTTTAAAGAAGTCATTTGCCATTTTGCATATTCCACTGGGGGTTGAGACCAAAGTCTGATCCATGTCTCTCGAAATGATCCTGTAGAAAAGGTAGTTACACTAGTTTCTTATCATCCAAAGTAATCAATACGTCTCCGCTAGAAGGTCTTTAGCTTTGAGCCACTCTTTTCCAACAATATTTTCCAACAATCCAGAAAGGATGTTCATCCGTTATTAACCTAAGCGATTCAGAAAGCAAAAACATTTTGTTTTCACCACGCTAAGGGTGTAACCGGCTTTATTGCTATGCTTGGTTCAATGGCATCAATGATTCTAGGATCTCCTACATCCACACATCCGTTAAAAAATAAAGAAAGGCTTCAACCCCTAAGGGATTGTCTTTCTCTACACCAACGTGTCAAGGGTTCGCTTCGCCTTACGCCCTTCACCTTGTTGGTTCCATGAAAGATGTCCCAATTAGGGGATGAAACCTTTTTAATATCGGTTGATTGAGTTTACACAAAACCCTTACAGACCCGAGGCCTTGTTAGAATTTATCAAATAAGGTCCTCCAACTCTATTCAACTAAGTTTACATGAAATCGGTTCTTTAATTTTGACCATGTGGCGTTAAGAAATTCAACCTTGTTCGTAAACCCAATATAATGCTTAAAATTTTCTTCGTCAAAAGTTGCATAATATTCTTGTTGGAATATCATATTCGAGTATTTCGAAAAGTCGTCGCCATCCTTCACAACAACACATCGAAACAAACTGTCGATATCTATCGCTTTTATAATCTCGTCCGTTGTCTTTACTGAGAACCAAATAATATTTGGTGGAGTATTATTTGGTTTGTCCCAGTGAGGACTTGTCTCTTCCCACGGCAATACCCATTCGGAATTAGTAAATAGACGTCTTTCATTGATGAAATCTTGAATCTCCGACTCGAATAAATGAAGATTTCTCTCATAGAAGGAGAATAACAGCAAGGAATCGTTTTCTATTAGAAAACTAAGAATTTGAGCAACTTCCTCAGTTGACACATTATGTTTTAACATTCCAATTAATTTTATAAAGTTAAGTTCCATGCTATTCTCCTAATCGTTAAAGTAGAAATGTTGGTCTGATCTAGTTCTCCCTGTGTTTGGATCAATATATTGAAAGTGAGTTGGGTTATATTAGTTAAGATCGATTACATCTTTTTGGAAAGAATGAATAGCTTTTTTTAAAATTACATTGGAAGGGCTACTCTGGTGCTTTCTATATACTTAAAATCACTCAAACCAGTTTTCATTTTACTATCACTTTAAATCCTCTTCCATTTTTCTCTGCATCAGTAAAGACTTGGAGTAATTTCTCTGCATAATCGCCTAGATATTCAACACTTTTTTCATAATTCAACCATTCAATCGTACCTCCAAAACTTATTTAATGGCAGTTGGCTGCTATGCCATCAGCGTCAAATATGGCTGCCAAATCACTGATTTTTGTTCTTTGCCATACAGCTTGGAATGCTGCACAATCAAATCATATTCTACCGTCACAATATCCACTCGATCAATCGAGATCTTTGCCTGCCAAATATAATTCGAAAAGCACGGTTTCTTTCAAAATTTTAGATTTCGCCAAACGTGCATCGTCTTTGAATTCGCGTCCATTCTTTTCACCAGATCGAATAAAACAATTGTACCGTCATTGGCAATATCAATACATTTCCCATTCTTTTTGTAGCGATGATGGGCCGTTTTTTTGAAATGATATTCAGCCGAATCTTTGCCATTGTCAAAGCTCCCTTTGTTCGAACCTGTAATATGTAACGCTAATGGGTTAAAATTCAAACATTTTTGTGCGTACAGGCATATTAAAGGAACACATACGGGGATAATTAGGGTTAAGTTCATTCAGTACGTTCCGCCCAATTTTTTCGGCACTGGGTAGTGTTCATTTTGCTCAAAAAGAACCACCCTACGCCGGTTAAGGCGTAGAGTGGCGCTAAGTTAATAGATCCTAATGACAGTAAAAGGAGTTTTGAATTTGTTATTTCCGAAACAAATCATTTGTCACCCCTCCATTAGTAGTAATATGGTTATTAACGACAATCGTTTTCTGTTGATGATGACTATTTTTTCCAATGACTTTGATGCCACTTTAGATTCTGTCATACTTTGTAGCACTATAGTCCAAGCGCCCAAGCAAATAAATAACCACGCTAAACTGTAAACTCCGTTTCAACTTAATTGACATGTCTTTATGATCACATGATTAGGTAAACTATTCCACATCAGCATTTCAGTTAGGCTTAAAGTGGTCCGAATCTTTAAAATGAGAATCATTTAAACCTCTTTGTAGGCGCACTCTTTACGTTATAACACGCTGAGAGATACAACAAGAAGTTGCTAGTAAGCCTAGGTGTTCACTGAAAATAATGTATTAGACTCGAAAAATAAAGGGTACCGGCAATATGAAAAACTCGTGTTCCTTAGCGTACAGGAATACGAGTTTTTTATTACATCCAAGTCACATTTTGTTGGCGGTACCCCCCCAAAAATACCATGTAGGCTGTGGCCACGTTTGCCACAAGAGGTACAATTCGTAACAAGCGATTTGCTACTTCTGATTATCTTCAGGAAGTAGCGAATATTCTAAACCCATAAAACTAGCTACGGAGAGCTTTTCTTCGTTGCTGACCTGAAATCGGTAATTAGCAGGAGACAATAGCGCCTTTTCATCATCTTCCGATAAATTTTCTTTTAGCTTTAGCTGTTGCGAAATCGTATACCGATTCTCTTTACTGTTGAACTCAATTTGAACGTGTGAAGGAGTCTCAGCAAGCAAATTTTTAATGGTCTCGTTGCCTGGCATATCTGCAAACGTAAAGTAAATGGGTTTTTCAGTATGCATCATTTTTTCTCTTAAATCGTCCGAAATTAAGATTCGTAACGTGAGTTCTGCCGAATTACCGTTTTTTGTTATTTGAAGCACGGATGTTTTTAGATTCTCCCCTGTAATTTCTTCGAAATAATCGTAGACAGTTACATATGACTTCTCTTTAGGGACTGTTACTGCCTCGCTACAGCCACTAAGAAGAACTATGAACAGAAGGAGAAGTATATGGAGAGGTCGGATCATAGATCTTTTGATTTTTTACTAGAATACTCTTTGTACGAGTATTTGACGTTAACGTAGTTAGAATCTACTACTCTGCCTTGAAAATATTCGTTTAAGCTTCCAGTTGTTTTTACGGCTTTTGATCCGTATTCAACGGTTGTAATCGTACGCTTTGGTATGACCCAACTGTGGGTTGTTTCTACAATGTCTTCATCTCCAAAGGAGACTTCTGCATTAATCCCCACTTTTCCCTCTATGATCCTCCAGTTGACTTTCGTCTCGGCTTCCACGCCTATTTTTCCGGTTAGAAATGTTTTTCTTGTAACCTTCCTTGAAAAGGTATCGTTTTCGCTACTATCGTTCTCAATATCAGCTTCATAAGATTTTGCTTTGTATAGGTCCTTCTTAGACATTTCATATACTTTGCCAGTCATATCATTGCCAAAGGGACCAATCTTAGATGAATCACTCTTTGTAAGGTCATCTGTAAAATCATACTCTACTGGGTTCTCATATACACGTTCAACGATTTTTAGGTTACCTATTTTAATAGTCTCACCTTGAGATACTGCGAAAGCAGAGCCAGCTCCAGATACAACTAAACTGCTAAGTAAGAGAGTTGCGAAAGAAATTTTCTTAATATTCATTTTACCCTCCTGTATATTTTTAGAAATTTTAAATTCAAGGGAATTATAACATATATTTCCAAATTGAGTTGCTATAACCTTAATTCAAATAAAACCTTATCTACTTTTTTCTTATTTTTGCATCATTTTTGATTGAATTACCAGGATGTACTGATCCAATTGCTGACTTAATTCCACGACTGCATCATCCAACAAATCATTCTTCTCCAAAAACAATTGCACCAGTTGCTCGCGTAATTGTTCCACAATGTTTTTCAAATGATCTACATCGTGATAAGTTCCTCCTTCCTGATCTAACGCTAGCGTGGTACATTTACTTATAGGAGCTGTATCTGCTCCTCCTGCGGGCGTTCCTTTAACCTGGCCAAGGGGTGGAACGCCCTTGATTGCGATACATATTTGCGAAGTTCTCGACATCGATCCAAGAGAAGTTGACGAGTGGAAAGACAGACGTATACCTAACTAAGAGCGGTTTCCTATGAGAAATGCAAAATTCAACCCTAAGATTAAATAAGCAAAAAAGCCGGATTACCGTGGGGTAATCCGGCTTTTTACTTATCGAGAGTACTGTTCACAGACATAGGACACCATCAGTGTGATGGCGCCCCTTTGTTTCCGTACTTAGAAATCCCAATCCAGCAAATCCTCCAGCAGTTCCCGGGAAAATGCTAATTGCTCCGGTGTGTATTTATCCAGAAAGCTCTTAAATCGCTGTTCAATGTCCTGATGCAACTGGTGATGAATCTTATACAGCTTTTGTCCCTTTGCGGTTAGCCGATAGTACACTTCCTTCTTATTATCAACCAGCTGTTGCCTTTTAATTAAATCAAGCTTCCATAACTTTTTGCTGATCCGTGTTATGGACCCTTTCGTTAAATTGACTTTTTCCGAAATCGTCGTGACATTTATGGGACCATGATCCCCGATACAGGCAATGAAATGAATTTCCGATAGGGTAAGGTTTAGCTTCATCCCCATCTCGGCTTCCAGCTTCTGCATCTCTTCTGCCATTCGGGCAGTCAATTTGCTTTCTCGCAGCTCTTGCTGCGTGACTAGCTGTATGTAAAGCTGTATGATCCGCTGCTTGGAAAGTTCTGTGCTTTGCATATCATGTCTCCTACATTACTATCTAATCTCCTCTCCATTATATACTGATTGTTTCGAGAAAAACAATTTCATTTTGTTTTGTGCGAAACAATCGTACTTATAATCAATCATGTCCGCACCAGTGGGTGATTCCTTTCCGAATAGCTTCTATCGGATTAGACTCCTCTTGGGGAACCGCCCATGCGACATATCCATCCGGTCGAATCAACGCTGTATGCACGTCATGCCAGTCAGCAGCTCCATTAGCAAGCGAAGCGTGAACTGCATGGACATGCTTGTATTTCGACCAATCGAGTGCATCGTCCAATCGTTCATCCGAGCCGAAATGCAGCAAGAGGAAGGAACCAGAATGAAAAAGCTCGTATGCATTCTGGCACTCACCGTTCTCCAGACGCAGATTCAACTCTGTAAAACGTCGACCATTCAATACATGCGGCGGCATCTCCCCAACCGATTCATACTGGACATTGAACGCAGAAATTTGGGTAGCCAGCCGATAATTTGCCTCGGGTATTTGCAGCAGGTCGGACACCATATTCCTCAAAGCGATAACAGATGGGGAGAATTCCGAACTACCGAACAGCAGTGATTGCACCAGTGTATTCGTTAGCAATGCGGTATTGATGGGGAAACGCTCCGTATGATAGCTGTCCAACAGCCAATCCGGTGCCCAGCCTTTTAAATGGCCTGCCAGCTTCCACCCCAGGTTGATTGCCTCTTGCAAGCCAACGTTCATCCCCTGTCCTCCGGCTGGAAAATGAATATGCGCTGCATCTCCCGCCAGGAAAATCCGTCCTTCTCGATAACGCTGAGCTTGCAAGGTCGCATTGCCAAAACGAGTCATCCAAAACGGATCGGAAATCCCGAAATCGTCTCCAAGAATACGCAACAAACTTGCTCGCAGTTCGTGCAGTGTAACTGGTTCTTCCTTTGGCACAGCCATTCGCTCCGAATCGATCAGCACCACCCGATGCATCCCTTTTGGCAAGGGTACAATCATGACTAATCCTCGTTCATTAAAGTAGGAAGGAGCTCCTGATTCCGGCGGATTTTTTAAAACAACATCCCCTTGCATAGCCGTAAAAGTCGCATTCTTACCGACAAACGGAATGCCTGCCTGCTTGCGGACAATGCTGGCAGCGCCATCTGCGCCGACCACAAAAAGTGCCGTCAGCACAGCTTTTCCATTCGGCCCGGAAGTCTCAACCTCAACCATGTGCTGATCTTGGTGTACGGCCATTACCTCCACTTCTCTGCGTATTTCCACCCCTAGACTTTTCGCCCACTCCTCAAGCACCTTCTCCGTGTCATGTTGAGGAATAATCAGGGTGTAGTTGGAAGAAGAGTCCAAGACCGAAAAATCCAAGCGTGTATCAAGCGCAGCAAAATGCCCCGTCGAAATCGGCTTTCCTCTATCAAGTAATTTCGCTTTCAACCCGCGTATATCCAGGATTTCCAGTGTGCGCGGATGGACAGTGAGCGCCCGTGAGTACGGGGTCGTTTCCTTTAAACGCTCAAGTACGCAAACCTTCACTTTAGCCAACGCCAGCTCTCCAGCCACCATCATGCCAACTGGTCCGCCACCAACAATAATCACTTCGTAATCGACATGCATGGAAACCACTCCTCTTTTTTTGTTTTGCACGAAACAATATGAATATATCACACCTTCTTTTAATTGAAAACCATTTTCAATGAAATACGTTTGAAAGACGATGCCAGCAAATGAAAAGGCGACCCCTTCTCGAATCGAGCAAGAGATCGCCTTTTTCTATTTTCTTATCGTTTTGCTACGACAATGGCATAGACATGACCTTGATCATTTGTCCACAAATCCACTTTGTCCTTGGAGGAAAGATCGCTTTCTTTCAAGTCATTACCGTTGTAGTATTTGATCTTTGCATCTTCTGTCATCTTCAAGCTCGTCGATACGTCATCGAAGAATACGTATTTGTCTTTGTTCACACGGGATTCAATTCCGACGAAACGCACGTTTTCCTTCGCCAGCTTTCCACTGACGGAAGCAGCAATGACATCGCCATCACGATCAAGGGTCAATGTTACGTACTCAAATTGATCGACGTCTTCAATCGCATCCTCATCCGTTACATCGTACGTCTTACCATTAACCTCTACCTTTGCGGAGGTCACCTTGCCGTCATCGTTACGGACTTCAACAGAGTCAACCACGCCGCTTACTTTTCTAGGCGCACCTGTAACTGCTTTTACTTTGCCAGCGTTGTTGAGTGTCAGCGTGTACTCTTTGTCGTTGGATGCTGCATCGCTGTCAATCGTTACACCGGACAAGAGCTCATACACTTTCCCGTTCACGGTAATTTTGGAACCGGATTTTTTCGTCACGTATCCTTTTACGGTTTGCTTTTCCAAAGCCAGCTCCACAATGTCATTCGTGCCGACGTTGTATTTCCACGTAAGAATACGGTGGTCATTGAACTGATCGGTTTTAATCGTTGTTGGAGATACGGAGCTGCCATCGACAGTCAGCTTCGCATTGGTCAAGATGTCATAGATTTTCCCGTCGATTTTCACTGTTGCCAGTTTACCAGGTGCATACGCAGTTGTGTCTGAGACCAGCTTGTTCGTAGCTGCCCCTACGCCCTGCTCTACTTTTACCAAATTTCCATTTTTGTCAAACGAAAGCACTGCAATTTGACCACTCGTCAACTCATCCAGCTCATCTACTTCGTCTTCGTCTACGAACAACTCTGTATCTTCATGCACCTCGTAATTGACGCCGCCAACGCGAATCAGATTTTTGTCTGTATCAACGGTGATCGTATCTGTGTAGCTCAGCTTCGTGTAAACAAGCTCAGATACCTTGCCGTCCACATTGAGTGTCAGCTCAACCAAGTCATCTTTTTCGATGTCAGAGAACGAAGCACTTGTTGCTTTTGCCTCTGGATGTGCCTTACCTTTGATCGTTGCTTTGGAATCCAGCGTGTAGGTCGTGCCGTCTACTCTCAGCTCTTTCTTCGAGTTGGAACCGCTCACGGAAGATACTTTTTCCACAATTCCTTTTGTCGTGTTATCGCTGATCGTGATGGACTTGATCTTGCCATTGTCTCCAACGACTGCCACAAACTTTTGACCGATGTGAGAACGGCTTACATTCACGCCATCTTCTACTTCCAATACGACTTCTCTACCATTGACGATTGCCTTGAATTTCTTCTCATCGCCTACAGCCGTTGTAAAATTAAGGCCAGTCTTCACGATTCCTTCCACGATTTCGGAGTCAGAAGTAACAACAGTGAGGAAAGCCACTCGCCCGTTTTTCGTGATGTATTCCACTTGCGCGCCTACGACCAGATTGCCGTATACTTGCGCGGAATCAGCCAATTCGATTTCTTTGTTTTGTCCGACTAGTTTCAGCTTTTTGCCAGACTTGTCATAAGAAGCGACTGCGCCCTTCACTACTTGCAGCTTCTGATTGGTTCCTTTTGCATTGCCATCTTTGTCGTAGTATGCGCCGTTTGCGTATACAGGCGTCTCCATAAAACGATCCGTGTACTTCGCGACGATATCACGCGGAGCTGCTGCTGTCGGCGTTTCCTTTGCATCGTAAATACCTGCTCTGTCCGCTTCCAGCAAGTACGGGATGTACCACTCGCTAGAGGCTGATGGACGAACGTCAATCTTCAAGCCTTGAACGTAAACAGTCAACGCTTCCGCAATTTTTACATTGTTGTTCGGTTTGAAGGTTCCATCTGGATATCCCTTGATGATGCCTTGGGATACCGCAAGATTAATGTATCCTGTTGCCCAATGATCTGCTGGCAGATCTTTAAATACAGTCTTTCCTTGCAGAAGCTTTGCTTGCGCATCTGTGTATCCGAGTGCCAGGACCGCAACTTTGGCGAACTCTGCTCTCGTCACTTCTTTATACGGTTTGAATGTGCCATCGGTATAACCTTTCAGAACACCCGCATAATTCAATTTCAGAATCGCGTCTTTGTTCACATTTCCCCCGATGTCGGAGAATGGCAGTGCCGTAGCAGCCCATCCGGTACCCGGCAATGCAAGCGAGCCTGCCAGAACCGCTGTCGCCAATAATTTTTTGAGATCCTTGCTTGCTCGATTCTTTTCTTTTTGCAAAATAAACCCCTCCATCAATATAACAGTGATATCAGTTCATTCTCTCCAGCAGACACTCCCATTTGAAGAAATGATGGAATAGTCCACAGTAGAACTGTTTTCTTCGGCTGAACGCTCTTTTTAGACGACACGATTTCCGAAAAAGTTTCAGAGCTTGTTTACGGTAAATCATTCCACTGTTCCTCAAACATTGATAGGTAGCGGGTTCACGATATTTCGCAGAACGTAAAAAAACCACCTGAGATCAGGTGGTTTTACGTTTCATTCCAGCAGGAAATGCTATAAGCCAGGTTCTGTCTCTCCCGTGCTTCAAGCGGGGCAATCCCTCGCACCAAGAGCGGTAGCCATCTATCTATGGCATCCGAAGATACCATCCGTCCTTTCCGTTTGATTCCTTCAGGACGGTTCCCCTACCTAATTTGGGTTTCTCGCTCGCAGGGTTTACCGCGTTCCATCTTTTCTGTCGCCAGAAAAGCTACGTTTCTGTGGCACTTTCAGCGTACTCGGGCCTCAGAGAGAGCCCTTTCCACGCCGTCAGCAAGGCTCAGCACCTCACTGCCCTGGCTTGCACCAGGTACGAACACTCCAGGCATCTCAGCCTGGGCGAGCCTGGACTTTCCTCTACCGCCAATCATCGAAACGATTGCGGCAGCGACTACCCACATTTCCTGCACATCAGAATCAGTAACATTTACTCTATCACATGCCTCCTACATGGTCAACAAGCAGGATTTGGAAGGGTCATTTGTAGTACAATAGAAATGGTACAAGGAGGTAGGACGATGATAACCATTACTCCAACTGCGGCAGTACGTCTTGCACAAATGATCGCGGAGGAATCGGATGCTGAACAGCTCGGAATCAGACTCGTCCCGACTACGACGGGTTGTGGCAGCTATACATATAGCATCGCCATTACGGAAGCGGACAAACATGATCTCGACCAAGAAATAAGTGGGATTCGTTTCTTTTATCAAACACATGAGATTGACAAGCTCTCCGGGACGGTCATCGACTGCGATCCTGCAACTGGCCGCTTCTCCATTTTCCATCCGCGCCCAATGCAAACAGATTGCTCGCTTACTCATTGATTAGGAGGTAACTATGCTGCTCTTATCATTTGAAAACATCCAACCGAAGATTCACCCTACGGTTTTTCTTGCAAAAGGCTCCGTCGTTTCTGGCGATGTCGAAATTGGCGAGGATTCTTCTATTTGGTACAACACCGTCATCCGCGGGGACATCGCTCCGACCGTCATTGGAAAACGCGTCAGTGTCCAAGACAACAGCACCCTGCATCAAAGCCCAAACAACCCGTTGATCCTTGAAGACGAGGTGACTGTAGGACATAACGCTGTTTTACATAGCTGCGTGGTACGTCGCGGCGCATTGATTGGAATGGGCGCGATCGTGCTGGATCGTGCGGAAATCGGAGAAGAAGCGATGGTTGCTGCGGGTGCACTCGTTCCTCCAGGCATGAAGGTGCCACCTCGCTCGCTTGTTGTTGGCAACCCAGCAAAAGTAAAACGTGAACTCAACGAGGAAGACTTAAAAGAATTCGTGCGCATTCGCCAATCATATGTGGATAAAGGCAAGATGTATCGCCAACTGGAAGAAAGCCCGCTCGAACGGGAGTAGGAAAATGAAAAAAGGGAGGTCGAGGGCGCATATGCACCTTCTATCCTCCCTGTTTCTAAGATTTGCGAATCTCCGAATAATGCTTAGCGCCCTCCTCGATCTCTACCTTCCCCTTCGTAAAAATCATTTGATAAAGCAGATCGACTACGATTGCTTCTCGTCCCTGTTGACATGCCTCAGCTGTAAAGGAGGACGCTCTTGCCCCGACATCCAAGATCGGTCCCATTGCCAAAATTTCATCCTGTTCGTTTCTCATCTCGACTCAGCTCTCCTCATCTCGTTCTCCATCCCAGTTAATAAAACACTTAACTATAGTTGACAAACTCTATTACTCTCAAAAATCGTCTAATATACTTTAGTGGGAAACACCCCAATGGATAATGTAACAATCATTTTTTAGTTTTTAAAAAGACCTTTGGAATGACCGGACTGCCACACCACTCTGCTATGGAATTGTATTTTTCTGCTATATCTTGTAGTATTGAGTAACCATTTTTGACACCACTTATTATTTTTCCTGTTGAAGATTCTGAATCGCTAATTTCCTCAAAAAATCTTTTTATTTTATTTAATGCTCCAGATTTAACGATGTCTTCTTTTGTTTGTGCCTGATCAAGCTTTTGTATGCTTGAGTCAATTTTATTTAACTCTTGAGCGCAGTTTGGGTCAATTTCTTTTAATTCATCTTTTAATTCATTAACGAAACCTTGTAACTCATTTATCGTATTTTTAACTTCTATTGTTATATTGTTAATATTTGAAGCGCTGGAACTTGTATTTATTATAGGTGAGTTATTAAATATTGGACTAATATTAATTTCTGTCATTCCAAACTTCCTTTCATGCTTAATATGTATCCCGTCAAGTAACATGATAATTTGTACTAAATTTAAGGAATCTTTACATCTCTCTTCTAATATTCCGTTTGACTCTAGTTTTATTAAATATTGAAAATCGTGAAGGTAGTTGCAGTTTGTACTACAATTACACATAACTTTTTCGGTAAATGTTATCTTTGGTATGCTTAAATGTATTTGCTCAAAAGTGCTTCTCACAATAGCTAAAAGTTCTCGACGATTCCTTTGATTTTTACCGCTTACCTTGATATCTACATACCTTTCTGTAATTCCATCTCTTAACACGACTAAGCAATATGCATCTTTATACTGAAGGTATGCTCCTTTCCTCCAGCACATTTTAACACCATTTACATCAATTAAATATGTATGTGCCTTTACAATAAAACGAGTCATTATTCCTGCTGGCAGAAAATTATAATCGTACCTAAAATTCAAAGTGGTTTCTTTTTGAAAAATTAACTCAGTATTCTTTTCTGTATTATCTAATAGTTCTGCCACCAAATATGTGTTTGTATTTTCAACAACGAACGATAACTGAAAATTCTCCATAAGTTTAAGTATGTACGGATAAGTATTCTCAGGATATTTACTCCTGTCGTTCCATATCTTCGGGAGATCTTTGTAATACAATAGTCCATTACGATCTTTCAAAATATTCGTCTGGGCGTCTAATATTTTATATACTGCATCGGTACCCCAATCTGGACTAAGAATAATTATATTTTTAAGAATATTATCCTCATGAAAATGTAGAACCACGCCTAAATCGTGAAGATATTTTATTAAGCTATCTGCTTCATCTCTTTCTATAGAATGTTCCGAACAAATTTCAATATACGCCTGATAGTCGATAATATTTTTAGATTTTGATAATCCTTCCAATTCAAGTCTAACATTCACCCAAGATGAAAACCACATAGTTTCCATCAGTGGCAGTTTCTTAGCCTCGTTAATAATTTGCTCCCTCAAAATGTCAATATTAGTGTTATCAAGACAGCTCACATAAAAACAATCAACTATTTGGGGAAACCTTGTACACAAATTAGTAATGTCAATCATTTTAATATTTTTTCTTGTTTCATCGCATTTATTTATTACTATGATAATTGGACTGTCGTTTGCAAAAGACTGTATCGTATTCAGCCAATAATCAATACGACCATATTCTTCTTCTTGTCGAGCATCCCAGACAAAAATATAAAGTGATCTCTTTGTTAGAAAAAATTGATGTGTGGAATGGTAGATCTCTTGACCACCGAAATCCCAAGTATTGAGTCGAATTTCTTTTCCTTCAGACTCAAAACACCATTGAGCAATATCAATTCCTTCTGTTGAAGCCCCTTCCACAAATTTATCGTTTATTATTCTATTCAATAAACAGGTTTTACCAACTCCCCCTTGTCCAACTATGATCATTTTGGACTCATTTAAAATTATTTTGGCTTCATCTTTTTGATAATGCAGTATGTAGTCAATAATTTGACTAGGAGTCTGAGTAAAAATTTCAGGGGGGATATTTTTCGTAATAATTGAGTCTCCAAGTTCAAATTTAATAAGGTTTTTTAATTTTGCAAGCGATGATGGAATGTATGATAATTTACTTCTTGCCAAATATAGTTCTTTTAGTTGGGTAAGTTCTCCAATTGACTCAGGAAGGGTTGTAATTTGAGCGCCTGGCATGTACAGTCTTTCTAAGTTCTTCAAATCACTAATACTCTCTGGTAAGTAAGTAAAAGAATCATTTATAGCTATGTTACATAAGTTCTTCAATTGACATAATTCTTCTGGAAATTCTTCGAAGTCAGCACCATTTAAGTTTATCGTAGCCAAATTATTAAGATTTGAAAATTCTTTTGGTAGAAACTTAATTTTGGTACCATATAGACTTAGAATCTTGAGATTCACTAATTTTCCAAACTCAGGTGGTAAAGTTGTAAATATATTTATTGAAGATTTTATTTTCCCATCCAACATTCCATGATTTCCCAAATCTAAAATTTCTAGATCTGTAAGCATTCCAATCGCTGTTGGTAGCTCTCTTAGACCACATTCAGAAAGATCTAGTACTTTCCACCTTTTTTCTTTTGCTTCATTTATTAAATCTATCACTTGACTAGTGGTTAAAGTGCTATAATGACGCTCATATGGCAAAATTGAATGTATATTTTGAACTATATCAAAGTCATCTACTTCGTAATTCTCGTCATCTTCGTCATCTTCGTCATATTCGTCATATTCCTCATAATAATCTTCGAAATTTTCTATATCAAAATTATTTTCAAATCTTTCTTCGTCATCATTAATACTGCTTTTTTTGTTTTGCATTTATAATTTACCTCCGAATTCCGATAATAGTATTATTATACAAAATTTCCGTAGTGATTTGTACACTCCGACACGTTCTTTTTTGACTTCACAGATAACGTAGGAACACAATACTTTTGAACCATACTGGATTAGTGGTTTGAATATAATCGAACTCTCTATCCCCATAATTAATTGCATCTTAACGAAGTGCAACTCTCATCTTCTTGTAGTTGAAAACCAACAACCACAAGATACATATAACAAAAAAAGCGGCGTATCCATAGTGGAAACACCGCTTTTTCCTTACGAAGCATTCTGCAATCGATCCACCTCGCGAATGTGCTCAAATAGCATATACGAGCGAATCGCTGTCTCTAAATGAATCCGATCCGGTTCTTTGGTCGTGCTGTATTTTTGAAAGAAAGCCGACAGCTTGTAAAGAAAACCGAAATATTTACGCACGTAGCGATCCCCAAGCATACCAACAAGCAGTCCTGCTCCCCCGCATGCGACGCTCCATTCCAAGGGTAAGAAGAATACAGACAAAATGAACCCCGTAAAAAACCACACGACCAGATTCGTCGAGCAACCGTCATTCACGATATTTGCCCGTTGAATCTCTTTCAGTGCTGCTAACGATTTCTTCCCTCCATAGCTAAACACTTTATGTTCTGCACCGTGAAATTTTTTCATCATTTTCGGAAAAACGAAGTGAAAGCCTGCGATGTATACAGCTACCCACATTGGATCGATGATGACCCAGTCAGGCTTTATGATCGCCGCCAGTACATAACCAGCAAGAAGGAAGTGAAACAATTGATAGTACCAAGGAAAGGAGAAGAAGATTCGATACCAGAGCTTCCCTATCGTTTTCAATGTGATTTTTTCCGCCCACATGTGAATCACGCCGTCTTTTACTTCCGCGCAAGCCAGCACATTTCGATCATGAAAAAGCACACCGCGTCCAAAAGACATCCCCATAATCATGTCGTTAGCTATTCTCCTTCCGCCCTAATGTCGTTATAATAGGTTGAGTTGTACGCAGAATGAAGGAGGTTTCACAATTGATCCGCATGGTTCCAAATACACCATTAACACCTTTACACGATCCATGGGAGCCGTTGTTCAATGCGACACCCCCCGCCTATAAACTTACCAGCGTCGAGTTTACTGTAACGAATCTGTGCAATCTCCGCTGTGAGCATTGCGCGGTTGGTGATACATTGCGATACAAAGACGATCCCGCTCTCCCAGTTGATCTCATACTCCGTCGTCTCGATGAAGCAAAAGATCTGCTTACTATCAGTATAACAGGCGGAGAACCGATGTACAGCGAGCGCACCGTGAAAACTGTGATCGCGCCTATTCTACAATATGCAGCAGATCGCGGGCTGCGGACGCAAATCAACTCCAACATGTCTATGCCTTATTCTCGCTATGAATTGATCCTGCCTTACATCGATGTCATGCATATTTCGTGGAATTGGTCTACTCCCGAAGAATTCCATGATATTGTTTACGCAAAAGCACAGCAGCCGGTTTCAATCAAAAGAGCGGAAGCACAATTTCATGAGATGATGGAAAATGCCCGCAAACTCTCGGAAGCAGGTGTTTTTGTCTCAGCTGAAACGATGCTGAATCATCGCACATGGACAAAGCTCGATACCCTCCATCGTCAAATTCAGGAGATGGGCAGCAAACGACATGAGGTACACCCGATGTACGCGAGTGATTTTGCCCGTGATCTGGATGTCCTTTCACTCGATGAGCTCCGTCAAGCCATTCACCGGATGCTCGATGTGCGCAATGAAGATTTGTGGATGCTTTTCGGGACACTTCCGTTTTTCGCTTGTAGCCCCGAAGCAGCAGACAGGGAGTTGATCAGCAGACTGCGCTCTGCGAAAAATGTGACGACTCGAAATGATCCAGATGGTCGCAATCGTCTAAACATCAACATTTTCACCGGCGATGTCATCGTGACCGATTTCGGGGATGTAGAGCCATTGGGCAATATTCAAACCCATCAGCTCCAGTCGATGTTTGAAAAATGGCAAGAACACACGCTGAATCAGAAGATCAATTGCTTCTGCCCTGCCGCTGGATGTGCAGGACCGAACCTGCTCGTTGCTAATACTTACTATCAGGAGACTGATTTTACTCTGCGCAAAGCACTCGTTTAATGGGGCACACTAGGGCGTGAGGTGATCTACCATGAGCAGACGCAAACGCCCTCTCGTACCCGAGGCGAGAAAAGGGCTGGACGCCCTAAAAGCGCAGGTTGCAGACGTTGCTGATCCCGCGCAGGCCAAATTCGAGGTTGCAGAAGAAATTCATGTTCCATTGCATCCCGGCTACAATGGACAGTTAACCTCTCACGATGCCGGTCGAATCGGAGGACGCTTGGGCGGCAGTATGGTCAGAGAGATGGTTCGGATGGCAATGGAAGGTATGAATAAAAAACCGTAATCCTATTGTTTGGGAACCCCGCTATTTGATGAATGCGAATGGCGGGGTTCTTTGTCGAGCAAGCGAGTATTACCAAGTCGGATACTGGCTATCAAACTGATTCCAATCAGAAACAAGCCAGTGATAAAGACGTCGTGCAAAGCTTCGCTAAACACCAGACCTTCCCGCATCCGCCATTCTACGATGCTCCCCAACACGCTAACTCCAATCGTCCCCCCGATGGAACGAAATAATTGCGATGTCGACATGGCAACACCTCGATCTTGCGGTTTTACAGCGCTATGTGCTGCTGTACCGAGTGCCGGATAGATCGTCCCCATGCCTAGACCTGTGACAATCAGGTAGCTGACGAGCTGTGTGTTGGTTATCCCTACATCCATCGTGCTCAGAAGGAAAAAGCCTGTCGCCATGATGAGCAAGCTGGGAATCAGAATCGCCCGAAATGAAGCTTTTGCCATCCATCTTCCCCCAAGCGTCGAAGAAATCGCTGCGGACAGCATGAGTGGCACTAAAAGGAAACCAGCCTCTGACGGACTCGCACCGCGTACCTCTTGGACGAACAAAGGGATGTATGCGATTGCCCCAAACAAAGCGGCACTCACAAAGAATCCTGCGAGGTTGCCATATCCAATGGCCGGAATGCGGAATAGGGACAACGGAAGCAGGGGCTCCTTTGCTTTGGTTTCAATCCAGATGAACAGACCGAGAAATAAGATGCCCGCACCCCCTAACCCGATCTTGTATTCCCTGCTCTCCATGACAAGGGACAACAAGATGAGAATGATGGCTGCACTTAAGCTAGTCGCCCCATACCAGTCGATGACAGGCTTCTTATCATATTGCCGCTGATCTCGAAAGGCTAGGGCAATGATCAAAATGGAAGCGATACCGATGGGAAGGTTGATAAAGAAGATCCATCCCCATGACAGATGCTCCACGATAATTCCTCCAATGGTGGGACCGAGTATACTCGTTATCGCAAAGACAGCTCCGAAAAGCCCTTGAAATTTGCCCCTCTTTTCGGGTGGATACAGCTCACCCACAATAATGAACGCAACCGGCATTAATGCCCCGGCGCCCAAGCCTTGGATTCCTCTCGCTGCAATAAGACCCGTCATGGAATTCGCCATGCCGCACAGAAGAGATCCTGAGAGAAACAGAAACAACCCGATCAAATACATTTTTCTCGGCCCAAACAAGTCTGCCATTTTCCCATAGATGGGCATGCTCGTGGTCGATGTGAGCATATAAATGGCGAACACCCAGCTATAAAGAGACAGACCTCCCAGCTCTTTCGTAATTGTCGGCATGGCTGTTGAGACAATCGTCTGATCCAACGATGACAAGACTAACCCCATCAGCACTCCACCCGTGACTAAGTCTACGCGACGCTTTTCCTTTTCCATCTCCATCGCACTCCCCTTTTTGAAGTCAGTTGATAACAGCTCCAAAAATATAAGGGATTTCCCAAAAAAAGAGTAGACTTTTTCTTTCAGTTGAGTTATTCTGATGATAGAGTATGCCCCTAGGAACAACGGATGAAATTAAAAATAAAAACCGCCTCCATGATGGACGCGGTTTTTTTGTTTTGCCATTCATCTCAGCTTGTCGAGCTTTTTGGCACTTGCCTTACGAGGTCCAAGCATCGCCTTACCTATATTGCCCACTTTGTTTACAGAGTCAAAAACTTGGTCGATCACATCCACCAGCTCTCGAATCTGCACTACTTTTCCATAGACGCCCATGAAATGGTGTCGGACGTTTTTTCCATTTAACCCTAGCATGGCCGCACCTCCTCTTAATCCTCTCGTATTACTTTATGCAGGATCAGGCGAAGGGGAAATTGCGAAATGCGGAAAATTATTCGTCCCTCTATCCAGCTGCTTAGCGTGGACGAGGCGTGCCGGTCGGACGTGGGCGCGGAGGTTGTGTTGGCGTAATGGCCCGCTCCAGACGAGTGACACGGTTCTCCAATCGATCTACTCGATTATCCAGCCTACGATAGTCTTCGCGCAGCGCATCTACTCGGTTCTCCAGTCGATTCAAACGACGCTCGACATCCCCACCAGGAGTTGGTGTCGGAGTAATTGGGATGTACAAATTTTGCCCCACGTAAATGTAGTAAGGATAGGCGATATTATTCACGCGGATCAATTCCTGAACGGATACACCAAAACGAGCCGCAATGCTGTTCAGCGTATCTCCCGAACGGACTACATAGTTCACGAATCTCACTCCTTTTTTCTGTGATCATTCGTTATTAACCTATGCCCGCCCTGGTACACGCGCAATAAACCAATACCCATTTTGGCTTAAAATAGTCAAACACCCAGTACAAACGCCGTTACAAACCTGGAAGTGCAAGGCTTAGCCCCATTAACACTTTGAATAGACTGTCGCACCCTCAAGTAACACTTCTTCTACTTGCTTCAATACCTCTATCTCTTGTAATGGATCACCTTTTACCACAAGCAAATCTGCAAAATAACCTGGCGCTAACGTACCAATCTTACTTCCTTGATCCAGCACCTCGGCAGCGTTTTGAGTAGCAGCCTGGATCGCCCGAATTGGCTCCATCCCCAGCTCCACCATCAGTTTAATCTCTTCTGCCACAGGTGTAATCGGATAGCCTTCCAATACAATATCCGTACCCGTAGCGATCTTTACACCTGTATTTATCAATCGTGCGAAGTTCTCCCGGTACGCCTTTTCCGATTCGATGAAAAAAGCTCCCTGCTCAATAAGCCCTTCGCTCAATATGCCTTGATTTGCCTGTTGCTGCTCATTCCAAATATGCTTGTAATAATCAGCAATCTGGAAGAAGGTGACCATGGTCGGTACCCATACGAGTCCTTTTTCTTTCATCTGTTCCGCCTGTTCGACAGTCATAAACGTTGCATGCTCGATCGTATCAAATCCCGCATCAATCGCCATTTGGATCGCCGGTTGGAGCGAGGCATGCACACAACACTTTCGTCCCAAGCGATGAGATTCATCAACCGCCGCATCCAACTCCTCTTGTGTGAACTCCGGCGTTGGTGTACGATGACTCGTCATGAGCTTGATCCAGTCTGCACCTGCTCGCACTTGTTCACGCACGGCTGTCCGAACTTCCCACGGACCGTTTGCTTCTCTGAGGGCACCCTCTAATTGCCAGCCGTGCCCCCCGGTCATAATAATCCCTTGGTTAACCTGAAAAAGACGAGGGGACACAATGAACTTATTCTTGGCTGCCAGTTTCAGTGTACTGCACAATCCATCCGGTGCTGCTACATCGCGGATCGTCGTGACCCCCAAAGAAAGTGCTTCTTTCAAGTTCGCTGTCGCAAGTAACGCCACGAGTCCATCGTTGTTGCGATACTCAGCGGAATCTGGTTTGCTCCACCAATACCCGATGTGAACATGTAAATCGATCAAACCCGGTAAAATGGAACATCCGCTGTACCGCTTTACTTCTCCTCCTGAAATGGAATCTGTAAGCTCCGCTTCTGCCCCTACTGCTACAATCTTTCCTCGCTCATCAATCCCGACAGCGCCTTGTTCGATTACATGCTCTCCATCTCCGATAATGACGCGATCAGCAATCAACCATTTCATTCCTGTCCCCCCTGTCAAAAATGAAAATTCATCTGTCCGCAATCGTTGTTAGTTCCTCGAAAGTTCATCATTTATCCGACTATTTCCTTCTCCTCTTCCGCCTAGTTTGAAAAAAAAGCCTCTGGGAGCACGTGAAGTGCGCCAGAGGCTTTCGTGTTTTACATTTCTTATTTAAATACAGGTGCTGCAAACTGAGCCAATTTCTCTGCGGAAGACTTTTCCACATCCGCGTGCAAGCTGTTGCCATGAGCATCCATGGTGACGATTGCTGCGAAGCCTTTTACGCGCAGGTGCCACATCGCTTCTGGAATACCGAATTCCATGAAGTCGACACCTTCTACTTTTTCCAAGCATTCTGCATAATACTGGGCCGCTCCACCAATCGCATTTAAGTACACAGCGCCATGCTCGTTCAATGCTTTCAGGGTTTTCGCACCCATTCCGCCTTTTCCGATAACGGCACGGATTCCGAATTTCTTGATGATTTCGCCTTGGTAAGGCTCCTCGCGAATGGAGGTAGTCGGGCCAGCCGCTTTTACATGCCACTCGCCTGCTTCGTCCTTCAGCATGACCGGACCGCAATGGTAGATGATGCCACCGTTCAGGTCCACTGGGCAGTCATGATCCATCAGGTAGCTATGCAGGGCGTCGCGTCCTGTGTGCATTTCACCATTGATAATGACCACATCGCCCACTCGCAGGCTGCGGATTTGTTCTTCAGAGATTGGCGCTTCCAGAACAACCTCGCGGCGTTTTTCGCCCGCATCGTCCGTAGCTGCTACCGGGGACAAGTCCATCGCCACTTCTTCATCTTTATACAGATAACGGAGAATTTCGCCAGTCTCCGGATTCAGGCGAACACCTTGACGGCGGAATGCCCAGCAGTTGTACGCAACGGATACGAAAAAGCTTGCTGGCAGGCGGTTTTCCACGCCGATTTTACAGCCGAGCAAAGTCGAGTTACCACCAAAGCCCATGGTTCCGATTCCGAGTTGGTTCGCTGTTTCCATGATGTAGTCTTCCAAAGCAGCAAGTTCAGCAATTGGATTCACATCGTCCACTTTGCGGAACAATTGATGCTTCGCCAGTGCATAACCGGAGGTGCGATCCCCACCGATTCCTACGCCGATGAAGCCGGCACTACAGCCTTGTCCTTGCGCTTGGTAGACGGCATGCAAAATGCACTTGCGGATACCATCCAGGTTGCGGCCCACTTTGCCCAGGCCTTCGAGCTCACAGGGCAGGGAGTACTGGATGTTCTTGTTCTCACAGCCGCCGCCTTTGAGAATCAGCTTGATCTCGATTTCATTCTCTTCCCATTGCTCGAAGTGAATGACAGGCGTACCTGGTCCGAGGTTGTCCCCTGTGTTTGCACCCGTCAAGGAATCTACGGAGTTGGAACGCAGCTTACCTGTTTTGGTTGCTTCTGCAATCATTTCTTTGATCGCTTGTTTAATGATCAGCTGGTTGACTCCAACCGGAGTTTTCACTTCGAATGTAGGCATCCCCGTATCTTGACAGATCGGAGAAACATTTTCTTCTGCCATGACGACGTTTTGCGCAATCGTAGACAAAGACAGCGCTGCACGAGTGCCAAGATCCTCTTTCACTTTAGCTGCATTGACGGCACGACGCACGTCTGGTGGTAGATTCGTAGAAGTATCCGTGATGAGTTCCAGAATGCTTTGCTTCAAGTTTTCCATCTATGACGCCCCTTTTGACGTAGTGGTGTAAATGGTAGCATAAACCGCCTATTATTATAGCACACGCTCCCCCACCTGTCCGTAGATTGCTGCCCAAAGAGTGTGTGAAACATTCCGTAAACGTGCGTCGTCTTATTACCGACAGCAAATTTTGGCAAGAAGCAGATACGAGGGGGATTAAAATGAAAAGAACATTTGCCGGGCTTCTCGCCTCCGTGATGGTGGTGACCGCTATACCCTTCCTGTTCACAACAGGTACAATTGCGGAGCCAGCCGTTCAAGCCGCAGCAACTACAGAAGAGTTGCCAGTAGTCGGTTCCTATGCGGAGCTAAAAAAGCTCATCCAATCATCAGACTTGGACAGCTATCATTACGGCACCTTGGAAACGACTGCCGCTATGCCAGCAGCCGCACCTAACACAGCCAACAAAGTAGCGGACACTTCCGGCGGCGCTGCTCGCGGTGATTTTTCCACAACGAATACACAAGTGCAGGGCGTAGATGAAGCAGATATCGTCAAATCAGACGGAACTTATCTTTATCAATCCACGCAGGATGAGGTACGCATCATCAAAGCATATCCAGCCACCGAGATGAAGGTCGCAAGCCGTATCAGCTATGACAATGGAAAATTCGTACCGCAAGAAATGTACGTAGACGATCGGAGACTCATCGTCATCGGGCAAGCGGATGAGAACATCTCTTATCCTCCTGGTTCTGCTTCCAAAAGAGGCATCCCCCGTTTCCAAAGCATGCAGTCCGTGAAAACCATGATCTACGATATTTCGGACAAAAAACAACCTCGGCTCATTCGTCAACTGGAGCTGGAAGGCCAGTACATGTCGTCCCGCAAAATCGGCGCGAGCCTGTACGTGACAGCCAATCATTACATGGATACGTATCGTATTCTGCAAGAGAAAGCGGAAGTGCCAGGCCCAACGTATAAAGACAGCGCCCATGATAATCAATACCAAACCATTCCCTACAGCGAGATTCGTTACTTCCCGGATCATTTTCGTCCCGAGTATTTGATCGTCACTGGCGTGAATCTGGATGATTCGAAAGAAAAGATGTCACTGCATACGTATCTCGGCGCTGGCGAGAACATCTATGCATCCACCAAAAATCTGTATGTAGCCGTCACTCAGAACAATGCCGCCCAGCCAGTAGCCGTTAAGCAAAAAGGAGTACCAACTCCTTTCGTTGCACCTCCCATTGAGTCTGATACAACCATTTATCGTTTTGCCATGAACAAGGGAGACATTCAGTATACGGGAAAAGGGTCGGTGCCTGGACGCATTCTGAATCAGTTTTCTATGGATGAAAACGACGGTTATTTCCGAATCGCCACCACGAGCGGGAACATGTGGCGAGACGATGAGCTTACGTCCAAAAACAATTTGTATGTACTGAACAACAAACTCGAGATATTCGGCAAGCTGGAAGGCATCGCTCCTGGAGAACGCATTTACTCTGTCCGTTTCATGGGAGATCGCGCCTACATGGTCACCTTCAAAAAAGTCGATCCGCTGTTCGTTCTCGATCTGAAGAAGCCTTCTGCGCCAAGCGTACTGGGTGCTCTGAAAATTCCAGGTTACAGCGACTATTTACACCCGTATGATGAAAACCATATCATCGGTTTTGGCAAAGAGGCAGAATCTGATAAAGACTGGGCGTACTACCAAGGGATGAAAATTGCCCTCTTTGACGTCAGTGATGTAACCAAACCGAAGGAAAAGTTCAAGACGGTTATCGGGGACAGGGGGACGGACTCCGAGCTATTGCACAATCACAAGGCTCTGCTGTTCTCCAAAGAAAAAAATCTGCTAGCCTTCCCTGTATCCGTCCACGAACGTACAGCTGAACAAAAAGCCAAAAACGATATGCGCGAGTACGGCCACTTTACTTTCCAAGGTGCCTACGTATATCGGCTTGATCTGCAAAAAGGATTTCAACTGAAAGATCAGATCACCCATCTGTCGAAGGAAGATGTTGCGAAAGCAGGCGAAGGCTGGTACGACAGCTCCAGTAACATTAAACGGATACTTACGATTGGCGACACGCTCTATACCGTTTCTGACGATTACGTCAAAACGCAGCAGCTCTCTACCCCCAAAAAAGAGAATATCTTGCCATTGGCGAAATAGCGGTAATGCTCTGTCATGCGGACAGGTTCTGTGCTAAGATGGGGTAATAGATGCAGCGTAAATAGAGAGGGTGTCACTACGTGGAGTATTTGAGTTTTAATTTGACATCGACGCTGGCAGGGATTGCGGCTGTGCTGTTGGTTATGTTTATTCGCCTGCACTGGCCCTTCCGCTTTCAGTACATGGCCAATCTTTTCAAACGTCGTTTGAATATTCGATTGCGCTGGCTGGAGGCTTCCTATCGGAAGAACCGTTCCCGTGCTGTCGCTATGCTGGATAAATCAACCCATGAAATCATGCTTGGCAACTATGAAATGGCCGAAAAATATATCGTTCAAGGAATCAACGTCTGCAAAGAACGACCAACGTTATTCAATCAAGCGATGATTCACTACTTGTTTTACAACTTGGCGATCGTCTACTATTCCTCCGAACGATACAACGAATCATTGGAAGTGGCGTTTCGTATTTACCAGCGTGATCAGGGAATGATTGATTCCTTAGCTCTTATTGCCTGCTCGCACGCCCGCCTGGGTGAAGTAGAGAGTGCGATAGAAGCTTACCAGCTGATCGCAAGCAAACGATCGGCAAAAGACTGGAAGCTCTTCTGCTTGGCAGAGATTGAAGCTGCCAAAGGAAATTATGAGCGAGCCCTTTCCCATCTGAAGCAATTGATGGACAAATCGGCCAGTCTTTTGGATCTGAATCAAACCGTACTGGAAAAACGCTTGGAAGAGTGGAAAAAAGCCTCTACACAAGCCAGCTAATCGATTGACGACCGCACATTGCTTTATGTGTGCGGTTTTTATTTTCCGCTTCCCGTAACGCTGCTCTATGCACAGTCGTATTACTATCAAGAAAGCGAGGTATTTTTCATGAAAAAATTCAATGTATCTATACTTGCTGCCTCAGCACTTGTACTCGGTCTCGCTGTAGCGGGCTGTACACCTGGAAAAGATTCTGCATTCTCTGCGGATAACCCTGTTGCCAAAATTGGTAATGTGACGATCACGCAAGAGCAACTGTACGACAAAATGAAAAAAGATGCTGGCAAGCGTATCATGGCTGATATCATCACCTTGGAGCTGTACAAACAGGAAGGCGCTGCACGAGGAGTTACTGTAACCGATCAAGAACTCGATGCGCGTGTGAACCCAGTCAAAGAAAAAATGGGATCACCAGAAAGATTCCAAGAGTATTTGAAGGAAAAGCAAATGACTGAGCAAGAGCTCCGTGAAGGCGTCCGCGCTGTTATGCTGCGGGACAAGCTGTTCGAGAAGGATAACCCGATCACCGAAGAACAAATCAAAGAATACTATGAGAAAAACAAAGATAAGTTCGAGGGAACATTTGAACAAGCTCGCCCGAAAGTGATCGAAAAAGTAAAATCCAGAAACAAACGAAATAATATGGATAAATGGATCGATGAATTGTATAAAAAGCATAACGTCCAAATCATGGATAAAGATTTAGAAAAAGAAAAATCAGTGGAAGAAGAAGAAACAACAACTTCCAGCAAGTAATGCAAAAAGACTTGTGCAAGCCGGCAATGCGCGGCACACAAGTCTTTTTTCGTTACGGACGAGCAATCGCAATCAACTCTTGCAAAAACTCCTTGATTTCGCCTTGAAGAATAGGGCCATGACCAGTGGCTAAATACTCAATGGGCCAATCCTGCAAAATCTCCAAGCCCTCCGTAAACTCCGCTGCTCGCTCTGGTTCACGTGCTACCCATTGCTTCAAGTGTTCTTGATAAGCTGTCCGACAGTCCACTTCTCCTCCAACGATTTGGCCGAGTTCTGTGTTTTCAAAGCATAAATGATCGCCAACAAAGCATATTTTCGACTGGGGATCAAAGAAGGCAACGGAGCCTTCTGTATGAAAGGAAAGCTGTCGGAAACGCAGAGAAGGCAGATCTCCCCCACTACCTGTAAACGTATGGCCGAATAGCGTCTGTGAAAAATCGTCCAGTTCGTAATAATCGTCGAGGTGAATCCAATTGTTTCGAGAAGGGAACATATCGGCATTTCCAATATGATCAGCATGTCGATGAGTGAAGTAGACATATTCCGTTCGATCTGGCTTGACCCCGATCTCTTCCAACGCCTGTTGAAAAAATGAGCGTTGCTTGCGCTGGTGAGAATCAATCAATACAAAGGCATTCCCTTGTTTGATCACATAGCTGTTCACGTAGCTATTCCACGCTTCCTCATAGGTGATGATCGCCCAGGTGGAGTCTGTGATTGGTGCAATCACATTGTTCATGCCTCCATCTCTCCTCTCCTCCCAGATACAATTTCTTATTGCTATTATACACAATCATGCACAACCGTGCTGACTCGTGCCCAAACTTATCCTACACGATCAAACTTTCGCCTCTTCCCCTAAGCTGACCCAAGATCTTCCTTGCGAGCGTTGAATGTGAACCGGTACGCCGAAAAAGCTTGTCAGACGTTCAGCCGTCAGGACCTCATCTGTTTTTCCAGCTTGGTCTACTTCTCCCGCTTTTAACAACAAGGTATGCGTGAAGCAAGGCAAAATCTCTTCGATGTGATGGGTGACATAAATGAGCGTGGGCCCATTTGGCTGTTTGGCGATTTGTTCAATCATGGCCAACAGCTGCTCTCTTGAAAGCAAGTCCAGTCCAGTGCAAGGCTCGTCCAGAATGAGTAATTGAGGGGAAGCCATCAACGCACGCGCAATCAGTACTTTTTGTCTCTCCCCTTGCGATAAAGCGGCAAAACGTCTGTTTTTCAATGCATGGCATCCAAATGTATCAAGTAAATCCGACGCTTTCTCTACGTCTGCCTCCTCTGGAACGGAATACAAGCCGATGGTTGCCTCTCGACCACTCAAGACGACACGGAGTGCGGTTTCATGCTCGTGAAGCTGTGCCATCAGCGCTGTGCTTACCCAGCCGATTGATTTACGTACCTCGCGCAAATCGACTGTTCCGTAAAGATTGCCTAATACACTGACCTCCCCCTTTGTCGGCCATACATAGCCACAAATGATATTCAGCAGACTGGTTTTACCAGAGCCGTTTAAACCGACTAAACACCAATGCTCCTTGTCTTGCACTTGCCAGACAATGTCTCGCAAAATGGTTGTTTCATCTCTTTGCCAGGTAACCTTTCTTACATCAATGATCATACTCTCTCCACTCCTAAATTTAACAGTTGTATGTGCAAAGAACCTCCATGGCATATGGAAGCACACGGAGGCCCTAACACAAAAACAGTTTCGTTAAAATTTGCCTTGAATCTTGAATACAATCTCCGCAAACAACGTAGCGAATAGGAACGTGCCGGTAAAGACGACGAGAGACACCACTACGATACGCCAGCTAAGCTGTTTGAATAGATGAACGTCTTTTCCAAGAGACAGACCCGCATAGGCGAGAATCGGAGTGGCCAGTGCGAGCAGATTGATCTTGGCAATCGCAGCAGCCGTATATTCATTCCCAGGAAAAAACGGGGATGTCGCAAGCATCGCAAACAAAGAAATCCAAACAATGACGGGGGATTTGAACGGCAGAATGCGAGTAAAGCCCATTCCGATCAACGTAATGACCGCCAAGAGCAAAATACCTGGCAAAGATTCCATGAATGGTACTTTATAACCGATCCAGTTACCGATAAGAGCAATGAAGCCAATGATAAAAATCGTCAAGATTTGATTCATGCGCTTTTTCTCCCCCCTTCTGCTTCAGAAGAAGCGCCTTTGCGTCCAATGATTGGCTCAAGCCATGCGTACAGCTTTTGTGTAACCGGCAAGGAGAAGAAGATACATACGTACGTTCCGACGATACTCATCATCAAGTTTGCCGCTCCGGAATAAAAGGCAATGTCTTTTTGCGCTTCCGGGAAAATAACAGCCAATGAACCTGTTGCTGCAGCCATCATACTACCGGAACCAACTGCTGCTCCCATCGCCAGAGAAATCGGGTGAAACAACCCGCTGCTTCCTAAAATACTTGCAAGAATCGACATATAAATGGCACCAAACAAAGTTCCGCAAATATATACGCCCAGCGCGCCGCGAGCTTCGGCAGAGTTTGCTCCAAACTTATCTACAATAATCGCCAAGTTTGGTTCGCGGTCGAGAGAATAAGTCGCCCCAATTGCTTCGCGCTTCAGACCCAGCCACAATGCGATTGGCAGACCAAGCGCGATTGTCCCTACAATGTGTCCCATTTCTTGAACAATCAAGGATACACCAGAGCCGAGTAGCTTAGGCAGCTCAGGACCGATATTGGCTCCCAGCTTCGCAATAAAGATTAAAAACGAAACGCCCAAAATATTGGCTGCGACGTTCATTTCTTTTTCACTCAATAATTTGAACTTGGGCCAACTAATTGCCCCGCCTAAAACGAGCGCGTAAAGCATCGGAAACAGAGCGATAACCCCGATGCCAATACTGATTTTTTTTGTCCCGATAAATTCTGTCAATGCGACGAGAATCAGTACGAGAAAATGCAGCTTGTACTCATTGACGCGTGCCTCTGCCATACGACATCCCCCTCATTCTATCTCGCTCTACTCCATGACGACTTTTTGAGCTGCCCGAACAAACAACTCCACACCGCGTACCATTGCATCCTCATCAAAATCAAAGCGTGGATGGTGATGCGGATACGTAAAGCCCTTGTCCGGATTGCCAGCACCCAATTGAATAAAACAGCCCGGAGCTTTTTTCAAATACTCAGAGAAATCTTCACCCGGCATCAAAGGATCAATGTAAATAATCTCTTCTTCTCCCCAACGCTCGCGGATGGTATCCTCCATCAGCTTCGTCACCTGCTTGTCGTTGACAACGGACGTGTAGCCATGTGAGAACGTGAATTCATAACTTGCGCCATGCGCTTCCGTAATTCCTTTGACAATTCGTTCAATCCACATCGGTATATTTTTGCGAATCTCCGCATCGAAGCAGCGTGTGGAGCCCGTCAGTGTCATCGAATCTGGAATGATGTTATAAGCAGTCCCAGCATTCAGCATCGTCACCGAAATAACGACCTTGTCCAACGCACTCACATTGCGGGATACAATTTGTTGTAGGCCAGTAATAACCTGTGCCCCAATGACGATCGGGTCAACAGATGCTTCCGGTTGCGAGGAGTGCCCGCCTTTTCCTTGAATCTTGATATCAAAGCGATCTGTCGATGAAGTAAGTGCCCCGTAAAGAACACCAAATTTCCCGACAGGCATGTATGATGCCAAATGAATGCCGATAATCGAATCCAGACCGTCCGCTGCACCAGCTCTTACGATTTCAGCAGCCCCACCCGGCGGCAACTCCTCGGCATGCTGGAAGAAGAAACGAACCTCACCTTTTATTTGATCCTTGTACTGGGACAAAATTTTTGCGGCTCCCAACAGCATTGCTGTATGGCCGTCATGTCCGCACGCGTGCATCACACCAGCTTTGCCTGATGCATATGGCACATCATTTTCTTCATGGATAGGGAGAGCATCAATGTCAGCGCGAATGCCAAGAACTTTTCCTGGCTGTGATCCGATCAGTCGAGCGACCACACTCGTTTTGGTTGGCCGCGAAAGCTCTAAATTCCCGAAAGATTGCAACGTTTCGTAAATAAATTGGGACGTCTTCTCCTCTTCAAACGACAATTCTGGATGCTGATGGAGATATCGTCGCCATGAAATTACCTGCTCAGCTACCTCATCCGCCCATTTCTTCGTTTCCAAACTCACACAATCACTCCTTTTTTTGCTTTCTTCCTCAACATTTTCCGAGTCAGTTAAGTTTAACTAAAAAAAATATCGTTTTGTGAATTCTATCACGGAACGATGAAAATAACAAATGTCCATTCCACAAGGACAAAGTTGTCGAATCTACATCTGTTGCTGTCTATTTATTTGTTATTTTAGAATTTTCCATCGACAATGTCCATGTAAAATATACTATTTGGAACCATAAAAACATTTATACTGCTAAATTGGGAGCTTTTTTGAAAGCAATTCGAAAATTGCCCTTATTCGTTATGCAAAACCGTTCTTCGCGAAAAAAAGCCCCTATGCCATTACTGACATAAGGGAGGCTCTTCGCATTCCGTGCACCGGAAATTCTTTTCTATTAGGAGTCCCGAAATTTTGCTTCCTGACGTTTAATGTCTTCCTCCGAATTGCCCAGCGCAGCTTGCGGGCCCCTGAAATGCTTCCGGTAATAAGCCAAATCCATGATGAGAAGCACTAAAAACATAACTATCAAGGCATACCCCGCTGTCTGATTGGGTGGAATCACCATCATAATCGAGATGAAGACGATCCAAATCAAGCTCAACACATTAATGGGTTTACTCCAGTTCCCCAGATGCCAGGGACCGTAATGCTTCCGCTGAAAAAGTCCTCTCGATTCCGCCCGGAGCTTGAGGTACAACGGAATCCCGTAAGCGACATATAACCCAACGACACTTACCGCTGTAAGAAATGCCAAGGTGGTATACGACGTGTTCGGATTGATGCTTTTCACGATGTAATCGAACAAGGCAAGCGCAAAGGAAAGAATGATAACCAGCCAAATTGCTTTTGCCGGCGTTCTGTATTTGGTCGAAATTTCTGCCCACTGATGGCTCCACGGCATTCCTTTATCACGTGAAAACGCATACAACATTCGCGAAAAGGAAGTAATCGACGCCAAGCCACAAAACCACATCGCAAAGGTAACCAGCCACAGCACCACCGAACCAAATGCGCCGCCTAATGCCTCGCTAATCACATAAATAAATGCATTTTCCGCTTCACTCGCAGCCGCTGCGTTTTTGATAGATAAGGTGACAAATGCAAGCATGATAAATCCAAAAATAAAGGAAAAGGCCACAGACGTATAAATCCCCCAAGCAGCACGAACGCGGGGGTTAATTGTTTCTTCAATCGTATGCGCCGATGCATCATAGCCAGTAAACGTCCACTGCGCCTGTAACAACCCAATTAAAAAAGCAATCACGTACGGTTTTTCTGAAAAGGTTTGACCGACTTGAAAGAGGTAATCAAGCGGTTGCAAATCATGACGGGAGAAAAAGACGAGGCTTCCGACGAGTATGACGACGACGCCAATATGGTACCAAGCGGAGAAGTCATTTAACCGGGCAACGAGTCGAATTCCAATGTGGTTAAACGTACCGTGTAAAAGGAGTGTAATCCCGAATAGAATTAATGTGGTCGTTTCTGTTGAGGTATAACCAAATGCACTCGCGAGCAGCGGGTCCGCGAACAAAGAGAACGAATAGTCAATGCCCGCGACAATCCCGATTTGGCCGATGAGATTGATCCACGCTGTGTACCAGCCCCACCGTTTGCTACCTAAAATAGCTGCCCAGTGATACAACGCTCCGGCTGTAGGGATCGCAGATGCGAGTTCAGACATCGATGCTGCAATCAAGATGACGAATAACGCAACCAAGGTCCATCCGAAGCCCATCATGCCAGAACCGCCATACAGTAAACCATGCCCGTACAAGGAAACTGCACCAGTCAAAATAGAGATAATCGAAAATGAGATCGCAAAGTTCGAAAAGCCACCCATATCCCTCAGTAATTCCTGCGCATAACCAAACTTGTTCAGGTCTCTCTTGTCCTCGAGCAATTGCTGTTCTTTTTCCTGCTGCATTTCGTTATCCCTCCCTCTCTGCTTGGGAACCGATAAAGCTCTCATGCGCGCTTTCATCAAATTGCCGGACGCTTTCGTTTGCCCGATACCCAATGGCAATCGCAACTCCAATGGTAAACAGCAATAAGATGACACCTAGAGCCAGCATTCTCTCCCTCCTTTCGTCCCTCATGCAATTCCTTGACAAGTTAGCAGGAATAGTACATTTTACGTGCCATTTTGACAGCTATACCATCTCATTTGGCTAGCAGATGCAAAACAAAAGAGCAACTCATGAGAGCTGCTCCTCTTGTTTAACTAGCGCCTTTTTGTGCTTGCAAATAAAATGCTACGTCTTCACTTGGTAGCGGCCTGCTGAATAAATAGCCTTGCACTTCCTCACACAGATGGTCCTGCAAAAACGCAAGCTCCTCTTTTGTCTCGACCCCTTCTGCAATCACACGCAGTTGTAAATGATGCGCCATGGAAATAATCGTGGACACGATGGCCTGATTCGAAGGCTGTTCGATCATGTCACGCACAAATGAGCGATCTATTTTCAAACGATTCAACGGAAATTCTTTTAGATAGTAGAGAGAGCTGTAGCCCGTTCCAAAATCGTCAATCGTAACGCACACCCCTAATTGCTTCAGTTCCTTAAGTACTTGTGTGGCGCGCTGGACGTCGATCATGCTGCTTTCTGTGATTTCCAGCTCCAAGTAATCTGGCGCCAGTCCTGTCTGGTCCAGAATCTCAGTGACCATCTGGGTAAAGTCTTGTTTGAGAAATTGACGTGCAGATAGATTGACGGCTACCCGAAGTGGTATGAGTCCCTGTTCTTGCCATTGCTTGTTCTGCTTGCATGCCGTCCGCAGCACCCATTCTCCAATCGGTACAATTAACCCTGTTTCTTCTGCTACCGAGATGAACTGGTCTGGCAAAAGTAAGCCTCGTTCAGGATGATCCCAACGAATTAACGCTTCTACGCCAACGATTGCGCCTGATTTCGCACATACCTGTGGCTGGTAATGCAATAAAAATTCTTGTCTGGCCAAAGCGCGATTCAATTCATTTTGAATATTCATTTTGTCATTCACTGCTTGCTCCAGATTCTGTACGTACAGGTGGAAGCTGTTCTTCCCTTTTTCTTTGGCTGCATACATCGCCGCATCTGCGTTACGCATCAAGACACTTCTGTCTTGCCCATCCTCTGGATAGCGAGAAATCCCGATACTCGTTGTTATGTAAAGCTCATGCCCATGGATAAAAAATGCCTGTTCAATCCTCTGGTTGATCTTATTCGCCACAGAAGATACTTCTCTTTCCGTGACATCTGTAAGAATCACCATGAATTCGTCTCCGCCAAGCCTGCTCACCGTTCCTTTTTCACCCACACATTCCTGCAAACGCAAGGAAGCTTCCTGTAGTAACAGGTCACCAAAATCATGCCCCAAGGAATCGTTTACCAGCTTGAAATGGTCGAGATCCAAAAACAACACATATACTTGCTGGTGCGTTTTTTGTGCCTCCATGATCACCTGATCCAGTTTCTGCTCGACAAAACGGCGATTCGGCAAACCCGTCAACGAATCATGAAAAGCGAGATAATTGATTTTTGCCTCGTATTCCTTCTTATTGGTAATGTCTCTCATAATCATAAAGACACCCGTAATCTGCTGATCGACAAATACGGGGGTATGGGTCATGTTCAGATGAAGCTGAAGCCCCTCTCTCGTGGTCAAGGTAATCTCGTAGCTGCGCGCCTCACCATGTACTGCATTTGAAAAATGTGTCGATATGAGCTCTGCATCCGCAGAAGCACACATCGTCATTAGTTTTTTAAGAGGCAGGCTCTGCTCCTTTGTCAATCGCATTGCCGCAGGATTCATAACGCTTTGGCTACCATCGATCGAGTAAAAAATCACCCCGTCGTAATTGTGCTCAAATAGCGATTTATAGCGTTGATCACTTTCTAGCACGCGCAAGGTCTTCCCTGCGAATTGCTTGTCCACGTATACAGAAGCCAAGGTCACGACCAGGATCAACACGATGACTATGCCAATCATCGTAGCGATCAGCCCAGAATCATCATACGAGATCGCTGCGATCGTCATGTACTCATGCGCGATAAATGTGGTGGCGTACATACCAGTGTAATGCATACCCGTAATGGCTGCCCCCATCAACAGCCCTGCAAAAATTTTACGCCGGAGACCTTTTACTGGGTCCACCGAACGCAATTGAAACGTAAGAATCAATGCAACCATCGAAACCAGGATGGCCACGAAAATGGATACGATAAACCATAGCCAATCGTATCGAATAATGGCGTTCATCATCATCGCTGCCATCCCTGTATAATGCATTCCTGCGATACCAGCTCCAATGGCAACTGATCCTATTGCTACCCTCGTATTGGACATGGACTGCTCGCTCACGATCCATAATGTAAGCGCCGATGATAACACGGCCAAAACAATCGAGAAAAATACAATCAAGTTATCATACTGAACAGCAATCGGCAGATGCAAGGCAAGCATGGCAACAAAATGCATAGCCCAAATACCAAGCCCCATGGAGACGGCTCCAGCACATAACCAAAACACACGTCCCCTGCCTTTCGCATAATGGAGACGTGCGCCTAGATCTAATGCTGTGTATGACACCATTGCTGAAATAAAATAGGAGAGAAAAACCAGAGTCATACTATAGGATTGGTCAAGACTATTCATTGCATTCTCCTTCAAAAACCTTTACCGAAGTCTACTCACAAGGAACGCCGGCGTTTTCAAGGAAAGTTTATCGGCATACCTGTGACATTCTCCCATCTTATCCGTTTTATAATTCCCTGGCAAGAAGCCGACGACGTTCCCGTTTTGGAGATACTACAAAGGAATGCTGTTGCAAAGGAGGGAGATTATCTTTGATCCGTATGGGCTATGCCTGCATCAGTGTCAAGACCAAAAACAATCCAAACAAAAAAACGACGGTTGCCCAAGTAAATAAATTAGATCCCCAAGCCCGGTTAAAAAAGCTGCGGCAAGTTATGCAGGCAAACTTTTTCAATTTAATGGATTTGCTTGCTTATAATGTAGAAAATCAGATCTTTTTGTATCGACTTCCTTCTGAATTTGTTCCACTGGCGACCCATCCAGTAGCAGCTGAATGGGATTGGGCAAAAGAATTCGCATGGGACTTCCAAAAGGCAGGGAATTATATCCGCAATCATGGCATTCGTTTGACAGCTCATCCTGGCCATTACAGCATATTGAACAGCGACAAGCCTTCTGTGCTGGAATCGACGATTGCCGATTTCTCCTACCATGCAAAAGTGTTTGATTTACTGGGGCTAGACGATAATTCCGTCTTGGTGACACATGTGGGAGGCGTATACGAAGATAAAGCCTCTTCTCTCGACCGTTTTGCATCCAACTTCGAGCTGCTTCCTGAAAACGTCAAACGTCGTTTAGTCGTGGAAAACGATGACATGTCTTTTACCATGCGCGAGGTACTGGAGCTGTGCGAACGGATCGGTGTGCCGATGGTGCTCGATATTCACCACCACAACTGCCATTCTGAAGGCGAAGATTGGACGGAATACCTTCCAAGGATTATTCAAACCTGGGGAGAGCGCACTCCGAAGATGCACATGTCCTCGCCAAAGTCAGAAAAAGACTTTCGCGCTCATGCAGACAATATTGACCCTGAGGCGTTCCTAACTTTTGTCAGTGCACTCGCGAATTACAATGTGGACATCATATTGGAATGTAAAAACAAAGATGATGCCCTCCTTACTTTAAGACGCGAATTAAAGAAAAAAGGAGTCGCTGTTGAGGCATTTACGAAATGAATATGGAAAAGGACGCCGCTTAATTAGCTGGCGTCCTTCCTCATGCGCTTCAAAATGAACATCCGCAATCACACCCACGCCCTCGTCTATGACCCCGTCTATGTTGATAATTGTATCCGGAGGAGGAGCTACTGCCACCCGAAGATGATGAACCTCGGCCAAAGGAACTGCTACCGTCATTCCATAATTGGCACCGGTCATGATAATGATGCATTCTCCGTTCATGATGCTTGTAATGTCTGCGGTAATCCATGTATTTGCGGCGATTTTCACGATGCTCCTCGCATTTGTGGCGGAAATATTCCATCCGATCCATATGGAACTGGAATTTGAACAGGTACAGCTCCAGTTCCCTTCCTATGTTCTCATTCGGTCGCGTATTCGGCCTGATTATATTGGGTCTGATGTTCGGTCTGATATTCGGTCTGATATTCGGTCTGATGTTCGGTCTGATATTCGGTCTGATATTCGGTCTGATGTTCGGTCTGATGTTCGGTCTTACATTTGGCATCATATTTGGACTTTCATTCGGCCTCACATTGGGTCTTACATTCGGCCTTACATTCGGCCTTACATTCGGCCTTACATTCGGTCCAACATTTGGCCGCATATTTGGACTTTCGTTTGGCCTTACGTTCGGTCTTACATTTGGCCGCATGTTTGGACTCTCATTTGGTCGCACGTTTGGTCTCATGTTTGGACTTTCATTCGGCCGCACATTGGGTCTTACATTTGGCCTTATGTTTGGGCTCTCATTTGGCCTTACATTCGGTGAAGCGTTAGGCATGGGGTTTGCCGGCATTCGGTTCGGTGGCATTAGATTTGGCGGCATTGGATTCGACGGCTTACTATTTGGTGGCATTGGGTTTGCTGGCATCCGATTTGGCGGCATTACGTTTGGCACGTTCGGGTTAGCCAAATTGGGAGCAGGCATAATCGGCTTTTGCGGCATTGGGCGCGCTGGGATAGAATGATTCGGATTGATCGGACTTTCCGACTTGGGTTTTTCAGGAGAAGGCATCATAGGTGACGGCATCGATGGGGAGGGCAATGGCATAGCTGAAGAAGGCGGTTTCGGCATTTCTTTAGGACGCCTTGGGAGTGCGGTAGGCATTGGCGGCATCTTACGTCGCTTTTCCACGGAATTCTACACGTCCTTTCGGATGAAATAACACAGTACATGGTATGACATTTATCCAACTCGAGAGACGACTCTCGCCCAGTTTCAAAAAATGGACTAAGCCCTTTTTTTGCTCCTTAGGGAAGTCGCCGTGACAAGATCATCTTGACTGCACGTAGGCATTTGATACAATGATAGCAATAGCTTAAATAATCAGACAGTTGCACATGAACGAAAGTGAGGAAGAACGTATGCCGCGACGAATGCAGGCTTACACGTTTTCATCCAATCACATACATGCTCTCGAGCGAGGGGTTAGGATATGATATCCTAACCCCTCGCTCTTTTCGTTCTCTGCTCTGCTAAAGGAGGAAATTACAGATGAATCAGCAAGCAAACATTGTAAAAGTAGACGGGGATCAATTGCGTATCGAAGATGTCGTTTCCATTGCAAGGAGCGCCACCTACATCCAATTGACCGAAGAAGCATTGCATCGTGTTCGTGCTTCACGGGCTATGGTGGAGAGAATGGTATCGCAACAGGAAGTCGTATACGGAATCACCACCGGCTTCGGAAAATTCTCTGATGTCATGATCCACGGTGAGGACGTAAGCAAACTGCAAGAAAATTTGATTATGAGTCATGCTTGCGGGATGGGCGACCCTTATGCCGTTGAAGTTGTTCGTGCGATGATGGCTTTGCGCATCAATGCGTTGGCAAAGGGGTATTCAGGAATTCGAGAAGAAACATTACTTCAGCTAGTAGAACTATGCAATCGAGGGGTTCATCCGATTATACCTCAACAAGGTTCCCTTGGTGCCAGTGGCGACCTGGCCCCTCTCGCTCATATGGTTCTGGTCATGCTCGGCAAAGGTGAAGCACTCGTCAATGGCAAGCGGCTTTCTGGCAAAGAAGCACTGAACGAAGTGGGTCTCTCCCCTATTCCACTTGAGGCAAAAGAAGGTCTGGCTCTGATTAACGGTACACAGGCGATGACCGCACAGCTTTGCCTGGCCTTGTATGATTCGCGAGTTCTGCTTGAAAGCGCGGAATTGATTGCGGCGATGACGATTGAAGCGCTACGTGGAATTCCAAAAGCCTTTGATCCTCAACTCCATCTCGTCCGCCCGCATCCAGGACAGAAGGAATCGGCCAAGCGATTACTCCAGCACTTATCCGGCAGCAAACGTACAACTGCGCAGGGTGAACTGCGTGTACAAGATCCTTACAGCCTTCGTTGCCTCCCGCAAGTACACGGTGCAACTCGTGATACACTGGAGTATGTATGGACCACAGTTACTCGTGAATGCAATAGCGTCACCGATAACCCTATCCTTTTTACGGAAACTGGCGACGTCATCTCCGGCGGAAATTTCCATGGTCAGCCAATGGCATTCGCAGCAGATTTTCTTGCCATTGCCATAGCTGAACTGGCAAATATTTCCGAAAGAAGGACAGAACGTCTCGTCAATCCACAGCTAAGCGGTCTTCCCGGATTCCTAACCGAAAATGGAGGACTCCATTCTGGATTTATGATTACGCAATATGTAGCCGCTTCCATTGTTTCTGAAAACAAAGTGCTCTGCCATCCGGCATCTGTCGATTCGATCCCGTCATCTGCCAATCAGGAGGACCATGTCAGCATGGGTACAACTTCTGCTCGCAAGCTTCGCACGATCGTATCTAATGTCACCAAGGTGCTTGCCATTGAATATTTGGCAGCAGCACAAGCTATCGATTTTGGTTCGGGAGATCTTGGAACAGGTACAGCACGAGCCTATGAAGAGTTGCGCCGGGTGATTCCCCGCCTGCATGAAGACCGCGAAATGCATCCTGATCTCGTAAAGGCAGAAGAGTTGATCCAGCAAGGGACACTCGCGTTTGTGACGGAATAATTGTTCGTGTATAGGAACCATTGTCTTTCTCTGTTATGATGGAGCTAAGGATAAGCATGTAGAACAAACCACTTGAAGTATGGAGGGCTGTCTCATGAAAGCAGGCAGAGAACTGGACCATCCTGCGTATCTGTTGCTGTTTGATGGGGTTTGTCATCTGTGCCACGGTGCTGTGCAGTTTATTTTGAAGCGTGATCCGCATGGACACATTCATTTTGCTTCCTTGCAGTCACAGAGAGCGCAGGAAATTTTGTCTCATTACAACTATCAGGAAAAAGACATGTCATCCGTTGTCTTTATCGCCAACGGACAGCTATATACGAAATCGGATGCGATCTTGCACGTTGGCCGCAAGCTTCAAGGCGGATGGCCTCTGCTGTCAAACATAGCTCGACTCATCCCTAGACCTGTCCGCAATCCGATTTATGATTGGGTCGCGAGAAATCGCTATCGATGGATGGGTAAAGCAGAGCAATGCATGCTACCTACCCCGCAGATCAGATCCCGCTTTTTGGATTAAATGAAAAAGGAGAAGCCGCTGTCCTCTCGCGGCTCCTCCTTTTTTATTCGCTGTGTTCAATCATTCGTTCTTAAATGACAATCCCTTTTCCTTCAATACTGTCCGAAGTTTCGGCATAGATGCTGGCCCCATCCCATGAAATTTCAGAACCTCTTTTTCGCTGTAGCTTGCGAGCTGTTCCAAGGTAGTGATTCCATTGTGTTCCAATTCCCTTCTTGCTGGTGCCGAGAGCAGAGAAAGAAATCCCATGTCCGGTTTGCGTTCTTGCTCACAGATTGGACAAGTCGGACAATCTGTGCTTTTCATGTATGAATGACCATTCGCGCACGTTCTTTCCGTTTTTTTGGAAGTTGTCATGGCACGTATCCTTTTTATTTCGACATCGCTTGTGGATGCTCATCGCTTACATAGTCAGCCGCTTTGGCATTTGCCTCTACTTGTGCTGGGCTCTTGCTGCCCGGGATCACGGTCGTGACAGCCGGATGCTTGAGGCACCACGCCAATGCCCACTGCGCCATATCCATTCCTTCTGGAACTTCATTTTTCTTGATTTCTTCTACCTGGAGCAACAGCTTGTTGACATGCTCCTGATCGTGTCGATGTCGAACATCATTTCCACTGAATACAGAACCCGGCTTATACTTTCCACTCAAATAACCACTCGCCAACGGAACGCGAGCCAATACACCCAGGTCTTGCTGCTGGCAAGAAGCAAAAACACTTTCTTCCGGCTTTTGATCCAGACGATTGTAAACTACTTGGATTGCTTTTGCATGTACCGAAGAAGCAGCTGATGTTTGATGCATGTTGTCGTTTTTCGCTATGGAGAGACCGAGATGACGGATCGTTCCTGCCTGCACCTGTTTGTCGAGGTAGGTCCACAAGTCATCATTGTCAAAAGCCTCGTCAGGTCCCGAGTGGAATTGGTACAAGTCAATATAGTCGGTCTGCAAGGCTTGCAGCGATTTTTCCAACTGCTGCTGTACTTCAACTGCACCGTAATGATTGGTTCGAGAAAATTTGTCATGAAAATGATGCCCGAATTTCGTCGCCACAATCCAGTCTTCCCGGCGGCTTTTTTTCAAATATCCTCCGATAAGCTGTTCGGACAGATGATCTCCGTAGCATTCCGCTGTATCAATCAAGTTGATGCCGAGATCTTTTGCTTTGTCGAGAATCTGGTCAACAGCTTCTTGGGAGAAATCCATGCCCCACTCCCCGCCAAATTGCCAGGTACCTACACCGATCACGGATACGTTCAGATCCGTTTTTCCTAGTCTGCGGTACTTCATTGCCCGATTCCTCCTCCTCATAAATAAACGAGAATTCCCTGAACGAATGTTCGTTCAGGGTGAAGACTAAAAGAATTTATATGTTTTTCTCGATGTTCAATTGGCTCACGAAATCTTGCAGATTCCCTTTTCGTTCTTTGCGCATTTTTTTGCGCTCATCCGCAGTGGCCATCAATCGCTCTTCTTCCTCTGTTTCAGGGACAATGGCTGGCACCTCAGTCGGATTTCCATCTTCATCTAAGGCAACAAAGGTGAGAAAAGATGTCGCGGTCAAAATGCGATTGCCAGTCTGGAGATTTTCTGAGATAACCTTTACGAAAATTTCCATGGACGTTTTGCCCGTTGACGAAACAAACGCTTCGAGGCAAATGGAATGTCCCATTTTGACGGGAGCAAGAAAGTCAATCGAGTCAATCGATGCTGTCACAACAGGGCGACGCGAATGTCGCATCGCAGCGATTGCAGCTACCTCATCTATATAAGCCATCATCGTACCACCAAAAATAGTCCCATGGTAATTCGTATCGGATGGCTGAACCAGTGATGCCTGAATTGTACGAGATTCTTGAGTTGTCTTGACGTTCATCGCTGTTGCTCCTTTATCAATCTACTTGATGCATACATCATCATATCACAAGGCATTCAACGTTCCAATTGATAGCTACTCGCAAGTATGCCTTCTATTCGCTCGGCATCATCTTGCAAGATATAACGTAACAAAGGGAGATTCCACTCATAGGCTGGTCGATAGCCTTCTAATGCAAACAGCTTGTCATCTATGTGCGTGGCAAGCTTTCGGCGAGCCGGACTGGCACAATAAAACTGCTCCAAATAATCCGTACCCCATCTGGAAAAGGAGGACGTTTCATTGGTAACTGCTGTTAACAGAATCCCCTCCCCTGTATCAATCAAATCGATTGGATACAGTTGACAGCTAAATGGCTTAATAGGCTCTACTTCACGACCAGCCTGCTCCGCATAAGCATGGATCGCACACCCGTAACGCCCATTGTTTTCTTGATAAAAAAGGCAATTGCCATGCCGCATGCGAATAGTTCCTTGAGGTTCATTGCGATCCCAAACTCCATAAAGAAGCCAATGATTGCGTTCAGCCTCATCCTCGAGTCCAGCAGAGATAGAGGGGATTTCCCCCTCCATGATTGGAATCTGCCATTCTTCTACGGCGTAAGGTTGTCCACCCTCACAACAGGTCTCACGATGAACCGTCCTGCAATTCCAACAGTCCAAGTGAAACAAAGCATGGAGGGCTGTTACATCAACCAAATATTGTCCCGCTCTCACCAACGAATGCTTGTTTTTCTTTATATATTTTTCGCAGTGGTACGCCTCTTTATCAGACATAGGATCGGGCGTGCCTACATAACGAAAAGCTCGCTTCGTTTTCATTTTTGCAAAACAATCTCCGCTTCTGTTCCAAAAATACGCAAATGCCCTTCCTCATAGCTAGCCAAATCTACTTCATCACCCGGAATCTCCATCAGGATTTCCAGTTCTTCGCCCTCTGCTGTCGTAAACACAAGGAGGAGATCTTTTTCTTCAAATTCATTGTCAGTCAGCTTGGTTTCCAAAAGCTGAGCTTGAAATTGTGTTACCTCTTCCTCTTCTTCCCTATCGGTATCCCATTGGGTAAAAGTCACGGAAGCCTTTTGATTTTTATACTCCGCCAACAGTTGAATCAATTGCTCATGTTGTTGAATGTCCATCTTGTAATCCCTCCGAAATGGTTCATACTGCCCATCATAACAAAGTAACTCTTAAAAAGCCAAAAAGAAACACCGCTTCGCTATGGGAAGCGGTTATTTCTCTTCTGCCTTTCAGCTTACTTTGCTAATGGTCTGGGCTAATGCAAAATCTTTGCCGGTTAAACCTTTTGCCTCACGGGTGGCTAACGTAAACGTGACTGTCCCACCTGCCAGATGAATTTCCACATGCTGATTGTCATGCTCAAGCATCTCCGCCACACGGTTGACGAAACTGACCGCAGTGGAAAAGTCACGACAGTGGTACGTGCGTGATAGTGCCATTCGGTCTTCTACCAGCTTCCAGCCAGGTACTTTGCTCAGATACAATTTGACCTGTTCCAAAGACAGCTTGCTCATTGTAGCAATGCCCCCTTTTACCCGATAAATGGTTGTTACACCATCATATTCACGAGACGTACAGGTTATCCGCACCCTATTGCTTCACAGCATAAAAAATCATACGCGGTGATTCATGCGCCACATATTCTTCAAACAGATAGTTTCCAAATACTTGAATTTTTTCGAATCCCGCTTCTGTCAGCATCGCAATCATTTGCTGGGCAGAAAACAAGCGAACCTGCTCCATATACTCACGCGGTTCATTCGATGACTCGTCGGAAATCAGTATCCGCTTTTTCACAAATCCATCCTGGATCCAGCGCTCTTCTTTAATCAACATCCCACTGACTTCCTTGGTAGAGTGAGGCACGAGATTATCGATGACGTACGCTGCATTTAAGAAATCGATGACCACTTCACCATTTTTTTTGAGTGCTTGTGCCATGTTACGAATAACGTTAGCATTTTCTTCATCTGTGGAGAAATAACCGAAGCTGGTAAACAAATTCACCACGATATCAAATTCTTCGCGAAACGGAATGTCGCGCATGTCACAGCGGGCAAAACTTAGCTGTGGATAGGTGTTTTGTTCCTCGGCCAACTGTAAAAGAACAGGCGACAAATCCACACCAACTACTTCATACCCCCGGCGAGCCAGCGCACGCGAATGACGCCCGCTCCCGCAGCAAAGATCAAGTACGCGTCCTGTGTCCTTTACCGGCAATCTTTCCAACAGATTAGCGATCTCTCCATCTGCTGCCGAATCGTCCCTATGACGATACACAAGCACATAATCTTCGCGAAAGCTGCGTTCAAACCATTCTTCTGCCATGTCTGAGCCCCTTTAATTCCAAGATGTTCTTATTATACCACAGCGGGGTTTATCCGTTGCCGATTTGCGTGTGGCAAAGTGTAGGAAGCTTTGTTGAAAAAATTGTGAAAACACTTTACATACATACTGTATGTATGTAAAATTAACCTCATCCAATCGTGAAGGAGAGATCCGTAATGAAAGTGAACAGCTTTTATCCTGTCATCTTGACAAAACAAGTTGAGGCTAGCTCGAAGTTTTATCGAGAGTACTTTGGTTTTGAAATTGTATTCGAAGCAGACTGGTATGTGAGCCTGCAAAATAAGAGCAGTACTCCGGCATTTGAGCTAGCCATCTTGGATCCTTCACACAACACGATTCCACAGGGTTTCCGAAAGCCAGTTGATGGTGGTCTTATCCTTAATTTCGAAGTCGATGATGTTGACGCTGAATACGAGAGACTTATTGTGAAAGCAGGTCTTCCTCTCCATCTTGACATTAAAAACGAAGATTTCGGTCAGCGGCATTTTATCACATCCGATCCAAACGGCATTTTACTTGATATCATAAAAGTAATCCCGCCTTCTGAAGCATTTGCTGACAGCTATGTTGACCCTGTCTAATCTGGCATGAAACAAGTAAGGAGATTGTAATGCATGAAGATGTCCAAAGCAGAACAAAAACAGCAGACGATGCAAAAACTGATCGAAATAGCAAGAGAGGTGTTCTCCAAACAAGGCTATGCGGATGCCGCCATGGAAGACATCGTAAAACAAGCCGGGGTGACCCGGGGCGCACTATACCATCATTTTGGGAACAAAGAAGGGTTATTTGAGGCAGTACTGGCTTCTGTCCAACAAGAAATCGGAGAGCGCGTAGAAGCTGAAGCTGCGAAAAGTGAGGAGCCTTGGCAACAATTGATCTTGGGGTGCCTGGCCTTTGTCTCCTCGGCCATCGAACATCGCACCAAGCGGATTTTGCTTATCGATGGCCCTTCTGTCATCGGGTGGGAAACGTGGCGCCGAATGGACGAGGAAAACTCCATGCGGCATCTCAGGGAGCAGCTTCAAACGATGCAGGAGCAAGGGTACCTACGTCCCGTTTCCATCGACGCTCTGACCCATTTGCTGTCTGGTGCGATGAACGAAGCCGTCCTCTGGATTTCGGAGACGCCTGATCATGAGAAGTCCCTTGAGGAAATTTCTGCAGCATTGACCTTGCTCTTGGAAGGATATCGCACCCAATAAAAGCAAAGCACCCCTGCTTCCGCCTCTTTCCGGGCAAAATGCAGGGGTGATCTGTTATTGTAAAGGGTTTTATGATGAAAAGCGGGTAGCTCGTCCGATCCGAATTTTTTCAGCAGCCCGCTCAATAATGCTCTCTACCGAAGATGGGTCATCCACAACGTCGTATTCGTTGATATTGACCCGCAAAATCGGACAGGAAGTAAAGGAGGCAATCCAGCTATCATAGCGACCAAACAAATCCTGCCAATAATCCACCGGCGTTTGTTGTTCCATCGGACGCCCGCGCTCTTTTACGCGACCAACAATATCATCGAAGCTGCCCTCTAAGTAGATCAAAATGTCCGGATGCGGGAAGTAAGGCGTCATGACCATCGCTTCAAAAAGTTCTGTATAAGTGCGGTAATCTTCTTCTGTCATGTTGCCTTGCTCGTACAGCATGCGGGCAAAAATCCCGGTATCCTCATAGATGGAGCGATCTTGGACAAAACCGCCGCCATAATCAAACATCCGTTTTTGTTCCTTGAAGCGTTCTGCCAAAAAGAAAATTTGCAAATGGAAACCCCATCGCGATAAATCATTATAGTAACGGCCCAAATACGGGTTATTGTCAACCTTTTCTACAGATACGCGAAATCCGAGCTGATCTGCCAAGGCATGTGTAAAGGTGGATTTTCCTACCCCTACTGTCCCGCCGATCGTAATTACTGCGTTGTTTGGTATCCCGTATTTTTCACGAAGCGTGCTGTTTTGAAACCTCGACATGTACGCAACTCCTTATCCCCATGCTTACTTTTCCTTCGTTCCCTATCCTTCTTGTCCCATCAACTCTTGAATTCGTGGCACAATTCGATCCAGTACAACCTTCAAATCTTCTGGTCGATGTACGAAATCCAAATCGTCACAATCGAATTTGATGACAGGCGTATCCGGATGATGTTTTTCAAACGCTTCCATAAACTCGTTGTAATCAGCAATCAGGTTCTCCATATAGGTGACATCCATGCTGCGCTCCATTTCGCGATCGCGCATCGCAATTCGCTTCATCACGGTCTCAATCGAAGCTGTCATGTAGATCACTAAATGCGCCTGAGGCAAATCCTCTGTTAGGATATCATAAATTTTGAGGTACTTTGGCAGGTTATCTCCTTGTAGCGTCCGTTTGGCAAAAATCGTATTTTTGAAAATATTGTAATCAGAAACAACGGAAATACCTTGATTCAGGAACTGTGAATGAATATCCTGCAACTGCTTGTAACGATTGCAGAGGAAAAACATCTCGAGTTGAAAGCTCCATTCGGCAATATTTTCATAAAATTTACCCAGGAACGGGTTTTCGTAGACGATCTCTTCCAGTAGCTGCAAGTTGCATGCACGGCTTAGTTCCCGCGATAAAGAGGTTTTTCCAATACCAATAGGTCCCTCAACGGTAATCAATATGGACTTCATGTATGCTTCGATTCCTTTCAAGAAAATGAGAGCACTCCATATTCTAGCACGTATGTAAGCGTTTGTCGAAAATATTCGCATCGTGTCGTTTGGTATCATTTGGTGCTCATCTTTCTAAAAGAAAAACTGCTCTTCATCAAGAGCAGTCTGGTTCTTACGTAAAATATTCAACCCGAGCCTGTGGAAACAATCGAGCAATTTCACTTTCCAAATGGGCCTGCAAAGCCTTTGCTTGGATGTCGGGATAGACATACTTCCCTTTCCCGTATTTCCCCCATTTGTACTTGCGCTCTTCTTCCTTCATCTCCAGCTTCGTTTTCGGATAACGCTGGAGGATCAAGCTTTTCGCGATCTTGGTAAAACGGTGCTGGATTAGCTCAAACGTCAAATCCTCCATCGCTTCGGGAACCAACTGCGAACGCAGCCTTTCCAACAAATCGGTATACCCTGCTTCCCATCCGTCAAACCAATACAAAGGCGCTAAAATAAAGCCCAGCGGATAACCTGCCTTGGCTACCTTCCCTGCTGCCTCCAGTCGCTGATGAAAGCTGGAGGTACCTGGCTCAAAATTTTTGATGACATAGTCGGCATTCATGCTGAAACGAAATCGGGTATGCTTGTTGTGCTTGGCATCCAGCAAGGAATCCACATGGTGAAACTTCGTCACGAAGCGCAACCGCCCAAACTCCTGCTGGCCCATAAACTCAATTGCTCGTTTCAGATTGCCTGTAAGATGCTCAATACTTACCGGATCAGATGTACAAGCTGCCTCAAAACGAGTGATTTCTCCCGGGCGTTCTTGGATATACTTTTCGGCCTGTGCCAGAATCTCATCTGTATTAACGTACACCCGAACATACGGCTTAGTCCCGATATTGGTGTTCAAATAGCAATAGTGACAGTGGGCAGCACATCCTGTTGCCAGTGGAATGGCATATTCTGCGGAAGGCTTGGAAGTCTCGAACTTCAATGTTTTGCGTACACCAATGACCAACGTCCGCTTCGCATTGCGATATTTCTCCACTTCTGTATCACCAGGAATGCCACGAACCTGATTATGGCTTGTCGTCATCTGCATCGGAATCCCTTCCGCCTGAAAACGGCGATACAGCTCTTGACCAAGTGGATAATTCAATGCATGTGGCTCCACGAAAATATAATCCGGAACAAACAGCTTGCTGCCTTTCTGCTCCGTCTTTTCAGGTCTTTCCAAAAGGGTTGTTCCCATAGCCATCATTCCCCCCTTCACCTAGTATGCCCGTGCCACTCGACTGGACGTGAGGGGAAGTATGGCTGTGCCTTTGCCTTTTATTTCAGGGTGTTCTTAAAATCGCGTAATAGCGTCTTTGCTTGCTCCTCTTGAGTTTGCGGGACTTGGAGCGTATAGACATGTCCTGCTTTTTTGGTCTGCCTGGATAAAAGCCTGACTCGAATTCCTTTCATTTCTAAATAACGCCGACATTCCTGAGCAATCCGTGGGAGACCATACGATTCATGAATCGTAACCCATTTGATCCACATACACCTGCACCCCATCCTTACACACTTCTTTCTTTTACAGTAAGCAGTGGACGGGTGATTGGTTCAAAACAAAAGAGAGTTGCTGACATTTTAGGAAAACCGTTTTTGCCTCTTGGCCGTCTAATGGTAGAGGAGGGGGAAAAAGTGAATCTGGAACTGCTCGTTTCACGCGCAAAAAATGGGGATGATGATGCCTTTTTTCAACTCGTCAGCCTTCATAAAGAACAACTGTATAAAATCGCCTACGCCTTTCTTCGTAACGAGACAGATGCATTAGAGGCCATTCAGGAAGCGACGTGCCGTTCCTATCTCAAGCTGGCACGATTGAAACAGCCTGCGTATTTTCGTACTTGGCTGACCCGCATCCTTATTCATATTTGTCTGGATGAGCAAAAGCGCCGAAAACGGATCATCTTGGACCCCATGGAGGATGACGTCGAAAATCGTGCAAGTACTCCGATGGACGACCAAAATGTCGAGCGTATCCAAATTGAAGCGGCTCTCGCTCGTCTCAGTCCAAATTATCGGCACATCATTATTTTGAAATATTTTGAAGATCGGACAATACGCGACATTGCTGAGGTACTCGGTCATCCGGAAGGCACCATCAAAACATGGCTGCACAAGGCTCTGGGTGCACTGCGCAAAGATCTCGGGAAAGGCTGGTGAGCTTTATGAGTGAAAATGAAAAAAAGAATGCGAGTCCATTCATGGTTCCCGCTGAGATTGATCAATACATTCGAAGAGGGATGGAACAAGCAAAAGAGCTGCGTCAAAATCGGAGCCGCAAACGCTGGGTACGCGTTGGTTCTAGTCTGGTTGCTTGTTTGTTCATTTTCGTGTTTATTTTTTCCGTTCGCCTTTCACCCGCTGTTGCCGCATATGTCAGCTCGATTCCCTGGATGGAAAAGATCGTTGATTTTCTTCGGGACGATAAAGGCTTGCAAAAGGCAGCAGAACACAACCTCGTTCAAAATATTGGCGCCAGTGGTTCAACGGAAGATGTGACGTTTACCATCGATCAAGTTTTGGCCGACGAAAAACGGATGGTCCTCTTCTATACTGTAAAGCATCCATTTACGGATAAAGAAGTAGCCCTGCACAAGATCGAGTTGTTAGACAAAACGGGAAAGGAATGGGAGCATGGTGTATCTTGGTCAAGCATGGGGAGAGAAGAGCCTGTGATTCAGGATCGTATTGATATTGTCATCAATGAAGCCACTGAAATACCCGATGCAATGACTGCAAAAGTCACACTTGCAATCGATAATCTCGAACAAAAGACTCCTCTCTTGATCGACTTTGCTGTAGATAAAAACAAATTTAAGACCTTTGACAAAAAAGTGTACCCGGTGATGAAGGAAGTCATGATCGACGGTCAGCGTTTCACGATTGAACAAATCGCGGTCTTTCCTACTCAGACAGAAGTGAGCATTCGCTTTGATCCAGCTAACCAAAAGCACGTATTTGATTTTGATAAGCTGAGGCTCGAAGATGAAAAAGGAGAAACATTCGCTTTTTGGGGAAATGGCGTTCCTGTTCGTGACAACGGTGAAAATGGGAGGATATACAATCTGGAAAGTATTTATTTTGTAGAGCCCGAAAAGCTAATTCTCAAAGCCGATAGCATTCGTGCCCTAGACAAAGATAAATTGCGAATCGTAATCGACGCGAAGACAGGCACATTAACAAACGTGCCGAATGATCGCTTAAAATTAACAGCACTGCGTCAAGTCGATGATGTGGTGGGTATGGACTTTTCTTTGAAGGTTCCGCTTCAAGATAAACACTCTCATATATCCTTAGGGTATGACCTGACTGACGACCTTGGAAATGAATATGATTATGTGCAAGGAAGCAACTACTCCACAAATGATGAATCGATTCAAAACTATTCTATTTTATTCAAGCGAAAAACAAACAAAGGCACCCCTACTTCCTATTCCTTTCCTCTGTCCAGCTATCCTGAACGTCTTCAAGGTACTTTTTCTGTAGAAGTCAAATAAAAAATACCCCATCAGCGATTGCTTGTACGGAATCGCTGTGGGGCATTCTTTTGATAAACTTAGTCTACAACCGCCCAGTGGTTGGTCGGCCCATGCCCGCCACCCAATTGGGGTGCTGTCTTAATTGCTTCGAAAATAAAGCGATTTGCTTTTTCTACCGCAGTGATGAGCGGTGTATGTTTGGCTAACTCTGCTGTAAGAGCCGCGGAGAATGTACAACCTGTACCGTGCGTATGGCGTGTATGAATACGCTCATGGGATATTTCATGGAATGCGGTACCATCGAACAAAATATCAACGACAACGTCCCCTTGCATATGTCCACCCTTCATCAGGACATTGCGGGCGCCCAACGCATGTATCGCTTTTGCCCCTTCGCGCATCTCATCTGTCGTCTCGATTCTCATGCCAGTCAAGCATTCTGCTTCCGGCAAGTTAGGTGTGACGACTTCCGCCAACGGCAACAACTCTGTTTTCAATGCAACGATCGCCTCATCCAACAGTAGTTTTGACCCTCCCTTGGCAATCATCACCGGGTCTACCACCAGCTTTTTCAGGCCAAATGCTTTGATCTCTTCCGCAACAACACGAATGATATCAGCGTGAAACAGCATGCCCGTTTTCGCCGCGTCAGCGCCAAGATCACGCAACACCTCATGCATTTGCTGGGCAACTGCCTCTGTCGGCAACGGATAAACACCTGCTACACCCAATGTATTTTGTGCAGTGATTGCGGTGATCGCACTCATCCCGTACACACCGAGTTGATGAAAGGTTTTCAGATCTGCCTGAATCCCAGCTCCCCCACCGCTATCTGAACCCGCTATCGTCAATGCTTTCGCAATCGTGCTCATGATATTCCCTCCTGCTTTCCACCTTTTCTCACCTGAGTATACCATCCGCTCGTCCCATTCGGTATACTTAAGGAATGTTTGCCAACAGTCATGCAAGGAGGCATCTGCATGTCCTATCGAATCTTTTATTGGTTGACCTTTTTGATTCCAACCATCATCATCGGGGGTTTTGAATTCATCCGTCACGACTTTCTGCTGCCTTATATGTCTATGGAAGCTGGAAATGTGTACATTACCCTCTTGACGCTCTTTCTCTCTTTTTTATTTGCTACCTGGATGTTTCACACACTTAAACAAATGAATGCACGAATCGTCGAGGAACAAGCCCGTCGCGCTGTTTATGAAGAACGGGAACGCCTTGCCCGCGAATTACACGACGGGATTGCACAGTCTTTGTTCTTCCTCAACGTAAAGCTGAAGCAGGGACAATTGGACGATGCACGGGTCGCTGTATCTGCCATCGACAATCATGTACGCCAAGCCATCTTTAACTTGCGCTCATTGCCAGAAGAAGGCAGTCTGGATCAACGCCTTGAGAAATGGTTGGCCCAATGGAGCGCTTTATCAGGAATCGACGTTGCTAGCGAATTGCACGTCAAAGACGGCTTTTTTACTCCCACCGCAGAAGTACAACTGTTTGGGATCATCCAGGAAGCTTTTGCCAACATTCGCAAGCATTCTCAGGCCAAGCATTCGTGGATTCACCTCACGACAGATGAAACAACTGGCTGGATTCTCGCCGTTGAGGACGATGGCATTGGGATTTCCAACCCTTCTCCCGATACGAAAAAATACGGTTTGTCCATGATGCGCGAGCGAGCACGCCAGTTGAACGCCTACCTCGACATTCAGGTGCGACCGGCAGGCGGCACGATCATCCGCTTATCTTCTTATTCAGGAGGAAAAACACTATGAACGCTTACCGTGTATTGATCGCCGACGACCACCCGATGGCTCGTATGGCCATTCGCAGCCTCCTTGATCCAGATCCCTCTTTTGAAGTCATCGGAGAAGCACAAAATGGTGAGGAAGCCTTTCTCTTATGCGGACAAATACAACCGGATCTTGTGCTCATGGACATCAACATGCCGAAATGGAGCGGACTCGAAGCGACCCGCGAGGTCAAGAAAGCATACCCGCACATCAAGGTAGTCATTCTCAGCGTCTCCGATGACGTTGCTGACCTGATCACTGCCATTCAGTTCGGTGCCCAAGGTTACTTGCTGAAAAATTTAGAGCCTGACGACTGGATTAACTACTTGCATGCCTTGCTCGGCGAGGACAGTGAATTGACTCGCGAAATGGCAACACGACTCATGTACCGCTTCCGTCAAGAAGAAACCACAGATGAAATGGTCCCTGCTGTTCTGACCCCGCGAGAGAGAGAGATTGTCATGTATGTGGGAGCAGGAAAAACGAATCGGGAAATAAGCGAAGCGCTGATCATCGCAGAAAACACAGTGAAAAACCACCTGAAAAACATTCTCGAGAAGCTGCAATTGGCTAATCGCGTCCAGCTCGCTGCTTACGCGGTTCGCCATCATTTGGTTATCAAATAAAAAACATTGCTTTCTGCTCGATCAACTGTCATCCTTAGAAAGATACGTTTTCCACAGACATAAGAAATGCAGGTGATCCGCATGATCGAAGTCAAGACCTCCAAACTAAGCAATGGAGAATTAAATAGAGGTGTATTTGCAACGCAAGATATCCGAAAAGGCGACCTGATTCATGAAGCGCCCGTGCTGCCTTATTTGAACGAAGAGCATGAGCATATTGAGAAAACCTTGCTCGCGGATTATGCATTTGAGTACGGTGCTAATCACACGGCCTTCTTGTTAGGGTATGGTATGCTATTTAATCATTCCTACACGCCAAATGCCACGTATGAGATTAATTTCGACAACCACACGTTTGATTTTTATGCGTATACGGACATTCAAGCGGGTGAAGAAATCTTAATCAACTACAATGGTGATGAGGATTGCGATGATCCTCTCTGGTTTTACGAAGACCAACAGAAAGAAACAGACGATACCAAATAAGCTTATGCTGTAAAAAGAAAGAAAACCCGGAAACAGACACTTGGGAAAGTGCCCGTTATCCGGGTTGTTTTGTGCAACTCTATCCCTTCCCAAGCTATTTGGGCGGGCTTTCGCCTTCTCGTGGAAAGGTATCTATTGCATAGTCTTGTTAATTCCCCTACGTTCCATTTGAATATACTCTTCTTTGCTTCTATATTCATTGCATCTGGATTCTCTTGAAAATCATAGTAATCTATATCCAGTCCAATCACATCTTAACCTTTAAAAACTGTCTACGGAATGAGAAGTCTACATTACACAAGGATTATGATGAATCGTAATCAATACAAAAAGACACTAGCATTAAATTGCTAATGTCCATGTAGAAAAGAATAAACATTGTTGTGGTATCGTTCACCGACGCTTTGCCGGGAAAGGTTGACAGGATCACATCTTTGTTTCCTTTTTGGGAGAATCGCCCGAAACCAGGAACCCTCCCATCAGGCAGAGAATCACCCCTAGCCCTATTAAAATATAGTTATATTCAAAGGTCTGAAAATAATATTGCAGAACAAACAGTACCATCCCTAATACAATAGCGATTTTGCCACCCCATTGTTTTCTCACAATTTAATCCTCCGTGTACAAGATCTTTGGCTGTAAAACAAGAATGATACCTTTTACGTTGACCCCTACCTGATTGTTTCATTTTTCTTAAAACAATATCACCTCATCAACTCCGCTTACCGAATTAATAATTATGCTATCCTGCCCGTTCGTATTATGAGGTCAGCCAATTTTTACTGGTTTATCATTTTTAATATGGTTCTACGATTACGTAGCCGGGGTAGAACGTCCCTACCCGTGGGGCATTGACCTCGTACGCTAAACTGTTCACCCCCTACTTGTAGAAACATGTTTGAGGCTGGTTGGGACATCTTTCGACGATGTTAATGGGAAGAACCTCCTATCTCTTTGACAGGAGGTTAAGTACGTTATCTATTGACGCAATTTGAGTATCTACCCTTTCACCTGGACCGAGAATACTGCTTTTTTTCCTTGAAAGGTTGCGATGATTTGCACTTTTCCCTTCTCTTTGGCCGTAACTCGTCCATTCTCGTCAACCACGGCCATTTCTTCGTTGGAAGAGGTCCATTGAACCCCGTTCGTCAGATCTTCTTTGGTATCGTCATCATAAACAGCCGTAACCTTAAGTTCTTCTGTATCGCCTTTATCCAGTTTCAGTTTGTGCATTTGCATTTGCGGCTCAAGGGAGACGATGGTTTTTGTTTTGCCGTATTTGATCAGATAGATGTCTCGCTTGTCCGCCATTGTTGTGCTTTTTTCCCAATATTCGCCCAATAACAAGTACTGGTCATTTCCCTGGGGAACCGCATTAGCAACGCGTATTTGCGGGAACGAGATCGTTCTCTCCCACAAAAGGTCGCCAGAGTGATCCAACTTCTTGAAATTCCATTTGGAAGGGTCAGCGTTTATCGAATCCATCAGCCCGATCAGCATGTAGCCATCATCCGCTGTCTCGGACAACAATAAGCCTCTTTCTCCGTCCGACACTTCTCCACTTCCCACTTCGGTATCGTAAAGCTTCTGCCAAACAACTTTCCCCTCCGAATCGATATGCCACGCAACGATGTCATCGAAACCCGGGTCAGAGTTGAAGCGGTTGGTGTATCCGGTGACGAGAAGCCCGCCATCGGTCGATGGGAGGACTGATTTGATTGTGATTGAACCCTTCTGTTCGTAGGTATGTTCCCAAAGCTTGTCCGCTTCTTCGGACAGCTTTGCCACGTACAGGTGAGCATCGCCGGAGAACACACTGCCTTGGACAAACATTTCCCCGCTTTTGGTAACAAAAACCCGATGAGCCGAGTTGCTCAACGGCTTATCCCATTCGATTTCACCTGATGCTGTGATCTTCACGATATTGTATAGGTACTGTCCACTCTCTTCGAGGTATTTGTGGCCTACTGCGACCACACCACCGTCGAATGTTTCGGCGAAATCACTGTACAGCAGGACGTATCTGTCCGGTATCATCGCCCCTCCCTCTACCTCAATTGCTTTCGTCCACTCCTCATCTCCGGTTTCACTCAATTTGATCAACTGCAGCTTGTCCGGCTCCGAGCGCAGCGCTCCCATCACTAGATATCCGCCTTCTTTCGCCTGCTCCACGTCGGCGATAAAGAACTCTTCCGGCATGCGCTTTGACCATTCTTCCTGACCCGTTCCATCTGCTTTCACCAGCAAAGGGGGGAGTATGCGATAATCACTGTTCGTCCCGTTTGCCCAGACCAGCCCGCCTCCATCTTTCGTCGGGACGACCTTTTGGACTAACTCCCGCGTCTCCTCTTTCGTATAACGCTGTTCCCACTTCAGTTGGATCTCATCATCGGCAGCGGAAGCTTGTCCGATCAGACAAAGCGATGCCGCCAACGAGAAGCCAACCATCCGGATCAAGAACCGCCGGCAACGGAAATGATTCTTTTCCCTTGTTCTCATGTTTTCCACACTCCATTTTTAGCGATATTGGAAATGTTTTTCCAACCTATTCCTACTTATATAAGAGCATGAGCATGACAATCTTGTACAGTAACCTTATTCCTAGGCAATAAATCGGAAAGCAAGTCCTCGTTAAACCTTTTTCCTACTTCTTCCTACTTAGTGACTACTGGAGGGGATTACGCATACAAACGGGATTTCGACGAATACAAAAGACCTAGGAAAATGGCCTAGATCTTCTCCTGATTCCGCTCCTATCGTCCGCGGAACATTGCATAAATAAAATTCCACCATGTTGTCTAACCTAACTATTTAGGACGCAACCCATGACTCCCCCGAAGGCACCAATAATTATCGGACCGACTCTAAAACTCTCTTCTTCCCCATTGCAGTACTAGGGAGTTTTTTTAGTGACTAAAAAGGAGCCAAAATTCCAGTCATTTAGTTTTGAGTTGAAGAAGAAAAGCATATCGCCAACCCCTCGCTAGCTCACGGGACTATCCTTTTTTATGAGATCCTTCTCTATTAGGTCACTATCTCTTATTTTAAATGTTCGTCGAAAAAAGCTTTAACAACTTCCATTGTTTGCTGTTGTGTGAAACCGTTGTGCCCTGCTCCCTTAATTTTATACATACTTGCATTGTTTCCAGCTCTACGTAATGCATTAAAAAATTCAACGCTTTGTTCATAGGGCACTACATCATCTGCATCACCATGCATAATCAATATGGGCGGAGCATCCGGACGAACATACTCTATAGCAGTGGATGTGCGGGGACTTACTTTATCCTTTTCTCGAAAAAAGATAGCCACAAACCGGGCTTCACTTCTTTTTTATCCGTCAAGGTAAAACCATGTCTCCCATACAACCGAACGGCCGGTTCGTTCAAAGAGCCAGTCGCGACGATGATCTTGCTGCTGCCATGCTCGTGGACAGAGGCGAGCAATTGACTCGCGATTCCCTTGCGAAAATGAATAGGATCTACAATCATTCGGTGAATATCCAATGTATCTCCTTCGATCAAAAAAGATACAGCCCCAGCCAGCTCGCCTCCCTCTATGTAGCCATAAAACGTTTCTCCACATGCTCTTAGTTGTTCTACCGATTCTCGCAGGGGAGGAATATCTTCTGTACCGATTATCTCCGCCTCTACACGATACGCTCTTTGCTGCATGTTCCAAAGTTTTTGTACCGTTTGTTCATGCTGTAAATCTAGTCGCACGATCATTTCGGTTCCCCCGCATTTTAACTGTCTGGTGCTGATTCAAAGCTGTAATACACATAAGGATCTTTGGGTGCGGAAACGGCTTCTACTTGAGAGGCTTTGAGAACAAGCATGTCGTACCCGTCTACCTGACGCAACTCAAGCTTTCCGCGTACTTTTACCCAGCTATCCTTTTTCCATTTGTTCGCGTCCTCTTTTTCCACCAGAACACCATAAACACTGGAATCTGCTGTACAGCAGGTGACGGAAAAACGCGCTACGACAAACTGCTGCTTGGTAAAGTCAGGCTGCCGATATACAAATCCCATTGTCTCAAGCTCTTTTCCAGCAAATTCTTTTGCATATAGCTCCATCGTGGTGAGTCCGTCCAGGAACACCTTGTCATTGAGTTCGATTACTGGCTGTTTATGTAAAAAGACGGCGATATCCGTGTAAAAGTCACCAAATCCCTCGTTCGAGAATCGCTGTCGCAATTGTTCGTCGTCTGTTGCTTGAACCGGGGGTATTGCTACTTGATTGGTTGCCTCTGGCTGTGGTTCTACGCTTTGTTCGGCATCTTCTTTTCCTTCTGCTTTCTGCTTCACATTTTCTTCTGCATTCGCATTCACATTCGCGTTCGCCGTAACATCCGCCAGCTTTCGTACATCATTGCTGAGCAGCGTGATCCCCCGCTTCTGTGCGACATCACTGCCAAGAATTTTATCCGGCATGACAAATCCCATTACGATGGGGAGTACAAACAATCCATAAACCAAAAGGGAGCCGATAGGTGTACGCGGAACTTTGTGTTGCTCCTCACAATCGCAATCGTAAACGCTACTGCCTACAAAAATTTGCCGTATGCTGACAATGGTCAACAGGGCTAGGATGACGAGCGTGACATAGCTGAACATGTGCAATCGCGGTGCGAGATAGTGACTGAGTGTTTCCGACAGGATCAAATAGGCCAACAACGCTGTAATGCCCGCCAAAATCAAACTGCGCATGATATGATGACGCTTCAATTTGTTCTGATCCATATTCTCCTCCTTATATCGGTATGAGCATGGTGACGCAAATCACTAAAAGCGTAATAGCCACGACCAGCTTGATAACAAAACCAAAACGGAATGTTCCAAATAGCATCAACGTCGTTTTTAAATCGAGCATGGGGCCGAAAACCAAAAATGCAAGCAACGAGCTGCTTGAAAACGTATTGGCAAAGGAAGCAGCGATAAACGCATCTGCTTCTGAACAAAGCGAAAACAAATACGCCATCCCCATCATGACCAAATGGGAGGTGAGCGGCGTTTGACCGATGTCCATAAGCGTATCCCTGCTGATGTACACCTGTAAAAGCGCACTGATAAACGCACCAAACAACAAATATTTTCCCATGTCAAAAAATTCATCTACCGCGTGGGCAAACGTCGAGGACAGCTTTCCACCCGTCGCTTTTACATGGTCGGCTTCATGACTGATTTGTGCTTCCATGCCAAGCCGTATCGGATTTTTTTTGACAAACAGGAAGACAAGCATGCCTACAATTAGCGCAACAACGAATCCCGCAATGCCCCGGTAGAGAGCCATTTCCGGCTGACGAGTGAAAGCGACATAGGTCGATGACAAAACAACGGGATTCACAATCGGTCCCGCCAATAAGAAAACAATCCCGACTGACAGGGGCATCCCTTTTTGGATCAAACGACGAACCACAGGGATAATGGCACATTCACATACGGGGAACAAAAATCCGAGCAACCCGGCAAACGGCAGGGCAACGAGTGGATGCTTCGGTGTCCAGCGCCTCACCTGCTCTTCTGTCACAAATGTCTGGATAAACGCAGAAAAGAATACACCCAGGAGGACAAACGGGATTGCTTCCAGCCAAATACTAAGGAAAAAGGTTTTCACATCAAGCCACAAAGGGGACCACTCAATGCTCCAACCGGAAAACAAGCTGCTGTCCGTGCCCATTGTTAACCAAACGACACTTAGTCCAAGCAGGAGCGCCCCGATTATTTCAACCAGGAATTGGCGAATCTTCAGAATCAAGTGGGAATTCTCTCCTCTCCATTTACAAATAGGTATCATTCCTATTTAGATAAAGACACCTTTTATTCCTTCTTCTCCTTTACTTTTTTTACAAGAAGAACAGGTTGTCCAGCCTTCCCTTCCCCCTGTATCCGTCTTATAATGGTGGAAAATGGTACGGTTTGGGGTGAATGAAGTGAACGAAGACATTCAGCGCATTCCCACTGATCTCGAGGTTTGTGAAGTCCAGACGATTGATGAAGAAAAAGTAAACAGGCTTCGGCCCAGGATGATGGAGACGGAAGGTGTCGCCCCTCTCTTCAAGGCTCTCGCAGACGATACCCGAGCAAAAATCATTTACGCGCTGGCGCTTGAAGGAGAACTATGCGTTTGTGATGTCGCAGCAACTATCAATAGTTCGATCCCCAATACCTCTCACCATCTGCGACTGTTAAAAAACATGGGTCTCGCCCGTTATCGAAAAAGTGGCAAGCTCGTCTATTACTCACTCGATGATGATCATGTCCGCCATTTAATCATGTGTGGAATTGAACATGCTGCCGAATTGAAACAACAAAAACCGTAAATCCACTGGATTTTAAACAGGTCCGTCACCAATGTGGCGGCCTTTTTTGCTGATTTTCAAAAAACATTCAAACAATTACTTGAATATGATAATGAATGTGATATGATGTAGGTAATCCTTACCAGAAAGAAGGCACTACTCATGAATGATTATGACGTCATCGTAATTGGCGGAGGGCAGGCAGGACTTGCGCTCGGATATGCGCTCAAGCGTAAAAATCGTCGTTTTGTCATCGTGGAGCAAAACCAACGGATCGGGGACAGTTGGCGGCAACGCTACGATTCACTGGTGCTTTTTACACCACGTAAACATAATCAACTACCTGGCCTTGCGTTTCCCGGAGAGCGGAATACGCTCCCGAACAAGGATGAAGCAGCAGACTACCTAGAATTGTACGCCAAACATTTCGAATTGCCTGTCATGCTGGGTACGACTGTCATGGAACTCAGCAAAATTGGTTTCCGCTTCCAAGTACGGACACAAGACCGTCTGCTCTTCGCGAAGCAAGTCGTCATTGCAACAGGGCCATTTCATACGCCGTTTATCCCAGGTATTGCGAACAGCTTGGACCACACCGTTCATCAACTGCACACTTCGCAGTACAAGAATGAGAGCCAGCTCATCGACGGCCCGGTCCTTGTCGTTGGCAGCGGCAACTCTGGAGCACAGATTGCGGTAGAACTCGCCGCTCATCGACCTGTTATTTTTTCACAGGGAGAATCACGCTCTTACTTGCCAAACTTCCTATTTGGAAAACCTATATTTGATTACATGAAGACACTTGGATTACTCGATGCTCCCTACTCTACCTGGATCGGCAAGAAAATGCGCAGCTCACCCGATCCAATATTCGGCTATAAAAAGCAGGTGCGCGAGCTCTCTCGCTCAGGAGCATTGCGGTTGGTTTCTCGAGCCGTACAGGTTAATGGGCGTACCGTTTATTTTGCAGATGGAACAGAGGCAACAGTCAATAACGTATTGTGGGCCACTGGCTTTCGACCAAACTACGATTGGTTGAGTATTCCAGATGTGCTGGATTCGAAAGGCAGACCCATTCATCTTCGGGGTATCACAAAAGTACCTGGCCTATCCTTTCTCGGACTTCCCTGGCAGCATACGAGAGCGTCAGCGCTTATGGGTGGTGTAGGAAAAGACGCCCTTTATCTAGTGGAATATCTATAAATTCTTTTCTATAAGGAGGATTCTATCATGGGCTTTCATCATCACGATCATGGAGATGGTCATGGTCACGATCACCATCACCATGGAAAAGGAGCCAGTAAACGAGCTCTTCTCATTTCTTTCCTCATCATTGCTGTATTTTTGGTTGTAGAAACCATCGGGGGCTTCCTCACCAATAGTTTGGCGTTGCTCTCTGATGCTGGGCATATGTTAAGCGATGCATTAGCGCTTCTTTTGAGCTTAATCGCTGTGCATTTCGCTGCACGACCACCTTCTGCAAAGAGAACATTCGGGTTGAAACGTTTTGAAATCTTGGCTGCCCTGACCAATGGTGTGACACTTGTACTGATATCCTTGTTCATTTTCTGGGAAGGGTTCCAACGCATGTGGAATCCGCCTGAGGTTGCCAGTGGCTCCATGATCATCATCGCCACAGTCGGACTCTTGGCAAATATTGCTGCAGCCATTGTACTCATGCGTGGCGATACCAAAAATAACGTCAATGTACGCAGTGCCTATCTCCACGTTCTCGGCGATCTTCTCGGTTCTGTCGGCGCAATCGCTGGTGGTATCCTGATGTGGGCTTTTGGCTGGTACATCGCCGACCCAATTATCAGTATCGTCGTGGCTGTCCTAATCATGCTGAGCGCATGGCGCGTAACGAAAGAATCTGTCAATATTTTGCTGGAAGGCGCCCCTTCACGACTGGATACAACAAAAGTGGAAGAGCGACTCAGTCAACTGCCTGGAGTTATCAGAGTGCATGACCTGCACATTTGGACGGTTACTTCCGGATTTGATTCCCTGACATGCCATTTGGTTGTTCAAGACGATTTGCCCAGCTACCCTGTATTAAATGACGCGCTGGTCCTTTTGGAAAAAGAATTCGGCATTACACACGCTACCATCCAGATTGAGAATTCCTCTACTCTACATGGTGACTTACATTGCCAGGCAACAGCCGATTCCCACGATCACGATCATAACCATGAGCACAACCATGACCACGACCATCCACATGATCATAAACAACATAGCCATTCCTAAAAAAAGAAAACCATCTCCCGACATTTTCGAGAGATGGTTTTCCTGTGATTAATCTTCCATTGTAGACAGGTCACCAGTCGGTAGACCTAATTCCCACGCTTTCAAGACGCGGCGCATGATTTTTCCGGAACGTGTTTTTGGCAGCTTGTCGCGGAATTCGATTTCACGAGGAGCAGCATGTGCAGCCAGTCCTTCTTTCACAAACTTGCGAATTTCTTCCATCAACGCTTCACTTGGCTCATACCCAGCTCGCAGCGCGATGAATGCTTTGATAATTTCACCACGAACCGGATCCGGTTTGCCGATGACGCCTGCTTCGGCTACTGCTGGATGCTCCACCAGCTTGCTCTCTACTTCAAACGGACCGACTCGCTCACCGGAAGTATTGATCACATCATCAATACGGCCTTGGAACCAGAAGTAGCCTTCTTCATCCTTGTAGGCAGAATCCCCGGATACATACCAGCCCGGGATGCTGAAGTATTCTTCGTACTTCGCCGGGTTGTTCCAGATTTGTCTCATCATGGCCGGCCAGCCCGCACGAATTGCCAGGTTCCCCATACGATTCGGCGGCAGCTCATTTCCTCGATCGTCAATAATCGCTGCATAAATACCTGGGAACGGCTTACCCATCGATCCAGGCTTGATCGCCATACAGCGATAGTTAGAAATTAGTTGGGCACCTGTCTCCGTCATCCACCAGTTGTCATGAATGCGTTGATTGAACACGCGCATGCCCCAATGAACAACTTCAGGATTGAGTGGTTCGCCAACGCTCAGGACGTGACGCAGGCTGGACAGGTCAAATTGCTTGACGAGTTCATCCCCTGCCCCCATAAACATGCGGAACGTAGTCGGAGCACTGAACCAGATCGATACTTTGTTTTTCTCAATGACTTTATACCAATCTTCGGGAGTGAAACGTCCGCCACGTACAACAATCGTCGCTCCATTCAACCAAGGCGAAAAAATGCCATAGGAAGTACCCGTTACCCAGCCTGGGTCTGCTGTGCACCAATAAATATCATCCTCTTGCAGGTCGAGAATCCATTTCCCAGTTTGATAATGCTGGATCATGGCATTGTGGACATGCAGGACACCCTTTGGCTTACCGGTTGAGCCTGAGGTATAGTGCAGGATCATGCCATCCTCACGATCGACCCATTCGATTTCCAGCTCGGTGGAGGCTTCTTCCATCGCTTTTTCAAAGCGGATGTGACCTTCTTTTAGCTCCTCTTCTGCACCTACAACAATCACGTGTTTTAGGGCAGGCAGGTCGCTTACGGGAATGCGCGGCAAGAGTGCAGGCGTCGTAACGATCGCAACGGCTTCGCTATTTTCCAAACGATCACGCACTGCTGCTTCCATGAACGCTTCGAACAGCGGCCCTACAATCGCGCCAATCTTGATCGTGCCTAAAACGCTTACATAAAGCTCCGGCGAACGCGGCATAAAGACGAAAACGCGGTCCCCTTTTACAATGCCCAAATTCCGCAAAACATTCCCGAATTTATTGGATAATTCGCTTAATTGCGCAAACGTATAAGTCTCGTCTCTCGTTGCATTGCTGTACATCAAAGCAATTTTGTCTTTCCGATCAGTAGCGAGATGTCGATCAATGGCTTCGTACACCATGTTCACTTTCCCGGTCTCATACCAAGAGAATTGCTTCTCCACATCCGCCCAATCAAAATTCGCATATGCTTCGTCATAATTTTCCAGATTATAAGGGCCTTCCGTTGCTGGAATTTTCTCTACGTTCATGTCTTCACTCTCCTACTCTACATCGTTTTTCTCACTACGCAACATTCATAATATTTCTACATTTTTTGCGTAATTCCTCCTGCCAGAACCTACTTATTCGATTGCGAACTTTTTCTTGTATAATTGACGGTACGCTTATCGTAAAGGAGATGGCTGACCTTGATGATCTGGTTTATTTTACTTGGCGCTATCGCCTTGTTGCTTTTTCGAGCCTATCGCAATACATTTGATGTTCAAATAAAAGAAGTAGCAATACCCTTGCAAAAATCACGGCATCTTCAACAACCGCATGATTTTGAACCGATTTCGATCTTGCATCTGTCTGATTTGCACATGGAAAACTTATCTGTATTACCCCAGCGCATTGTCGATGACTTCTCGCAGCGTCAGGTAGACCTGATTGCGATTACCGGCGACTTGCTCGACCGCGACAAAAACATTCCGAAGGCAGTTGCTTTTGTGCAATGTCTCCAGCAATTACAGCCGACACTCGGAACTTATGTAGTTTTTGGCAATCACGACTACGTGCTTACCCCTTTCAAGCTTGCACAGTTAAAATCTGAGTTGGAACGAATTGGCTGTCATGTTCTTGTCAACGAAAATGAAACGATCTATCACAAAGGGCAACCCCTGCACCTTATCGGTGTGGATGATTTCAGTACGCGCCATAGCAACCTGGCCAAGTCTTTCTTCGGTGTTCCCGAGACAGGAGCAAGGCTCGTCTTGACTCATGATCCTAATATAGTTTTGCACATGAAGGAGTATGCTTACGATTATTTGTTGTCAGGGCATTTTCACGGAGGTCAGATCCATTGGCCTCGTCCCTTTCATCTCGTAAAGATGGGGAAATTGCCGAAGCTAAATATCGTGAAAGGTCTTCATGAGATGGATGGTCGACCCTTTTACATCAGTGAGGGCCTGGGGCAAACAGGGGTAAACATCCGCCTGCGTTCCCGTCCCGAGATAACCTTGCATGTATTGGGCAGTGATGCTCCATTCAGCGTGATAGCCGCTCCAGCTCCGGCCCTACAAGAAACTGCTGCCACGCTTGCCCTCGACTAAGGTATAATAGCCTTACTTTCGTGTCGAGATGGGGGTCACCTTGTGGAAAAATGGAAGAGAGATGTCGAGCACATCCGACAAACGACGAATTTACCTATCGAATATGTACAAGTCTCACAAACGGAAGCTGCACAAGCCCAGCAGGATTGGGTACAAAAAGGTTGGGAACCAGTTGCCCTCCATTCGAGTAACGGTGTAATGACATTGATTCTTATCGAAACGGCATCTTGGCATGCTTCAGCCCGGGCGTTGCTGGATCTGATTTTTCCTCATATGGATGACCCAACAACGCTTCCCCTCCCAAAACAGATATCCAATTGGCTTTCGGGCATTGTCTCCGGTTCCCCTGTTGCAATTCCTGCTCAGCTGGAAGCAAAATGGCCGTGGAAAGAAGCTCGCGTCTCCTTTTTATTAGAGCGATGCAGACCGGATCAAAAGGGAGAATGGGATTCCTTGCAGCCCTTGCTGAATGATTTTTTTGAAGGAGCACCTGATTTCATTCCGCTAACGCAAACACATGCCCTTCTCATCATCCCTGTCTCCATGCTCGATCACCAAAAAACGGCTTCAGAGCTTTTGGAGTGGGCATCTGGGCTGCATGATCTGATTTCGATGGAATGGATGGAACCCGTTCGCCTTGTTGTTGGATCGCCAATCGCGAGTCCACTAGCATTGGGCGACACTCTTTTACAGCAATTATCACTGGCCCGTGCCCTTCAAACCTATCGACCACAAATGATGGTTGCTGGAGATTGGTCTTATCCATTGGAACGATGGGCGGCTTCTCTCCCCAAAGAAATAGCAGCCGCAATCGCCAACGAGCTAACCGCTGTCATAACCGTTCCGCACATGACAGATGAACAATTGGAAACATTAGATACCTTGTTCGCCAGACAGTTGAATGTAAGCGATACAGCACGACAGCTCTTCCTTCACCGGAATACACTGTTGTATCGATTGGACAAGCTGACGGAACAAACCGGATTAGACCCGCGATTGTTTCCTGATGCCGTCATGCTCCAGCTCTACCTTCTCTTTCGTCAAAATTAACAAAACATTTTGTATATAATGTCCGTATCCAACTTGCAAATGAATTGGTACCCTACCATTACAGTCATCCAAGAATTCTCTCTCTTCACAAACCCGAGGAGGTGCCTTTTTCATGGCAAAGGTAAGTCTTTCCCACATTTATAAACGATATGGAAACAACGTTACGGCAGTAGACGATTTTCACTTGGAAATTCAAGATCGCGAATTCCTCGTTCTAGTCGGACCATCTGGTTGTGGAAAATCTACCACGCTGCGCATGATTGCGGGTCTGGAAGAGATTTCGGAAGGTGATTTATACATAGGCGATCGCCGTGTCAACGATGTGGCTCCCAAAGATCGCGACATCGCCATGGTTTTTCAAAGCTATGCACTCTATCCGCATATGAATGTATATGAAAATATGGCTTTCGGTCTGAAATTGCGCAAATTCTCCAAATCCGATATTGATAAGCGCATTCAAGATGCAGCTCGAATTCTCGATATTTCGCATTTGCTAGACCGCAAGCCAAAAGCGCTGTCCGGGGGACAAAGACAGCGTGTCGCACTGGGCCGTGCTATCGTGCGTGAACCGCAAGTATTTTTGATGGATGAACCGTTGTCCAACCTCGATGCGAAGCTACGTGTACAAATGCGCACGGAAATTTTGAAACTGCATCAACGCTTGAATACCACAATCATTTATGTGACGCACGATCAAACGGAAGCCATGACTATGGGAGACCGGATCGTCGTCATGAAGGACGGCCTCATCCAACAGGTGGCAACCCCGACTGAAATCTACAATCATCCAGTCAATCTGTTTGTAGCAAGCTTCATCGGCTCCCCTGCGATGAACTTTGTGAAAGGGAATCTTTCTGAGAAAGACGGAGCACTCTATTTTGATGCCCAAAATATTCATGTACGCTTCCCGGAAGATAAAGCCAAGACTTTACGGGAAAAAGGTTATGTAAATAAGCAGGTTATTTTTGGGATTCGCCCCGAGGACATTTACAGCGACGCTTCTTTTATGGAAGCAAATCCATTTGAGAGCTCACTGGAAGCAGAAGTGGAAGTCGTAGAAAACATGGGTTCCGAATTGTATGTCTATTTCCACAATATCGGAGATACCCAGATGGTAGCGCGTGTGGATTCTCGTGAAGCGCTCAAACCAAAGATGAAGGTAAAACTAGCGATGGATCTTGCCAAATGTCATGTATTTGACAGCGAGACAGAAGTAGCTGTATTCTAATAGCGAAATGAAAAGGAGTGTCTCAAACGGCATTCCTTTTCCTATTTTTTTGTGCAAAACTTTTTATAGAGAGAACACCTAGAGAGAGAGCGTGGAGAGGAGCGGATAAGAAGTGGCTTATCAAATCGTCTTTTTTGACATTGACGGAACCTTACTGAACACCGATCACATCATTCCACAAACAACGGTGGACGCCATACAGACATTAAAACAAAACGGTGTCCATGTCGCGATCGCAACAGGACGAGCTCCTTATCATTTGATGCCAATCGCTGAGCAACTAGGCATTGAGACATTCGTGGGCTTTAACGGGTCGTATGTGAAGAGTGAAGGAAAGATCATTCATCACACGCCAATTGCTACAGAAACATTGGCACAGCTAGAACAAATGGCTGAGGGTTATTCCCATCCGATGGTATTTTTGAGCGCAGATCACTTCTATGCCAATGCGATGGACCACCCACATATCATCGAGTCTTTTGATTGGTTGGGACTGGAATACCCAGCGTATCGCCATCGCTACTGGGAGGAAACGCCGATTTATCAAGCATTTCTATACTGTGGTCCTGATGAAGCAAGGTACACAGGAGAATTCCGTGACGTTACTTACATTCGTTGGCATGAACACTGCATGGATATTTTGCCCCCAAACGGCTCCAAGGCAAAAGGAATTGAAGCCGTCTTGAAACATTTTGGACTCACTCCTGCGGATGCTGTTGCCTTTGGAGATGGATTGAACGACAAAGAGATGCTCTCCTATGTTGGTATGGGGGTAGCGATGGGGAATGCTCATGAAGAATTGAAGCCGTTCGCCAATATGATTACGCTCCACGTAAACGACAATGGCATTCAACATGGTTTAGCAAAGCTTGGATTAATCTAGTCACGCCAATTGTAAGCTATTTCCTTCATAATCACTCCCTTCATGTGCACGATATAGATAACAGCACTGGAGGGAGTGAGTTTTTTTGCGCGTCTGGCCTTTTGTTGCCGCTATTGCCTTGGTCGGTCTCGTAGTTGTCCCGTATCGGATGAATCAGAATGCAGAGCAGGAAATGCGCGAACCTCATCCCCGCGTGACATCCGTTCAAGCGAGAATTCCCCGCATTAACTACATTGAACAAGTGAAAGACATTCGTCGTGACCTGGAGACAAAAAGCCATATCCAAACGCTTCATCATAACCAGCGTGATCGCAGTCATTATGTAGAAAATGAAGTTGTCGTGCGCTTTTCCCCTCGACCCAAGCAAGAAAAAATTGATGAGCTCGTTTCTTCGTTGGATGCCAAGATCAAGCGCGACTTTGACAAATTTCTCATTATCAAATCAAAGAGCATGACTACCAAGCAGCTCATGAAAAAACTGGCTGAACATCCTGACTCCGTATTTGCCGAGCCAAATTACCTTTTACTCCCGAACGTGAAACCAAACGATACGTACTACAAGGAATACCAGTGGAATCTTCCTCTGATCGGCATGGAGCAAAGCTGGGACGTCAGTGAAGGTAGCAGTGATGTCATCGTTGCAGTCGTCGATACAGGTGTGGATATGAAGCATCCGGAATTTGCCGGTAAGCTGGTCAAAGGCTATAACGTTTTGGATGGCAGTAACAAACCCGAGGATGATAATGGTCATGGAACCCATGTATCAGGTGTCATAGCGGCGAAAACGAATAACAGAGATGGCATTGCCGGGATGTCCTGGAATAGCAAGATTATGCCGGTCAAAGCCATTGGCGCAGACGGCTCGGGATCAGCTGTAGACATCGCACAAGGTATTTATTGGGCGACTGATAACGGAGCGGATGTCATCAACTTGAGCGTAGGCAACTATACCTCCTCAGCCGCTCTACGGGAAGCTTGTCGCTACGCCTTTGAAAGGAATGTCGTGTTGGTCGCGGCTTCCGGAAACGACGCAAGTGATCAACCTAGCTTTCCTGCAGCCTATGATGAAGTCCTGGCCGTTGCCGCTGTCGATCACCGCAAGGAACGCGCCGATTTTTCCAACTTTGGCGATTATGTAGATGTATCTGCTCCCGGGGTCGATATTCCGAGCACGTACATTTATAGCGACTATGCCTCGCTATCCGGTACTTCGATGGCATGTCCTCACGTCGCTGCACTCGCTTCGCTCATCCGTTCCATTCATCCCGACATGAACACCCGAGACGTGATGAATCTCATTAGACATTCCGCAACTGACCTCGGAGCTCCAGGTCACGACCAGTTGTACGGGTACGGTATCATTAACGTGAACCAAGCCCTTCGCCAAGCCCAACCGGTCGAGCAAGTCAAAACGGAACAGCCTCCAAAAACAATTGGCGGCTTACTTACCAAGTTTTTCCAACGTCTGCGTTTTGGGGCACAATAAATGCAGTAATAAATTTCGGTGAACAAAAAGGCGTACGTCCCCGTTTAAGGTTTGTACGCCTTTTTATATACATTTCGGAGCGATTCGAATAGAAAAAGGTGGCATCTAACCACCTTTTTCGTTACTCATGCCTTGGCATACCATATGCTTTGTACGCCTTGCGCAAAATCTCAAAGCTCAGCTTTTTTCGTTCATGGTACGTTGGCAAATCCCATTTGTCCCATTGGTACAAGAGTGGTTTGGAAGCTTCCCGAGAGAATGGCTTTTGATTGGAATGTGCAAATACTTCCACACCAACCCCTTTACTTTCGGTTGGAACGATTCCATTCGCCTCATACGGGTATTTCCAAACCTGTTTGCTACTCGGGTCAGTATACCCCAGAAACATCCAAGGAATACGTATTTCCAAAACATTGCCTTTTGCATACCAATCCGCCAATGAGTTGTACGTCGGATCTTCTGGATCGGAAATCCCTGGTTTCATGATGCCCACTTCCAACTCTTCGAAAGGCATTTTTTTCTTGGTTTCCGGTAAATACAATGCTTTGTTTAGTGTCAGCTTCCATGGCAAGAATATGCCCCTATCTGCTTGATCATAACGTTCATCCCAAGGCAGCATTCCCTTGATATACCCATATAGCCAACTATGCTGATCATAGGCGCTATTGACAAAAATGCGAGAATTGCTTTCCCCTTGCATTCGCAATAAAAATTCGATCTCTTGGGAAAATGTAATTCCTGGTGCTTGATCAGCTGTTCGACTCCCACCACTCAGCGTATCAAAGCCAATATCCAGCCTGTCCTTTGAGAAATCCCAAACCCCTTCGCTCTTCTTTAGCATGAGATACAGGTACGCTTCATCGTGTGAAACAGAGAGATCAAATCCGGGATAAGCACGTTTGACACGCTGAAGTCTTTTTTCCCAATCTGCTGTTTTCCCATCAAGGATGATCTGGTCAGATACGTAATTACCAGGTTCGACCGCGATGACGCCAAATTTCTCCTCGTTTGTTAACGGATTGTTCCACATTGCCCTCCGTTCCCAAGGCAGCTCCAGGTCAATCGTATTCCAAGTAAATTTGAACCATTCATCCTGCCATGCGAATAAAAGTGCACCATCGTAACCCTCTTCAAAAATACTGCGCAGCATATCGGCGTTCATCTCGCCTTGCTCTTGTTCCGTATGCATTCCCTGATTCCGTCCAGCAGGCCCATAATGAGTCATTCCTCGCGAGCTAGGTACGCCATATTCGGCAACTAACAATGGGATTCCTTTGTGGTGGGCACGCAAATCACGCAGGTAGCCGGCATACGGATTTATCTTGCCGCTTGAATCCCGGTACGTTTGATACTTTCCCTCATATCGCAAAAAGTCCGGGTAATACGGATAGACATGATATGCGGCAAAGTAACCAGCTGTCCATTCCGCCGAGGCTTTCAGATTCATCGGGTCAATCGAGACCATATCCTCTTGCGGCAGCGGCTCGTTGGGATGCGACAGCGGATCGGTCGTCAGCCAATTTGTAAACGATACCGGATGCTGCCATCCATATTTCATCTCTTCCTCAGCCAAATAATCAAGCATGGAGGCAAGCCAGCTTTCAAAAGGAGACGCTTTTTCCGTTGTTATGATATATTTTCCCTGATAAGGAGGCATGTCCAGATTTGTTGCATTCGTCACCTGTACCGTATACGGATGCCACTCGGTACCGAGTATCCACCCTACCAAGTATTCCGACACATCTGTTCGATATTCACCGCTGGCACGACCGTACCGCTCCGGGAGAGTCACGTCTCCATGGACTGCTTGTACAGCGTCTTTAATCTCCTGGCGAAAATCTCTGGTTATCTCGGGAGTAAATGCATCCCGTCCTTTCCGATCTTCACCCGCGAGCGCTTCATCCGGCGACCAGATTCCTTGCAGTAGGAGCAACGGCTCTTCCTGCTTTTGGTTGAATTCATGTAATGACTCATAAAAAATCGGAGGTAGAATTGTATAAATGCGGACGACTTTGTTATTCATTTCTTTCATCTGTGAAAACCAGCGCAAGTAATCTTCGCGGGTCGGGGAGAGCTCTCCAGGATAGTGCCCTGGTGTCGTTGCACCCAGGTTGATTCCCGCCCAAAACACGGGTTCCCAGCCTTGCCCGTTATAGAGGGCAATATCCCCGCCGTCTACTTTGGCAACCAGCTTCTTGCCTTCACCTTCGAATACAGGCATCGGTTTTGCCGCTTTGCTTGCTTCCATTTGGGCTTCGCTTTTTTTGACCAGTTCCTTCCACTTCTCGTAATCATGGATGGCGTATCCGGCGTAGCCTCCAAATTCTTCGAGATTATCTTCGAGAACGGCCAGCTGCTCCTCCAATCCGCCATGCCCTTCCTCATAAAAGGTTGTGTTTTCTCCTTCTGCGCTTTGCAGCAGGTTAAGGCCTACGACCACTTTGTTTTTGTGACCGTTCGCTTCGTTCATGATCGGGTTCACAATTTCCAATACCCCGTTCGGTCCCTCTATCCTGTCGCGGTAGGCCATTAACGTTACATGATCTAGCGTGCTGACCAGCCACTTGCTGACCGTTTCCGATTGGTCTGCCAGCGACAGCTCGTACATCCAAAACGGAATATCGACACTTAGCTCCAACGCTGGGTCCTTTTTGATTTCCGCGGACAAGTATTCGATATTGGCTACCCATTCGTTTTTGATTACTTCTTTATTCTCATTCCATTCGGGTAGTACGTGAGGTTCTATATCGAGATGGAGGCCGCTGAATCTTTCACCTTCTCCTGCTGATTTATTATAGGTCTGAACCCAGTTTAAGAAGGTGGTAATACTTTTTCGATTAGAAACGAGAGACCAGACCGGATCTCCCGCAAGAGCATCCACGCGAATGCCGGATGCATTTGCTTCCTTAATAAAGGAACGATAATCTTGATGGGCAACATTTTCTTGGTCAATATGCAAATAAATGAGATTGACGTCATGTTGCTTGGCAAATGCGATGATTTCTTCTCTTTCTGTAACAATGAGCTGCGTATTCCAAATCCAGGTCGCGATCATCGGCGGAGTCTTATACAAATAAGCGATGATTGCGATGACTGGTATGATGATGATCAAAAAACCAAGCAGTAGCTTTTTTTTGCTTGATCGATTTTGTTCTGGTTCTATGCTAGCTGTAAAAATAAGACATCCTCCTACTGACTGCGATTATGGGCGGGTTGTCATCAACCGTTTGGCATACTGCTCTTTAATGCTCTGACGTTCTCTGGCGATGGCCAAAGCGTCGTTCGGAACATCATCTGTGATCGTAGAGCCTGCGGCTACATAAGCGCCCTCTCCGATGGTAACTGGAGCGATCAAGTTGGCATTGCAACCAATAAAGGCGTGATCACCAACGATCGTTTTATGCTTGTGGACGCCATCGTAGTTGACAGTGATTGTACCGCACCCTACGTTTACATATTCACCAATATCAGAATCACCAATATACGAGAGATGAGCAACCTTTGCACCTTTCCCGAGACGTGAATTTTTCAGTTCGACAAAATCTCCGACTTTCGCCCCCTCACCTACATCTGAACCTGGACGAATATAGGCATAAGGACCAACCACAGCTCCATCTCGAATCGTGCTATTACATACATTTGAGTAGCGAATTTCTACGTTATCCCCTACGATACAATCACTTACGTCTGCATTTGGTCCGATGACGCAAGCCGGTCCTATCGTTGTTTTCCCGCGAAGGTACGTTCCCGGATGAATAACCGTATCAGGTCCGATACACACATCGGCATCAATATAGGTGGAGGTTGGATCAATGATCGTGACCCCGTTTTGCATATGCTGCTCATTGATTCGCATACGGAGCAATCTCTCGGCGCAAGCCAGCTGGATTCTGTCATTCACGCCGCCCCCCTCTTCCGCATCATCGGTCATAAAAGCCCCAATGCGCTCGTTTTGCTCGTTTAAAATACTCAAAACATCAGGCAAGTAATACTCTTTCTGGGCATTATCATTTTTCACTCGAGATATGGCTTGAAACAGCTTTTGGTTGTCGAAACAATACATTCCTGTATTGATCTCGCATACGAGCCGTTCTTCGGCTGTTGCATCCTTGTGCTCCACGACCCGTTCTACAAAGCCGTTTGCGTTGCGGATCAATCGCCCGTACCCTGTAGGATCGTCTACGCGTGCTGTTAATACAGTTGCTGCTGCATGTTGAGTTTCATGTTGCTCGAGCAGTTGCGCCAGTGTTTTCTCCCTCACCAATGGTGTATCCCCGCTCAACACGATCGTTGTTCCCTGTTTGTCATGCAGGAGGTCAGCCGCCATCATCACTGCATGGGCAGTCCCCAATTGCTCGGACTGGTAAGCATAGCGGACAGAAGCACCGAATTGCTTTTTCACTTGCTCGGACCCATGCCCTACAATCAAAATAATCTCATGGATGCCAAGACCATGTAATCTGTCGACAATATGCTGGATCATTGGTTTGCCACAAACCTCATGGAGCACTTTGCATCGCGCAGACCTCATTCGTGTCCCTTTTCCCGCTGCCAATACAATTGCATAACGACTAGTCATGTGATCCTCCTATCAGATCGACTTATTTGGCTTCTTTGAAGTACGGCCTTACTCTGTTGACAATATCCTCAACAATATCTCTCGTTCCCATTGTCGTTGTCTGTTGACCTTTCTCGTAAACCTGAAGCATGATTTCTATCAACGTTTTTTGATCAAGAGTTTGGTCAGTGGAATCCATCATGGACACTTCAGCCCCTTACGGAAATAAATGTTAATCCGACAAGTCAAAATGGGGAAAGAATCCCGTTCACTCCAATAAGCTGGCTGTTCCGGGATTCTTCCAAATCATATTTTTTATTCAACGGTTACACTTTTGGCAAGATTCCGTGGCTTGTCTACATCATTACCCAATGCCAGAGAAGTATAATACGAGATCAACTGCAGCGGAATAACGGACAGGATGGGGGTAAATACAGGCAAAGTCGCAGGCACAAAGCACACTTCGTCAACATTTCGGTGCAATTCGACATTCCCTTCCAATGTGATCGCTAACACATTCCCACCTCGGGCCTTCACTTCTGTAATATTGCTAACCATTTTTTCTTGCAGCTCTTTTTGTGTCACCAAGGCAATGACAGGCGTACCCTCTTCGATCAAAGCCAGCGTTCCATGCTTTAATTCCCCTGCAGCGTATGCCTCTGAGTGAAGGTAAGAAATTTCCTTCAGCTTCAAGGACCCTTCCAACGCCACAGCATAATCAATGCCTCGACCGATAAAGAACAGGCTGGCATGATTTTGGATAGACTCGGCATAGACGCGAATATCATCCGCATGTTGGAGTGCCTTTTCAGCCTGCTCAGGCAGCTGTCGCAGATTGGCAATCATGAATTCCCGCTCTGTTTCGGTAAGCGTCTCCTTCACCTGAGCTAGATACAATCCGAGCAGGTAAAAAACGATTACCTGAGAGGAGTACGCCTTCGTTGAAGCGACAGCAATTTCCGGCCCGGCAAAGGTAGCAAGTACGTAATCGGCTTCACGGGCAATGGAGCTGCCCTGTACATTCGTGATGGCCAAGACCTTGGCTCCCAGGCGTCGACTCTCCCGCAACGCTGCCAGCGTATCAGCTGTTTCACCAGACTGGCTCACGACAATGACCAACGTTTTTTCAGATATAATAGGGCGGCGATATCTGAATTCTGAAGCGACATCGATCTCTACCGGTATCCTCGCCAGTTCTTCGATCACATTCTTGCCGATCAACCCTGCATGATAAGCGGTTCCGCACGCTACGATGAATATTTTCTCAAACCGATTGATTTGTTCTGGATGTAGTTGAAAATCCTTTAAAACAATTTGCTTTCCGTCCTCGTCAATCCGGTTGAGCAGCGTGTTCCGAAATGCATTTGGCTGCTCGTAAATTTCTTTTAGCATGAAGTGCTCAAAACCGTCCTTCTCCGTCTGTTCCACATTCCAATCTACGCGGAATAACTCTCGTTGAAGCGGTTCGCTCGTTTCCACTTTCATGAGAGAAACACTGTCTTTCTTGAGAACCGCCATTTCCCCATCTTCTAAGATGACAATGTCGCGTGTGTGCTCAAGTACAGCAGAGATGTCGGAGCCAATGAAGTTTTCTCCTTTGCCTACCCCGATAATTAATGGACTTGCCAATCGGACTGCCACCATTTTATCTGGTTCGTACTCGCAAATAACCCCGAGAGCATATGCTCCGCGCATACGCAGTACTGCATTTCGAACCGCGGTAACGAGATCGCCTTCGTATAGTACAGCAATGAGATGAGCAATGACTTCTGTATCGGTCTCGGATGTAAACGTGACACCATGGTCCAAAAGCTCCTGCTTGATTTCCAGATAGTTTTCGATAATACCGTTATGGACAACAGAAAACTTTCCCGATTCATCCGTATGCGGATGTGAGTTCTCATCGGATGGACGTCCGTGAGTGGCCCAACGCGTATGTCCGATTCCCAAACAACCTCGCATAGGAGATTGGACGAGCCGTTCTTCCAAAACGGCCAGCCTTCCTTTCGACTTGCAAATCTCCATTTTTTCACCGTTAAATATTGCGACACCAGCCGAGTCATAGCCGCGATACTCCAACTTCTGCAAACCATTTGTCAGGATTTTTTGCGCTTGCCCCTCACCAATATATCCCACGATACCGCACATACGATTGCCTCCCTATTCCGTAATGAGCATCCAGTTTCCGAGTTAAGCCAGGAGTACGACTCGTTCTTCTTCACCGTGCATCCTTGCCGGATTCCCCAGCTTGTAAATGTGTTGACCCGTTATACTGTCAAAAGCATTCCGTGTATCAATGATAGCTACACCCAGGTCAGCAAACTTCTGGTAGTCAAAGCTCTTATGATTCGTAACGAGTACCATGCAATCGTAATTTTTCATTTGTTCCAAGTCATGCGGAATGGAACGAACTGTGTTCCCGCGTTTGTCTACAAAGCTTTGTGCATAAGGATCGTAGTAATCCACACGTGCCCCGTTTTCCAGGAACAGCTCATATATATGCAAGCCTGGGGATTCACGTAGGTCATCAATGTCAGGCTTGTAGGCCATCCCCAAAATGAGAATCCGCGAGTTTTTGATTGATTTGGCATAAAGATTCAGTACCTGTGCAGTTTTATTGATCACATAGTCTGGCATATTGTCGTTAATCGATTGTGCCAGTTCGATGAATTTACTATGAAAGCGGAAGCCCTTTGCCTTCCAAGAAAGGTACATCGGATCAAGCGGAATGCAATGCCCACCGATTCCAGGACCTGGATAAAATGGCATGTAGCCAAACGGTTTCGTTGACGCAGCTTTGATAACCTCCCACACATCGATGCCCATTTTGTCGCACATCATAGCCATTTCATTGATAAAGGCAATGTTTACACTCCGGAATGTATTTTCCAGCAATTTAGACATTTCAGCGACCTTCGGAGAAGAAACCGTTACTACATTCGTAACCAAATTGCTATACAACAAGGCCCCCAACTCCAAGCACTTCGGCGTGGTTCCCCCGATTACTTTTGGCGTATTGTGTGTGTTGAAGGAATAGTTACCTGGGTCTACTCGCTCAGGAGAGAAGCAAAGAAAGAAATCCTTTCCGACGGTCAGACCCAGCTTTTCGAACTCCCATTGAATCAATTCTTCTGTCGTCCCCGGGTAAGTTGTGCTCTCAAGCGTAATCAGAAGGTTTTTCTTTTTATATTTAATAATTTCACGGACAACTCCCTTAATGAAGGACGTATCCGGGTCTTGATTTTCACTGAGCGGCGTTGGCACACATATGCTGACGGCATCCAGCTCCTTGAGCACCCGATAATCAGTAGTCGGGAAGAATCGCTGAGCAGATAGGCTTGATTGGATCACATCGCAAGGAACGTCCTGAATATACGACCTCCCTGCAAGCAAGGTTTCTACCTTCCGTTGGTCCAAATCGATGCCGTAAACAGAGAAACCGCTTTTTGCCATTTCCATAGCGAGGGGAAGACCAACGTACCCAAGACCAATTACCCCGACTTTTACGGTTTTTGATTCCATTTTTTGCTTCAATTTTGTGAAGTAGCTCATTTTTTTCTTCCTCCCTTTTATCTATGTTTAAGACAATAGACTTCTCACTCGTGCTTCCAGGTCCACTGGTGAAAATGGCTTCGCTATATAATCTGAGACTCCCAGCTCGAATGATCTTTTCTTGTCGTCTTCCAACCGTTTGTGGGTTAACACCACGATTTTGGTGCCATGCGCAACTGCATTGATCTTGCTGATGAGCTGGTAACCGTCTTCAATGGCCAAATTGACATCGGTGATAACAGCGTCCGGTAAAAATCGTTTGTATTTTTCCCACGCTTCTCTCCCGTTGTCCGCCAAATAAACGCAGTAACCTTTTCTTTGTAAATAGATGCGTAAAAACTCATTCACAGTTTCATCTTGCGAAACAAGCAAAAGACTTCTCTTTTCTTCCGATGATCTTTTACCGCTGTATATGTGAATCTCACCAACGCTTCCCTTTCCAGCAGTAATCTCCTGTACCATACCACTGAGAACTTGTGCTGCTGATTCCCCCTGTTCAGGGAAGCTGGCGATGAATACTGGCCCTGCCAACAGTTGTTGGGTCTGTAGCTGTTCCTTGATGAAGAGAGAATAGAAATGAGTATTGCCTAGCATTTGATCGCCAAGGAGAATTCCCAGAATGCTGCTTTGTTTGTCGTAAAAACAATGGATATCCGTAAACCCCTCTGCTTTTGCCAAAGACATTTTCAAATCTTGGAGCTTTTCCTCACTGCTTCCATTCGTGACAGCCAGAATAATCCCGCATGGCAACTGACTCGACTCATAGAAGGTAAGCACATGTTCAAAGGCTTGAAATAAAGGAAACGAATACGCTTTTGCAATCTGACTCATGGTATCTCCCTCCTGTGCTTTATTTCTCTATGTTTTCCAGCTTGTTCTCGTCATGGTTCCCCATGTGTTATTGTTGCGCATAAACTCGATATGCCCCAGAAATCTCCAAATGACTCCCAACTGCTGATATCCAAGAAACATGAAGAAGAGGAATGCCAACATCTTGAGGTTGTCGCGAAATCTTGTGTAACGCTTGAAGGCCAGCTCTTCCATAAAAAGAGAACCGATCCCGAGCAGCACGCCAAACAAGAGATTCAGCATCGCATAGATAGCCAGTATTCTCCATTGAGTCATGTCCATCAATGTATATCCCAGCAGAGCCAAAAAACCGGTAAACCTGAAATAAGGATTGAGCGTTTCGAAAATGATGTTATAGGGAAATGTAATCAGCCCTACAACTTTGTACTTGGGACGACCTACTATATAAATACCGTACTCCAGCATGTTTTTAAGGTTGCCACGTCCCCATCTTCTTCGCTGGCTGCCAAGTATTTTCAAGGTATCAGGAGCCTGGGTCCAGCAAACGGCATCAGGGCAAAAAGCCACTCGATATGGAAGTTTATTTTCAAGCATATATTTATGAAGCTTGATGATAATGTTCATGTCCTCGCCGGGATATCCCCCTCGATAACCGCCGGCTTTGACCACGAAATCTTTTCGAAATACCCCAAAGGCACCTGACACAATAATCAGTCCATTGATTGAGCTCCAACCGATCCTTCCCCCTAGGAATGCCTTTAGGTATTCGACACACTGAAACATAGGCAAGATTTTGGTAGGAAGATTAACTTTCTTTATCATTCCATCCTCGATTTCACAGCCGTTAGCGATTCGGACTATGCCGCCGATTGCGACCGTTTCTTCAGGGTTTTCCATGTACACCTTGGCGATGCGGATCAACGCGTCCTTTTCCAATAAGGAATCAGCATCGATGGAAGCAATCAATGGATAATGGGAAAGATTAATCCCCGCGTTTAGCGAGTCGGCTTTTCCTCCGTTTTCCTTATCAATGAGATATAAATTCGGATATTGCGGATTGTAATAAACGCCTCGTACGTTGGAGGTTTCCAATACTCTGGAGCCCCCTGCATACTCTGTGCGAGTTAACTGGAACTCCTGTAACAAAACTTGCAACGTTTCGTCTTTGGAACCGTCATTAATAACAACGACTTCATACTTGGGATAATCTAGCGCGAGAAGCGAACGAACGTTTTCAATGATGGTCAATTCCTCATTGTAAGCGGGAACGAGAATCGAAATTTGTGGTACGTACTCTGATCCAGAGAGTGACTGAAAGCGAGAATACATGGAGCTTTTGATGATGGAAAAAATATTTTTGATGGACAGGCTTAGAATCGTTAAATAGAGCGTCTCAATCACGATTACGTAATAAACAGCAAAGATCCCGTATGCTTGCAAAAAGTCCCTCATGTCAAACTCCTTTCAGGTATAGTTACACGGCATAAACATAACGGCTTTTCTTGTCCACCTGCTCATCCTCATTGATTTGCTTTTTGTAACTGGCATACATCTCAATCATTTCAGTATTCTGACAAACTTCCATATCGTTCGTCTTCATCAAGGACTCGAACAATGCCGTTGCCAAAACAGCATCATATTTGAACAGCAACCTCATTGACTGGATGCGGACTTCCTTGTCTTCCGAATCGATCTGCCGATATACTAAATCGGCAATCTCCGCGGTTAAAGGAGCAGACCATCCAATCAAAGCGATTTTATTCAAATCCTTGTCCGTACTTCGCAAACATTCAAGCAATAATGGTGTGCAATCGAGATCTGTCTCTTTCATGATGTCAACGGCAAGGTAATGATTGCTTTTTCGATGTTTTACAAGGAGCATCAGCATGTTCCTTATATCCTCCAGATTTCTCGCACACTTAGCGATAGATCTCGCGATGATAAAATGAGTAGGATCGAGTTTTTTTGTCTGTAGCAATTGTAGAAGTCTTGGTACAGCTTCCTCCGACCGCATTGCTCCTAGAAAGTACGCTGCATCGATCCTTATCCAATGGAAGCGACTATACAGCCTTCGGAGGTTTTGCTTGACGAGTCCTGTATCCTCACATAGTGTAATCATTTTCTCTCGGTGGCTTCCTGTTAGAGATTCGATCCATTCAATGAGTTTTTGTTGCAGAACTCTCATTTCCAAACGATTTAATTGCCAGTAAGGCGGTTTCAATCTCTCAGGCGAGTCCATCTGAGACTGGATATACGTGAAGTAGTCTTGAAACTGTCTCAGGTAAACGCGCGTTCTCCTTTCTATCAACAAGTTCCTTGATTTAATCACCAAGATCCCCATAAAAAATAGTATAATTATTACAATTAGCAGGCAGATTACCGTTACTGCTTCTGACAAATTGGCATGCAGAATGGATCTCTCCTCTCCGATTTTTTTTGTACGTTTTTCTGTGCATCCCTATCCATTTCAAATCGACAGCAGTAAGCGCCGTTCAAATTCGAAACTTTCTTTATAGAGAACACTTTGTTCGCTTTGTTCTTTATAAAGAACGATTTGAAATTAGTATCCTGTACAAGCAAAAGAATGTAAAATATCAATTTTCTCTAAAAATAGACCAAAAACAGCGAAAATCGACTATTTTGTTGAATAACGTCTGAATATCTCGTTTTTGCTCAACCTTAATAACGAACAACGCGTTTCTTATAAAGAACAACCACAATTATAGATACTTAGCCATAATGGGGCTACATTTCATCTAGTAGAAAGGTAATTTTTTAGCAGTGTCAGTAGGTTCAATTCGAATAAATGAGCCAAACGACACAGGACTAGTCCCACAAAAAGTTGTGTTTCAGCTATGTTGACGTTATAATAAACGAAGAGATTTAAAGGGGTGGCTATTACATGATCGGCTCGCGTATACAGCAGCTTAGAATAGACAAAGGCCTTTCTCTTTCTGATTTAGCTGAACGCGCTGGTGTCGCCAAGTCTTATCTGAGTTCAATCGAGCGCGGCATTCAGCGAAATCCTTCTATTCAATTTCTTGAGAAAATCGCACTAGTATTAAATGTGACAGTAGACACATTGCTTCAGGAAAAAGATATTCCTTCAAGCGAGAATGTTGATGAAGAATGGTACAAGCTGATCGAAGAGGCTATGAAATCCGGGGTAAGTAAAGAACAGTTTCGGGAATTTTTGGAGTACAATAAATGGCGGTTAAATCGACATAAATAACATTGTTGCCAGCACTGAAATAGTGGTGGCTTATTATTTTTTGCATGAATTTAAAACAAAAGTCACAAATACTAGATTTACATATGAAACTGAATTAAGTATCATTTCTGATATAAGCTTTTTACCTATCTTTTTCCAACCATTTTTTGGGTATTTTATTTGTTTTTACAAAAGGAGGGTAAAAGGGGAACTAACATGAAAACCACTCCGTCTCCTAAAGATCTCCTGGATAAGGAATGGATCGATCTAATCCTTACAGCACGAAAAATGGGATTAAGCATTGAGGAAATTCGTTTTTTTCTCATGAACTCTCCTCTCTCTTTTGATGAGGAGAAAAGTGAGTACTTCGAAGCATAATGTACACAGCCATTATCCATTACGCTACACTTTTATAAATAATAGGACTTCCATCAGGGTTCATCCCTGATTGGGAAACCAAAGAAAAACACAGGCTTATTAGGCCTGTGCTTTTTCTATTTGCATACTTTTTTTCGCAATGTAGTCTGTCTCATAATATTGAAGATCATTACGCATCTGTTCGAACACTCTGGCCAGGGACAAGGTCAACTCCTGCAACTCAGGGACTACCTGCTTGCGGAAAATGATACAGTCCTGACCTGTATAGGCCAACCGCCCATCTTCTTCGTAGACCTCACCTTTTGGATAGTAGAAGTTATTTATACAGGTATGGTAGACCTGATACAATACTTCCTCGGCAAACTCCTCATGGAATCGTGCGCGTCGGAGTGATACTCCCAGCCTTTCGTATGCATTTTCGCAGTAGACCAAAAGGTGGCGCAAGTCGGAAAGATAGTTACGGTAATACGTTTCAAATTCTTCAGGATCACCTGACGCAGATACTAGAGCAGATAAGGTAACCTGATTCAAAAAACGTTCCACTTCCATGCTGACCTTTTTCAACTTGGTGTACGTCTCCTCGCACAATTGCTTTAGATGAGTCGCTGACATAAAGTCCCCCTAGTGTTGAAGAATCTGCCTTTTTTATAATAAGTATAAAGGAAGGATTATTTATTACACAAGGGTTATTTTTATGCAGCCTGACTGCCAAACAAGATGCATGTAAGTAAAAAAAGGCTACGCCATAGCTCTGGCGCAGCCAAATTCTCATATTTCTACAGCCGTTTGTTCTCTAACTTTCCCCTTCATTTTCCTTATCTGCAACAAATAAATCACATAGGCTGCGAACAACCCGATGAGTGTCATGAAGCCGAGAACCATAAAGTCGTCCATGACTGTTGACAGCCCGTGGCCCTTCGTCAAAATTTCTCTGACACCATCCAGGAAATAGGTCAGTGGCAAAGATTTTGCAATTGCAGCAATCCCTGTTGGCATCGACATCAGTGGCCATGTATAACCCGATAGCATGAAAGAAGGTACGGCAATCATCATCCCGATCTGTGTAGCTTGGAGCTGGCTGCTGGATACAAAGGAGATGGCATAACCGATAGCCAATACCGCCAAGTTAAACATGGTAGCCAGTAGCATTAGGTCAAACGTGCTTCCGTAATAAGGGATATCAAAACCTTTTAACATCAGAGTAAACGCAAGGAACATATTGAGTGTCCCTGCCAGAAAGTACGGCAACAATTTGCTCGCTGTGATCGCGAAGAAGCCATGGCGAGAGAGTGTATCCTTCCAGGTACCCTCTTCTTTTTGTTGGGCAACCGACAATACGATTCCGAGAAACAACACTTGTTGAAGCACTGTACCTGCAAGACCGAATACCATGAAGGACAGGTAACTGAAGGTCGGGTTGTACAACACTCTGTATCGATAGTCGATACCCGTAAACATGTTTTTCCCTTCTTCTCCCCAGCCGCCGAGTGCTTCCATCTTCTTCAGCGTGGTTCCTGCTGAAACAGACTTAATCGCTGTATTTGCTGCTCGAACTGCCGTATTCGAAATCATGATGTTACTGCCGTCGATAACAGTCAGTACCTCTGCCTCTCTCCCAGCCTTCACATCCTTTTCTAATCCAGCAGGAATGATCAGGGCGATATTTGCTTCGCCCTTGTCAACCAACTTCATTGCTTCTTCTTCTGTTCCTACGATTGACGTGATCCGAAATGTATGATCGACCTCAAAGGCGCGATAGAGCTCACGACTCAATTCGGTTTGATCGGCATCCACCATCACAGTGGGGATCTCCATTACTTTTTTCTCACTGTACAGAAAGCCGAACATCGTCAAATAAATTAGCGGAACGAGAAAGAGAATATTGCGAATGGTTTTGTTTGCAAAAAGATTTTTCCATTCGCTCCAAAATAGGTGAGAGAAACTATTCACCATTACCAGCTCCTTCAAGTTGCCACTCAACCGTCAGACCTGGACGCAATTCCGGATCGGACACCAGCAGCTTCACCTGGAAGGAACGAATGTCACGATCACCGAGTTCTTGTGTCGCTTTTTTCACGGCAAAGTCAGCAGCAGGAGCTACAGTAACCACTTTGGCGTCTACTTCTCTGTTCAGGGCTGGGACAAACAATTTCACTTGATCGCCTGTTTTCACATTCGCAAGCATGTATTCATTCACATAAAATTTGACATAGTTGTCTGCTTTCGTTTGGATCGTCAAGACGGTGAAGCCTTGCGAAACCAGCTCTCCCTTTTGAACGGCTACTGATTTTACAATACCGTCTACTGGAGCTGTCAGCTTGGTGTTGTTCACATAGGCTTCCATTTCTGCCAGTGCACCTTTTGCCTGCATGACGTTCGCTTCTGCGGATTTAACATCCAGCTCCTTCAAGCCTACCTGACCTCTCCCTGCTACCGCTTGGTTGTATGCAGCTTTTGCTTGATCCAGTTGTGCTTGTGCGGCATCGACTTGCTCTTTGCGCGATCCAGTTTGAGCCATTTTCAACTGCTCTTCTGCTGCTTTAAACTCCGCTTGAGCTTTATCTGCTTGCATCTGCGCCTCTTCCACTTTCACTTGTGGAACGGCGCCTTCCGCCATTAATTTTTTCATTCGTTCCAAATTAGTCGCGGCAATTTGATTCGCAGTTTGTGCTGCTTGTAATTTCGCTTTGAGCTGCGTAATTTCTTCCGAACGCGCTCCATTTTTGTTCGCGTCAAGCTGCGCTTGCGCCGAGTTTACTGCTGCTTTTGCTTGGTCGACTTGAGCATTGCTGGAGTTATCCGTCACTGATACTCCTTTTTTTGCCTGATCAAGTCTGACGAGTGAGAGCTTGTAAGCAGCCTCAGCCTGTTCTTTCTTCGCAAGGATTTCCGCGCTGCTTAGCGTGGCAACTACTTGACCTGCCTTTACTTCGTCTCCTTCTTTTAAGGAAAGCTGTTCGATGGAACCGCCCATTTTAAAAGAGAGGTCTACCTCTGTTCCCTCGATTACACCTGCTAATTTCGTTGTATTCTGACCAGCCATGCTACTCACATTTGAACCAAACAATACAGTTCCAAGTACTGCAATGCTGACTACAAAGCTACCTACACCGATCCATGCACGTTTGTTCATCTGTCTTCTCCTCTTGTTTTACGTTTCTCTAGACGTTATTTTGAAACATTCCTGAAAGCATATAACGAAGCGTCTGTTTATCTGCGGCACTGTTCACTGGCTCTTTGCGAAACTGCTTGCGTAGTACAGTAAAACCAACCATGCCAAACAACGAGGAAGCAAGTGTGCGAATATCGATATCCGCCCGGATATACCCTTGCTTCTGCAGTTCCAGCATGTGAGACTCCATCGTGCTGAAATAGCCACCTAACAGATTGCCAACCATCCTGTCGCGCTGTCCATCTCCTGAAAAGGCACTCAGCAACAGGAAACACAAATCTTGATTCTCGGAAAAGAAGCGAAGATGCTCATCCAACACATTCAGAATGCGATCCTCCAAGGAAAGCTCTTCATTCTGCATCACATGATCTACATGGTAAATCAGCATCTTCACGCCTTTTTCTATCACGTACAAAAACAGCTCTTCCTTTGTGGAAAAGTGATAATAGAGTGTTCCTTTTGCCACCTGTGCCATTTCCGCGATTGCATCCATGGTCGTTTCGCTATAACCCAATTGGGCAAATGCGGTTAAAGCTCCGTTTGCAATTTGATCTTTTTTTGATGGTGCCATCACTCCTGTCCCCTTTCGATTTTTTGAACTGACTGGTCAGTACAAAGATTATATTACGAATACTTCCTAGTTTTGTCAAGCAGCCATTGCTCTATGTACAAAAAAAGATCGCTTTGTGGGCGATCTTTTACGACTCTATAATTTGAAGGTAAGTCTCCATAGTTGCAGGCATTGGTGCGACACCGAGGTTCTCCTTTAGTTTTACTACACATTTTTCATACCAGCGGATTGCCTGTGTCCGATTATTTTGCTGATAATACGCAGTCATAAGTAAGCGGTACGCCTCCTCCCAGCAATCGTCCACTCGCAAAATCGCCTCACACCAGCGGATCGTTTTTTCCAATTGCCCGTCCTCTAGCATGATTTTGGCTACCCTCTCTGCTCCGCGTAAAAACAGCGCCTGCACTCTCTCACGCTCTTCTACACACCAATCCTCATAACGGCATTCCGGCATGTAATCACCCAAGTAATACGCAAGCCCTTTTTCCAAAAGGATGGCCCCCTGACGCGGATCAGACTCTGCCAAGCCCAGTGTAACGAGCTTCTCGAACTCCTCGACGTCCATATGGTAGCCCGATGCCAGATTGAAACCGTAAGAGCTGCCATGGCGTTGAATGAAAAATGTGTCCGTTCTGGCCGCACGATCTGGCTCGAGGGCTTTGTTCAACGCATTCAACGATACTTTAAAATCACGAATTGCCGCTTCTTCAATACTGTCTGGCCATAGCCGGTTCATGATTTCTTCCCGGGCTAATAAATGATGTCTCTTCGTCAATAAAAGCTGAAACAACAGCTTGGCCGTCCCACGCTGCCATGCCTTTTCGCTCAGTTCCCGCTCTCCCAGCCATACACGGAAAGCACCGAGCGTCTGAATACGAAGGGTATACCCGGGGTGGAAAGTCACGTTTTGCAAGCCCAAATCATTTAACAGTTGAGAGACGTAATCCGGTGATACCTTGCGGCGCTCTGCCTCAATCAGAATTGGCATAAGCTGCTGTACATCATGCGGTGTAAGTAGAGTAGGTCTCTGCAAAAGGAATGAATATTCACCGGACTTCATCAAGGACAGCGCTTGCGTCACTGCAGGTACGAACAAATCCCATTGTTTCTTGCGATAAGCCAAGAAGCTCAACCACAGTTGACAAATGACGACGCTGTAGCTGTCCCCGCAGTGACTGAGTCGGTCGGCACAATCGATAAAGGTAGCCCATGCTTCCTCTTCTTTCCCGTATTTGGCATAAGCAATTCCAATCGCCATGCGTACAAGACTGCCTAACCAGTCGTCGCGCATTGCCTCTGTCTCTTGTATCCCCCTGTTGCCATATAAAAGCGCTTGGTCTAGTACCTTTTCTCTTGCATGAAGCAAGGTTAGTCCCAGAAGCGTTTCTGACTTTCCCCGTGTCGACTGGAGCTCCTCCATGATTTGCAAACCTTTTTCATAAAGCTGGCGAATCTCGTCCGTAGGCAATGTTTGACTGATGAGGGCCGCATGGGCTTTTCGAACATAACCATTCGCCTCTACAAAAGGGGAATGCGCTGCACGTCCGAGTTGTATGGCAGTTTCTGCTGCTTCCCACCCTCGCTCCCATTCGCCATTCAATGCATACACAAAAGATAGGAGCAAAGAGGTCTCCCGATACGATCTGGTCAAGGGAGGATGCTTCCTCTGTTCTACCTGCCACTTACTCTCCAACAGCTGAATGGAGGACTGTAGTCGGCCAGTACGAAACAATAGGCGCGATTCCAGCTCAACCTCCGTCTGCTGCTCTAATTCCTGACTCCGTTCATACCAAGCAGACGCCTGTTTGGCATCTCCGCGATTCGTATAAATCTCTGCCAACAAGCGATACAGCCTCGGCGCCATCTCATTCTCCTGTTCAAATGGGGGCAAGAGTTGAATCGCTCTTTTAAGCAGTTCTTCTGCCCGGACGCCTTGTACGCTGTCGAGATGAACGCGTGCTTGCCCTTCCAGCCCTCGACACAATCCGATTTGATCTTGCTTTTGTTCACATTGTTTCAAAAATTGCTCATAAGAAGAAAAGGCCTTCGCATATAGACAGCGATAGCGTTCTACTTCGCCTTGATAAAACAACAGCCAATGCTGTTCACACTTGATGTGATCTGGTAACAGCGTAATCCACTCATATAAAAAGTCCAGCTTCCCTTCTTGCAGCAACCTTTCCGATGCTTGGCACAGCCATTCGCCCAGCACCTCCCACTGTTCGACGAGACGCAACCGCCCAAAAGCTTTTGCCTCGTCCCCTTTACGTCTGTACCAACCTGCGGCCTTTTGATTGACCTGCAGATATGTCGCTTGATTCGCAGCCAGCTTGCTAGACAGGAGACGCTGGAAAAGTGGATGAAAGAAATAATGAGATCCTGTTTGGACATGAAGAAAAAGATTACAACGCTGGGCTTCCAACAGGTGCTCCATGCATCCTTCCCCAAGTACTTGCTTGCAATCCTCCAAATCGAATTGTTCGAGAACCGCTGCCTCCAACAAGAAGCCCTGCATACGTGCATCCAACTGTGTCCAGACTTCTACTTCCAGCAAGTGCAGCAATCGGGATAATTCACGCAGACTATCTGATACCGTCTGCCCCCTCGTTACCATTTCACCAAAAGTGCGCAGCGCCATCACCCAGCCTTGCGCCACTTCTTCGACTCGGCCCCAATCGTCTTCGGACAGTGTGATGTCGTATTGATCTGAATAAAAGGCCTCACTCTCCTCCAGCGTAAAAGAAAGGTCATTTGTTGTAAGTTCCAGACACTCCCCTCTGGCGGACAACAAGTCGAGATTGGACCATTTCGGTCGGGAACGCGTTAAAATAACCAGCTTGACCTTTTGTGGAAGAGCCTCGGCTAACCGTTGAACAAATCGATCAACTTCACTACCATTCTCAATTCGTTGGTAATCGTCCAAAACAACTATGTGGTCAGCCTGGAGCTGTACACACTCCCCGACAAACCAGTCAACCAGTACCTTACTGTCCAGGGAGGGCACCGGACTTTGCTCTGTGATACGTTTGAGTTGCTCTCGCAATACCTGTCCAAAATCAGAATGAACCTGACGAACGCTTTCGACGAGACAGATGACAAATGCAAGAAGGGCATCGTCTCCATCCTGAATGGTATACCAGGACGAAGCCAGTGCATCATCATGTAAAAATGTAGCCAAAGAAGTCGTTTTGCCGTAGCCTGTCCCTGCATGTATGAGACAAAGCTGCGTATATTTCAACAATCGTAATTTTTTTGCCAATGCAGGTCTCCGTAAGACATACGGCTTCTGTCCTGGAGGAGTTATTTTGGATATTGGGATGTGGATTGGAATCATACAATGTGCACTCCTTGCCGTTCTCCTGCTCTTCTTTGACTATTTCCCCATTTCTAACTATTCTCCTGCCGTTTGACCCTTAATCGACAAAAAGCCCACCCGGGAGTCCAGGTGGTGCTCTTTCAATCCACTAAATTATATCCAATAACAGTATATCCAATATCATTTAACAGGACTTGAAATTCCTCGTCACTGATGTGCTCTCCGTTCGAAATTCGTGAATGCAAATCTGCGATTCGGTCATAAACAGCGCGATTGGTAGACACATACAAAATGTTGAAGCGTGTTTCTGCTTGTAAACTTGACCTCATCCGATTCACAACACGTCTGTGCAGCGAATCTGGATGTCCATTATCGACTCGCACAATTTTTCCAGGCGTATACGGGATCGACGTCCGCGGATTGACTTCGTCAGGCTTTGGTGTATCGACTGGCAGCACACCTACAATCAAGTTATCCTTGTACGCTAACACCTTGATATCAGCTACACCGGGCAGCTTTTCCGCATGCCCCTCCAAGGACGTCACAAGCTGCGGTTCTCGCTGATGAACCCTCTTTTGGCTAATCATGGCTGCCGGTCCTTTGTCCCTACCGACGTTATCGTTCTGGAAGTTAATCCCAAGAGATTCAAATTTGGCCTGATTTCCGTTCTGATCTTCGGTGCCCTGTTCTTTGTTAGGCGAACACCCTGTCAGCAAGCCGGCAAACAGGAGTACTGCAATGATACTCCTACTTATTCGTCTCACAACAAAAACACCTCCTTGCACTTAGTGTGATGTGCAGGAGGTGTTCTTACTCAAACTTTAAGCCCCTAGATCATTGGAAATAAATTCGCCTTCATAAACATCTTTTTTACCCGCTTTTTCTGCTTTTAGCGTAAAAGTACGGATACCGTCATTCGTATGCATTTCAAAATTGAAAGTTCCATCTGAATTTACGTCAACTTCATACGTCTGATCTTCCATAACGATCACGAGCGATGCTTGAGGGTCAACCTTTCCTGTTACACCGTACAGACCAATTGTTAATACATTGACAGTTTTTCCTTCAATGCTTCCTTTATCAATCAAATCAACCTGCTCAGCCTTTTTCTCATCTGTTGCTGGTTTCGTCGGATCTTTTGGCTTTTCCTGTTGACCAACTTGATTAGGGTTCACATTATCCGCAATCAATACCGTTTGTGTCTTCGGATCCCATTCAACCTTGTAGCTCAGAGCTTCCGCGATGAAACGAACAGGTACTACAGTACGCTTGTTCACAATCTGTGCAGGCACGTCGAGGTTGATGGTTTGTCCATTTTTGTTGGCAATTTTTTGAGTAACCACCAATCTGATATTATCCTTTCCTTTGTTGATGGTTACGGTACGTGTTTGTTCATTCCATTTCACTTCAAATCCAAGACTCTCTGCAATCGGACGAATCGGAACCAATGTCCGCCCTTGGGTGATAATAGGTGCTTGGTCAGGAAACGCAATTTGTTTTTTATTGTACTCCACCTTAACAGCATTCTGTACGGCTTTAGGTGCTCCAGGTGCAGTCGCTGCCGCTGCAGAAAACGCTGCCATCGGTACCAAGGCAATCGCTAGCAGTAATGAGGTTACTTTTTTCAGCAAAACATTCACTCCATTTCCAAAAAGGTTCACACGATTCTTAATCTACTATAGGATGAAGGCTGTTTCAAGATTTTCCTGTAGACTCCCTTTCAAAAGAACATTTCTTCCTAATACCCCTCCCCTTTTCCGTTACCTTTTTCTGCTCCTTTTGACCTAATTTCAAATTGTTACAAAAATGCAACCATCTTGCATTGCAAAACCGTTACAATAGACAAGAAGCGACAGTATTTTATCTTGAAAGAGGCAATGAATGATGAACAAATTTCTCCCTTTCCTCATCCTGGCACTTATCTTAACTTTAATTCCTCCAGTAGGAAGCTCCGCCAATACGACTGCCATCCAATTGGGAAGTGATGTACTGTTCAATCAGTTCCACCATCTCATTGAAGGCAAAAAAGTCGGGTTAATTACGAATCAAACAGGTCAGAACAGTCAAATGGTTAGCACGATCGACATGTTACGACGAGATCGCTCCGTCCATTTAACCGCTCTCTTTGCACCTGAACACGGCCTCGACGGAAAAACGGTCGCAGGAAAACAAGTAACGAGCTTTGTTCATCCCGTCTACGCTATTCCCGTCTATGGCTTGTCTGGATCAACTCGCAAGCCGACACCAGAAATGCTGAAAGACATTGATATTCTTCTCGTTGATTTGCAGGATATCGGATCGAGAACCTACACGTACATATCTACCTTGCAATATGCCATGACAGCTGCAAAAGAACAAGGAAAAGAAGTAATGGTACTGGATCGACCGAATCCTCTCGGTGGAACGATTGTCGAGGGTCCTATAGTTGAACTGCCATACCGCTCTTTTATTGGAGTGGATACCCTCCCGCTTGCACATGGCATGACCATCGGAGAGCTGGCCTTGTTTTTCAACCGTACCATCGGTGTAGATCTTACCGTCATTCCGATGCAAGGGTATACACGCAACATGATATATCAACAGACAGGTTTGGCCTGGATTCCGAGTTCTCCGCACATTCCTAGCTTGACCTCGGTTTTCGGATATATGGCAACTGGTTTGGGTGAGGGTACCCCCATTCGTCAAGGCGACCATTTCACTTGGATCGGGGCAGAGGGTCTAGACTCGCACAAGTACGCTGATCTGTTAAATGGAAGTCTTCTACCTGGCGTCATCTTTATTCCTGAGAATAAAGGAACTGCAGGGGGAGTACGTCTTCAGATCAACGATCCATATCAGTTTAACCCGGTAAAAACAGGTATTTACGCGCTGGCATATGCCAAGCAATTACAACCATTCCCTATGCCAAAAAGTACGAGTATGCAAATCTCCATGTTCGACAAGGTAATGGGTACCAACAAAATCGCTCTGCTTCTCGAACAAGGCAAATCCCCGCAGGAGATTGTTTCTTCCTATGAAGCGGATCTGAAGAAATTTGTTGAGCTGCGTCAAAAATATTTGATCTATGGCAATGAACCGTTTATTCCGATGCAGCCGCTTCAACAGAAGCAGCCAAAGCAGCCTGAACAACCAAAGCAACCAGAACAACCGAAACCATCCAAGCCTGCAAAACCAGAGACACCGACTCCACCGCAGCCTGGCAATAACAAAGGAACCACCAATCAAACGAAGAAGCCTGAACCTGCTACAAAACCGATCCCTCAGACACCGAAGTCTTCTGAGAAGATCGCTTACTTAACCTTTGACGATGGACCCTCTCCTGTAACTCCGCACGTTTTGGATACGCTGAAAGCGCATCAGGTCAAAGCCACCTTCTTCATTGTGGGTCGTGAGGTAGCTGGTCATGAGGCCATTCTCAAAAGGATTGTAGCTGAAGGACATGCGGTGGGAGGACATTCGTATTCCCATAATTATCAGCTTGTTTACAAAAATATGGAGAGCTTTTTTGCTGACGTGGAAAAAGGCAGCCAAATGATTGAAAAAGCAACCGGCATAAAACCAACCGTATTCCGCTATCCAGGTGGCAGTACGAATACCGTCAGTTTGAAATATCAAGATCCCAAACGTTATAACAAGGAACAAACAGTTATGCATGCGATCAAAGCAGAGGCGAAACAACGTGGCTATACGTTTATCGACTGGAATATAACAAACGGCGATGCGAGGAGCAACAAATACACAGCCGCGCAAGCACTGGCAAATATAAAGCAGCAAGTAAAGTCACAAAAAGAAATCGTTGTCTTGATGCATGATTCAAGCACCAAATCGCCAACAGCTCAAGCTCTCCCCGGAATCATCTCGTACTTGAAAGAAAAAGGCTATCGTTTTGAAGTCATTCAAGCCGATCGCCCGACTGTTTCCAATGTAAAATAATTAAACAGCAAAAAGCCCGCTCCCTGAAAGAGCGGGCTTTTCTGAAGCTTTAGACCTTGTGACTGGCTAAGTCGTCAGTGTTTCGTATCGGAGGCGCAACTCTCTTTTCAAGATTTTGCCGCTGGGGTTTCTGGGTAGATTATCAGCAATCACTACATATTTAGGTGCTTTGAAGGAGGAAAGACGTTCTTTGCAAAAAGCAAGCATCTCGTCAGCAGTCAGCAACTCACCCGCTTTCGGCACAACAACGGCCGTCACTGCTTCGATCCAGAACGGATGAGGAACGCCGATCACGGCGACCTCAGACACTTTCGGATGTTGATAAATAAGCTCCTCAACCTCCCTGCTTGCTACGTTCTCTCCACCCGATTTAATCATATCTTTTTTCCGATCAACGACCGTAATATAGCCTTCGTCATCCATGATGCCTAAATCCCCGCTGTGAAACCACCCTCCCTGGAAGGCAGCCTGTGTCTTTTCCTCATCACGGAAATACCCCAGCATCGCGTGACTGGTCCTGTGTACAATTTCACCAACACTACCACGAGGGACTTCCTTCCCGTCATCATCGACGATTTTTGTCTCCACATTTAACGCTGGCTTGCCTGCAGAGCCTGCTTTTCTCATCTGATCCTTTGGTGGTAAAACAGTTGCTAATGGCGCCACTTCCGTCTGTCCGTAAAAATTGTAAAACTGTGCATTCGGGAGGCGTTGACTGAGCTCTTTTAACACTTCTATTGGCATGATTGCTGCACCATAGTAGCACTTTTGCAAAGAACTCAAATTACGCGCGGCAAAATCGGGAGAACGAAGTAAAGCAATCCATACAGTTGGCGGGCAAAACAACTGGGTGGCCTTATACGTCTCTACCGTCTTTAGCATCAGCGCAGGGGTTGCCTGTTCCAAAATAATGCCACTTCCACCCAGGTACACATATGGTCCCAAAAAGCAGTGAAGCTGCGCGCTATGAAACAAGGGTAGTGCGTGAACAGCCACATCATCCTGCGTCATCCCGCCTTCGATAATCGTGCTGACATATTCGGAGATAATGCTTTTATGAGTGAGCATAACACCCTTGGGCTTTGACTCCGTTCCGCTGGTATACAAAATCTGCACAACATCTTCGTCCACGATGTCGACTTCGGGCTCATGATCGTCTGCCGCTTCAATCAGCGTGCGAAAAGGCAACCATTCCCCTGCTTGAACTGCTGGTTTGGACATGAGGGAAAGCAGCTTGGGGGAAATTCCAGCTAGTTGGAGTCCGTCTTGAGCGAGCTGCATGAATTCGGGAGCTGCGAAGCACGCACTCACTTCCGCATGACCGAAAATATAGGCGACATCTTCCTTATTCAACATAAAGTTGATCGGAACCATGATAGCCCCTGCTTTCGCTAGCCCAAAGTTCAGAATCGCAAAATCCATCGAGTTGCGTGACAATACTGCTACCCGCTCCCCTTTTTGCAAGCCTTTGGAAAGAAGCAAATGAGCCGTCTTGTTCGCAAACTGATCAAGCTGCGTGTAGGTCAATACTTCTTCCTCAAAGTACAGGGCAGGCTTATCAGGATTTCGTCCACGACTTCTTCGCAAAATATCGCCAAGTGCATTTCTACGAACCCTTTGCGCTTCGAGCATGCATATTCCCCCATCACTTATAGTCTCCTCTCCATTATATAATAGTTTTCTTTATTTTCTGATATTTTCACAAAAAAGAAACGACAACTTACTCTCAAAGTTCTCGACCATAAAAAAGACCCCAGCTTTTCAACTGGAGTCGGTTCATTTTGTATTTATGGCGGAGGGAGCAGGATTCGAACCCGCGTGAGCTTGCACTCTAACGGTTTTCAAGACCGCCCCGTTATGACCACTTCGGTATCCCTCCGTATTTCAACAATATAAACTATATCACAGCTCTACTATTTTTTGCAAGAGCTCTTTCTCCATTTCCTTTATCGCTTGATGGCAACGAGTTTCAATTCCGTCATTTCTTCTATCGCGTATTTGACCCCTTCCCGACCAAGTCCACTCTCCTTTACGCCACCGAAGGGCATATGGTCCACCCGAAAAGTCGGAATATCATTCACCATCACACCGCCCACACGCAGCTCTTCTGCCGCTTCCAGAGCCAACGACAGATTGTTGGTATAGACACCAGCCTGTAATCCGTAGCGTGAATCGTTGACCAACGTAATGCCATGCCGGACCGAATCCACTGGATTTATCAGCACGACAGGGCCGAATATTTCCTGACAAGATACTTTTGCATCTGCCGGAACACCCGTCAACACCGTAGGTTGAAGCATCCGATCCACGATCTGTCCCCCACACTCCAAACGTCCCCCCTGAAGGAGTGCCTCATGAATCCACTCCATCGCTCGTTCAGTTTCGCGCGGATTGATCATAGCCGAATAGTCTGCGTCCTCAGAGAGCGAATCACCACCGCGAAGTGCTCGTGTTTGTTCAACAAAACGCTGGACGAAATCTTGATAGATCTCTTTCACCACATAAATTCTTTGCACGGAGATACATACCTGCCCTGAGTAGGCAAAGCCACCAAAAACGCATCGAGGAATCACTTCATTCAGCTGTACATCACGATCAACGATCACTGCCGAATTCGATCCCAACTCGAGCATGACTCTTTTCATACCTGCTCGATTGCGTATATCCAGCCCAACACTTGGACTCCCTGTAAAGGTAACGGCCCTGACTCTCGGATCAGACACGATTTGATCGCCAACGCTCGCCCCACTTCCCGTGATCACATTGAGGGCGCCAGCAGGCATACCAGCTTGCTCTGCGAGCTCTGCCAGAAACAATGCGCTAAGCGGTGTCTGCGATGCTGGCTTGAGAACAACGGTATTGCCAGCAGCGAGAGCAGGCCCGACCTTATGGGCGACGAGATTCATCGGAAAAGGAAAGGGTGTAATGGCTCCGATGACTCCCAGTGGTTCACGCACGGTATAAGCCAAGCGTCCTTCTCCCCCGATCGCTGCATCGAGTGGTACGGTTTCTCCGTGGAGGCGTTTGGCTTCCTCTGCCGCAAACTTATACGTCTGAATGGTTCGAATCACTTCTCCGCGAGCTGTTTTGATTGGTTTCCCCGCTTCTATTGCGATGATTCGCGCCGCTTCCTCCAAACGTTCATTCATTAAAATCGAGATTTTTTCAAGCAGGAAGGCGCGTTGATAAGCAGGAAGACGCCGCATGTCGGCAGTCGCTTCGTGGGCCGCAGCAATTGCCTTTTCAACTAATGATGAGTCTGCTTGCGAAATTTGTGCAATCTCTTGACCCGTACATGGAGAGAACAGTGGTGCATGAGTAGTGGCTGGCACCCACTCTCCCCCGATAAAGCACGTTTTTTTCATCGGCATATCCCCACTCTCATTGATTGGCGTTCACCTTCCAATCATTCTCTCTCATCCGTGTGCCTTCCTGTCTCGATTTTGAAATATTTGGTTTTTTTACTCTTTCACACTTTCAGCCACACCGCACCATTCCAGTAACGTAAGCGCAAAGATCTCAGCGCAACGGAATACCTCATCCAAAACGATGAATTCATTCGGGTAGTGTGCAACCTGTGTGACTCCAGGTCCGACCACAATCGCTGGCGTATTGGCCAAAGCCGTCAGCAAACCGCCGTCTGTACCCCAAGGTGATGCTTCCACAATGGCACGATCTCCTGTCACAGCTTCAAACTGCGCTTGCAAAATATCCATCAACGGATGATCGAGCTCCACTGCTCCCGGTACCCAACGAGCTCCGAACCACTCCAGCTCAACAGGCTGCTCTGCAAACCACGGGTCGACCTCTGCCAGCTTTTTGAGTGCTGCCGCCATTTCCGCTTTGGCATCGTCCATCTGTTCTCCTGGGGCAACCCCCATCCTTCCTTCCAGCTTGACGAGGTCCGCTACAGACGAAGGCCACTTGCCACCCTCAATCACCCCCAGATTAATCGGGATCGGAATAGGTAGCTTGGCATAGAGCGGATCGTCGAGTCGATCGTTACGCTCTTTTTCCAATTGTCCAATGGCTTGAACGACGAGCATGCTCTTTTCGATGGCGCTGACTCCCTCGTAGCGAGTCCCTCCGTGAGCAGAACGACCTTTAACCGTTAATCTGAACCACATGGAACCTTGCTGCTTCGGGAAAATTTTCATATTGGTCGGCTCTGGAATCAAGGCAGCATCCGCTTTGTACCCGCGAATGATCGTCGCCAATGTGCCTGCACCGCCGCTTTCTTCTTCTACGACGCTCTGAAAAATGACGTCGCCTTTTAGTTGCACACCCAACTTCTGTAGAACCTGGATCGCCAACAGTGAAGATAAGTTTCCACCCTTCATGTCGGTTGCTCCACGCCCGTAAAGCTTGCCATCCTCAACCTTCCCGCTAAACGGATCATCGCTCCACTGTGCCAGATCGCCCGCTGGCACTACATCCACATGTCCGTTCAGAATGATGGAACGGCCATCTCCTTGCCCCTTCCACACACCGACGACATTCGGGCTGCTTTCAAACATTGTGCGCGGGGAGACAAAATACGGATGTGACACCAGCTCTTCGCCTTCCATGACCCATAAGTCAACGTCCAGCCCCATCTGCCCCAAAAGCTCTGCAATGCTTTGTTGAATGGATTGTTCTTCTCCTTGCACGCTCGGGCTTTTTACCCATTGCTGCAGTAGTTGAACAGCGGCCTCCCGATCTTTTTCCAATTGCTCCCGGATAAGCACCTGCCAGTTTGCCATGTTTTTCCCCCGTTCTATCGTTTTTTCTTTGCTTAGCGGAAAACGCGAACCTCTCCGTCCATCTTGAGTTCGGCTTCCGTTGCTCCAATCACGTCAGCGACACTGTATGGATACATAACTTCTCGCAGATACAACCCATCTGGCATGACCTCCATCACTGCCATGTCCGTGATGATTAAATCCGCAGCTTTTGTCGCGGTTAACGGCAGTGAGCATTCCCGCACGATTTTCGAACGTCCGTTTTTATCCAGATGCGTGGTCACAACCATGACCTTCTTGGCCTTTTGTGCCAGTTCCATAGCTCCACCCATGCCAGGGACACGTTTGCCTGGAACGATCCAGTTGGCAATGTCACCATTTTGACTTACTTCCAGGACTCCTAAAATCGTCATATCCAATAGTCCACGGCGGATGATGGCAAAAGCAGTCGCACTGTCAAAAAAGGAAGCCCCAGTGGCAAGCGTGACAGGAAAACCGCCCGCATTGCAAAGCATGGCATTCTCCTCGCCTTTCGCAGGGCTTGGCCCTGTACCGAGAATGCCGTTCTCCGCGTGAAACATGACTCGTTTTTCCGCTGGGATAAAATCCGCTACTAATGTTGGAATGCCGATTCCCAAGTTAATGATCATACCGTCTTCCACTTCCAATGCTGCGCGGCGGGCAATACGTTCACGATAGCTCTCGGTTTCTTTTACTTCTCCCATGCCCATTGCCAGTTCACCCCTTCACTTTGGACAATAAAGTTTACGAAAACACCCGGGGTGACGATTTCTTCCGGGTCGATCATGCCTACCTCTACTATCTCATCCGCTTCCACGATGGTAATGTCACCTGCCATCGCCACTAACGGATTGAAATTCCGTGCACTTGTATCAAACACCAAATTGCCAAAGCGATCCGCTTTTTTCGCATGTACGATAGCCACTTCGGCAGTGAGCGGTGTCTCCAACAAGTATTCCTTTCCATCCAGAACGACCTTCTGTTTTCCTTTTTCCGCGATCGTCCCGATGCCGACATCCGATAGAATGCCTCCCAGACCGACTCCACCTGCCCGTACACGCTCTGCAAGTATCCCCTGCGGGCAGAACTCTACTTCCAGCTCCCCAGCTGTCATTTGGGCCCCTGCGTTCGGATTTGAGCCAATATGCGAAGCTATCACTTTTTTGACGCGCTTTTCGGTTACCAGCTTGCCAATTCCGATATGCGGGAAAGCCGTATCGTTACTGATCAGCGTCAGATCACGCACACCTCTATCCAAAATTCCCTGTATTAAAGTAGGCGGGTTTCCTACGCCACCGAATCCCCCTGCCAACAGCGTCATCCCATCACGAAAATGGGTGAGCGCTTCGGACAGGGAGACGACCTTTTCAAATCGATTTGTCATCCTCGTTCCTCCTTCTCTATCCGATCAGTGCCTTGTCTTGGAGCTCTTGCTGAACAGCTACCACCGCTTCTTTCAGCAGAGATATCAGTTCATCGATTTGCTCCGTAGTAATGGTCAGTGGAGGTGAGATGATGACAGCATCCCCTGCCACCCCTTCGATTCCGCCCATTGCCGGATAAATAAGCAAGCCTTTTTCAAATGCTTTTTGAATGACCTTCCCGCCTACGCCTTGAGAAAGCGCAAACGGTTCTTTTGTCTGCTTGTTTTTCACAAATTCCAGCGCGCACAACATGCCAAGACCACGTGCATCTCCGATCAACGGGAGCTCGTCTGCCAGTTCTTTTAGGCGGGCAAGCATATAGGCACCTTGTTCGGCTGCTTTGTCGACCAACTGATGCTTCTCCACATAGTCGAGGACAGCCAGAGAAACAGCAGCAGATTGTGGATTGGCGCTATACGTATGTCCTGCCATAATCGAGCCGCTGCCTTTTGTAATGGTCTCAATGATTTCGTCCGAGACAATCGTAGCAGCCATAGGCGTGTAACCGGCACTCATCCCTTTACCCAATGTCATCAGGTCAGGCACGACGCCCCAATGGTCGATCCCAAACGCTTTTCCTGTGCGACCTACTCCTGTCATTACTTCGTCTGCGATAAACAAAACCTCATATTTATCACAAATCTCGCGAATACGCTGGAAGTAACCGTCTGGTGGCACGACCGCTCCCCCAGAAGCTCCGATGACAGGCTCTGCAATAAATGCCGCTACCTGCTCGGGTCCTACGCGCAAAATTGCGGTCTCCAGCTCTTCTGCACACGCAAGCGCATACGATTCCAGGGACATGTCTTCCGGTTTACGATATGGATATGGTCCTGTGATCGCCGGATAGTCAGCCAATAATGGGGTGAACCGCTTTCTGCGCAAGACGTGTCCCGACATCGAGAGCGCACCCATTGTAATCCCGTGATAGCTCATCCAGCGGGAGATAATCCGATTTTTCGTTGGTCTTCCTTTTTCCTGCCAATACTGGATCGCGATTTTTTGTGCTGTCTCGGTTGCTTCCGAACCACTGCTGACAAAAAACGTCCAGTTCAGTGAGCCTGGTGCCCACTCCGCCAGCTTTGCAGCCAGCTTCTCCACGGCATCGCTGCTAAAATGCGAGCGGTATACGAAGGAAACCTCCTTGGCTTGCGCATACATCGCCTCAGCTACTTCTTCTACACCGTGACCAATGCTTGCCGTCACCGCTCCACTGGAACCGTCGATGTAACGATTCCCCTCTTTATCGTAAAGATAGATACCTTTTCCGTGAGAAATAACCGGATACTCTTTGCCCAATTCAGGCTTGATTACATAGCTTTTCGTCATTTTCGTCGCCACCTCGCTTATTCTCTACCTCTATCCTAGCTGACCAGCACGCAAGAGCCATCCTACGTGCTGGCAAAAAAACATGGCAAAGAGACAAAATCTTTTGTACATTTTGTATAAGAGAACCTTTACCGAGGCTTTTGGAGGAGATACCTGATGACCATCACGATAAGAGAAGCGCTGCAACTGCCGGACATGGTTCACACCAGGCTGATCGCAGGAGCAGGCGGACTGGACAATCCGATTCGTTGGGTGACAATTGTCGAGGTGCTGGAGGATACGAGTCGCTTGCAGGAAGGCGAATTTTTGATTACAACCGGCTTTGGGCTGGCTGAGCATACAGAAAAGCTCGCTTCTTTTATTCCTTCGTTGGCGAAGCAAAAGCTGAGTGGCGTTGCGATTCATACGGGCTTTTATTTACGGGAAATTCCCGAGACGTTTTTGACTTTGGCGGATCAGTATCAACTTCCATTGATTGAAATTCCTACGGAGATAAACTTTTCTACTATTACCAAAGCCATTTTGCAGCCGATCATGAATCGGCAATTTGAAACGCTGGCCTATTCCTCGGCGATTCATAACCGAATGATTGATGCTGCCCTGTCTAAAGGAGGCCTTCCCGCCATCGCAGGCGAGCTCGCTGCACTTACGGGAGGCGTCGTTTCGCTCGTAGATGCACTAGGCTTTGAAGTCACACAGCATGGCAGTTCGGAAGCGCTGCCGCATGATCAGTCCCAGGAAATCGCGCATCATGTACCGATTCGCGCCAATCGCGAGCATTTTGGCACGTTGACCTTAACGAAGCCCGAGCACGCCTGGAAAGAGCTCGATGACGTCGCTCTACAGCATGCCTCTACTTTATGTGCACTCGAATATGTAAAGGAAAGGGCAGTAGCCGCAACGGAATGGCGGTTAAAAGGGGATTTTGTGGAGGAGTTGCTGAATGGGCAGCAGATGACCCTCACGGAGCTGGAGAGCCGTTGTCGCATGCTCGGGTACCCGCTTGCTGGACATCATCTCTGCGTCGCTGTCCGTGTAGAGGTAGCCGATCAAACGATGCTCGGAGACATGCATCAAAGTGTCATTACGTTGATGCGGAGGCTTAGCGACCGTCATCAACGCTCTTATTTGCTTCGCGAGCGGCCACATTGCCTCTTGTTTATTTTGCCGGATGATCAGACGAGCCTGCGCCTGTTGGAACAGCTCACTTCCCGCTGGAGAGGGCTGCACCCTGACTTTGCTCTACACATCGCCTTGAGCAATCCCTGTGAGCAATTGCCAAACGTCGTCACTGCCTCCGAAGAAGCGATGTTTGCTCTGCAAGCTTACCCGCTGTTGGCCCAGTCCCCGCAGATTTTGCGATACCGGGATATGCAGGGCTATCAGTTTTTGTTTCCGTACCATCGTGAAAAAGATAGCTTGCTCCGCCTGTGGAACCCATTGCTGGATCCATTGATTCGCTATGATACGAAATATAATCAACAGCTGCTCGAAACACTTGAGGTGTATTTAGCCCAGAACGGAAACGGTCTTCAGACCTCGCAAGCCTTGTATATCCATCGACATACGCTCAAGTACCGGTTGACCCAGATCGAAGAAAAAACAGGCTACCGCCTGGAGGATGCTCATCAACGCTGGCAGCTTCAGTTGGCCCTGATGGCCCGCCGTCTGCAGCAGCAGTTGTATCCTACAAACAGGTAGCCTGTTATTCCCTCGTCGGGCGGAGTGGCTTAACCCATATATTCATGTCTTCATAACCTGAAAAGATCGTACAATTGTTAATTAGCCGTCCGCGGTATGCATAGCCCATTTTGGCAGCCGTCACATTCATGCCTGCCGATTGTGCCCGGGTCAAGGTGTACAAAAAGTAAATCCCTGCCTCCTCCATCCTTTTTTCCAACGCGATAAACAGCGGTTGGAGGAGACCTTTCCCCGCATGGTCTGGATGGGTCGCGCAATCCGTCATTTCCGCTGACCCAAAGCGTTCGGATACTTCTGCTGACGCAGCACAAGCAATCTTGCCTTCAAATTCAACGACATAGTAGAGGGTACCTTCTTGCATGGTTTTGCGAATATAGGACGGATCGTTCATCGGTGTAGGATACGTCGCGAATACCAGTCCATACAGACACGCCAATTCCTTCGTGTCTGCCTCCGTTGCTTCACGCAGGTGATATCCCTCTGGTAATGATTTTTCTATCATACTCCCCGCTTTTGACAGGCTCAACCCAAGAATTTCTTCAGCAAGTTTTTCTGCGCCAGAGGTAGCTCGCTCTTTTGTCAGATAGCAGGTGAGCATCTGTGCGTTTTCCCCTTGAAAAAAACCGTCAATGGTACCCTCCAGCTCGTAACCCAGGGATTGCCATTGCGGAACATCTTGTTTCTTCCCGTACACAATCACTTTTGTTGCCTCTGACTCCTCGGCCAGTTCCTTCAAGACCCGATCCCACTGCTCGATTTGTGATGGTTCATACACATGCAGCTTTACGCGGCGATTTTGTCGATCAATGATCAGGTCGCCAGCATCCTGTGCGCCTACAACATTTATCACGGTCTTCACCCTCCCCTACAATACTCTTACTCTCATTGTAGCAAAACAAGGTATACCGTCATCTGCCAATCTGTATAAAAAAGCGTTCCTTATGCACAAAAAAACGGAAGGTGGGCATTCTGTTGGGTCATATTTACCTCTTCTTCATACCATGAGAGTAGATGCTTCATGTGCGAGAAGGAGGGTGTGTTTTGTGAGTTGCCATAACAATTTTGCCCTGATCCTTGTCCTCTTTGTCCTGTTGGTCATCGTACTCGTCGTAATCGGATAGACTTCTGGAGATGCCTCTCATGTCAGGTCGTATCGAGGGGCCCTTTACATATCATGATAGTAGGCAATGACACGCTCGAGAAGGGAGGAAGCCCTCGTGCCCCCACTTATTTATGCCCATCGTGGCGCTTCCGGCCTGTTTCCGGAAAATACGATGGAATCGTTTCAAGGAGCCGCCCGACGAAAAGCCAATGGGATCGAATTAGATGTTCAGCTCAGCAGTGACAATAAGCTGGTCGTCATTCATGACCATAACCTGGAGCGCACGACCAATGGTTCTGGCTTAGTGCGTCATTACACATTGCGTGAGCTGCGTCAGCTACGAGCGGATAAAGACTCGTCTATGCGAGTACCAAAAGCCCACATTCCAACCCTACAGGAGGTATTTCAGTCATTTGTAGACACACCACTGCGCTTTATCATCGAGATGAAAAATTTCTTCCTCGATCAACCTCACTTAGAGGAGCTCGTCATCGAACAAATCAGACGATATCAGCTAACAGAGCGAACGATCATTTCAACGTTTAACTTCGATAGCCTTTTACGAATCAAGCAATTAGATGCCACGCAAACGACGGGACTTTTATATGTTGGGCCACTCGCCAAGCCTTGGGAAGTAGCCAGTCGCTATCGAGCTGATCAATTGCACGTCCCCTATGATCAATTGACGGAGGATTTGGTCAAACAAGCAAAGCAGCGTCATTTTGAAGTTTTGAGCTGGACGGTAAATACTGGTCCGCAAATCCAGCGAGCCATCGACTGTGGGGTAGATGGTCTGATCACCAATTACCCGAAGCGTGCGAGAAATCTGATTCGCAATCTATAAAAAGAAAGGGAGCCCAGAAATGGCTCCCTTTTTGTTGCGATGAATTTACGTGCGTGGCACGAATAACTTTCCTTGCCAGCTATTCCGTGCTTTCAGTTCTGCATCAATACCATTCAGAACTTCCCACTTTTTGCGGCTCCACATCGGTCCAATCAAAAGATCAGGTGGTCCGTCCCCTGTGATTCGATGGACGATCATCTCTGGAGGTAAAATTTCCAATGTATCCACAACGAGCTTCGTGTACTCTTCCTGAGACAGGAATTCCAAGAGTCCTGCTTCGTACTGCTTCACCATCGGTGTTTTGCGCAGCAGATGTAACAGGTGTATTTTGATCCCCTGCACATCCAGATGTGCCACAGCATCTGCCGTCTGCATCATCTCTTCGTGGCTCTCTCCGGGCAATCCGTAGATGATATGAGAACATACACGTATGTTGTGCTTGCGCAACCTCTCTACAGCATCCACGTAGCATTGATAATCGTGTGCTCGATTAATTAACTGGGCTGTGTGCTCATGAACTGTCTGGAGTCCGAGCTCCACCCACAAATATGTGCGCTCATTCAATTCAGCCAAATACTCCACAACGTCGTCAGGCAGGCAGTCAGGACGTGTGGCGATGGAGAGTCCGACTACACCTTCTTGCTGGAGGATGACTTCGTACATCTCCCGCAGTTCCTCCACAGGCGCATACGTATTCGTATACGCTTGGAAGAAGCCCAAATACTTGGCTTGTGGCCATTTCTCGTGCATACGATTTTTCACATCGTGAAACTGTCTTTCCAGATCCATTCTGCGGTCACCAGCAAAATCTCCAGATCCTCTGGCGCTGCAAAATGTGCAGCCGCCTGTCGCTACTTTCCCATCCCGATTCGGACAACTAAAACCGCCATCCAATGGAACCTTGAAAATCTTTTCGTGAAAAGTCCCTCTTAAATGATAATTCCATGTATGGTATCGTTTATCGCCCCACAACAATGGGACGTCGTTGTTGTGAATATCTGTCGCGAGCTTCATTGCTGTTTTCCTCCTATGGGCACCGCTACGTCTGGCGCTGGTGCCTTAATCCCGTTGGCGAACGCTACTTGCTTGATCACGTCATTATACCAAATTCGGCAACGGTCTCGCTACTTTAAGATAATAGGAAAACCACAGGTGAATATTCCCCCTGTGGTTTTTGCTTGTTTACGTCACTATTGCTGGATCTCCTCGATACGAATCGCGCGTGTGTGAGAGGTATGACTCCACACTTGGTTTTTCTTCGTAAAGAACGCGTAAAACATAATCGGAAGCCAGGTCAGGAAAAAGAACGGTAGCAAGAGGAGCCCGAAATACCCCTTCCACGGAACTTTATCCAAATAGAGGGCCAAGATCGGCAACAGGTAGAACACGGCAGTAGAACCGTATACCAGCCATGTTGGCAAGATCGTGGATACCGTTGAAAACGTACCGATATCAAAAAATCTTGCCAGGAACAATACCGACATCATTGTCACCATCAGCACATACATCGGTTGGAAGAGGTAGAAGGCTGCATCAAGCATCCCCAGCTTTCTCGACTTCATACCATTAAACAAGACAGATCGAATATAGCGTCCTGCCACATCGTAGTGCCCTTGCATCCAACGCAAACGCTGGCGCATAGACGATTTTAAGTCAATCGGTTTTTCATCCCATACCTTGGTGTCATGTGCCCATGTCGGGTAAATACCTCGTTCAATACAACGTGTTGCAAATTCTAAGTCTTCCGTGAGACTGGTTGCTCCCCATCCCATTTCTTTGAGCAGGTTGCTCTCAATGCACAAGCCAGTTCCGCCCAAAGTGTTCGGCAGTCCCAAATTGTGACGAGCCAGTTGCCACATACGGTTTGTAAACCAATAGGTAACCGCATAAGACAGCGTAATCCAGGAATCAAACGGGTTCTTGGAGTCGAGGTAGCCTTGAATCACACGCGCCCCTTTGCAGAGACGGTCATTCATTACTTTCAAGAAGTTTTTCTCAACCAAGTTGTCAGCATCAAACATGACGACAGCGTCATACTGCTTAGGTCTTGCCCAGAGGTTCTCCAACATCCATTCGATGCCGTAGCCTTTCCCACGCTTGGATGTGTCAAAACGCTCACATGCAATTGCACCATGCGCCCGACTAATTTCTGCCGTGTTATCTGTACAGTTGTCGCAAATGACGAAGATGTCGTACATTTCACGTGGATAGTCGAGTTTCTTCAGGTTTTCAATAAGCGGAGCAATTACGGCGCTCTCATTGTGAGCAGCCACGAGCACAGCAAACGTCTTTTGCGGCTCAGATGTTACTTGCTCTTTTTTGCGGAACAGGCCTGCACAAGAAACTAGTGTTTGGTATGTGCCGATTACGCCCACCGCAGAAGTAAATCCGATGAATAATCCCTCAATGATCTCTCTAATTACACTCATGGGTTCTTCTCCTCGACCTAAACCAGATTGGGTCTGATCTGAATTTAGGTAGTGTTGTTTTTCCAACATTTCTCTATTGTTTTTCTCTCAATTGGCAGTTTACATCAAATGCGATTCATAAGCAATGACCCAAAAGTGGGAAAAAATAAGGCACTGCTATCACCTTTCCCACCTTTTTCTCTTTCTATTCGACAGTGCTTTCGCAGTTGGCAGAAAAAAAAGCCCTTGTCGAAAAAGGCTCCATCTATTTAGAAAAATACAAACGCTCGTTTCCATTTCTTCCTGATTGTTTCCGGGATTGGTGCGGTCGGCGAGACTCGAACTCGCACGGGTC